>QJYK01000181.1 GCA_003248075.1 Gemmatimonadota bacterium | reverse complement strand
GTGGTCGGGACGGTGCTGGTCACGGTGTGCTACATCGCGCTCAACGCGGTCTACCTGTGGGTGCTTCCGCTCGAGGTGGTGGCGGCATCCACGCGGGTGGCTGCGGACGCCGCGGACGCGGTCTTCGGCCGCGGAGGCGGTGCGGCCATGTCCGGGCTCGTGGTCTTCTCGACGTTCGGCGCGGTGTCGGGGATCGTGCTCGCCGGCCCGCGCGTGTACTACGCCATGGCGCGCGACGGGCTGCTCTTCTCATGGGCCGGCGAGGTCCACCCGCGCTATCACACGCCGCACCGGGCGATCCTGCTCCAGGGCGCGTGGTCCAGCGTTCTCGTGGCGACCGGGAGTTATCGGGCGCTGTTCACGCGGGTCGTCTACACCGAGTGGATCTTCTTCGGCCTCATGGCGATCGGCCTGATCCTGCTTCGCCGACGCCCGGACCTGACGCGGAGCTACGAGATCGCCGGATACCCATGGGTACCGCTCGTCTTCGCGACCTCGGCGTTCGCCATCGTCGTGTACCAGGTCGCATCGGATCTTCGCTCCAGCCTCGTGGGTCTTGGACTGGTCCTGCTGGGCCTCCCCGTCTATCACTTCTGGGCCCGGGCTCGCTACCGCCGGTCGCCGAACCTCCAGGAAGGTGCCTGATCCGATGCTCGTAGACTTCCACAACCACTACTTCCCGCCGGCCTATCTGGACGCGGTGCGTTCCGGAGGGACGTCGTTTCGCGTCACCGAGGACGAGGCCGGCAACCCGGTGCTCCACTCCCCCGGTGACTACAACGTGCTCGTTCCCGGGCATCGCGATCTCGACCGACGCGTGGCCCAGCTCGACGCGGAGGGCGTCGACATGCAGGTGCTCACCTTCACCTGCCCGGGGACGAGCATCGAAACCTCGGAGCGCGCGGTCGCACTGAGTCGCGTCGTCAACGATGCGCTCGCGGCCGATGTGCGCCGTAGGCCGGATCGGTTCACGGCCCTGGGGACGCTGCCGATGAACGCGCCGGACGCGGCCGCGGAGGAGGCGAGCCGGGTCGTGGACGACCTCGGGCTTCCGGGCGTGATGCTGTTCTCGAACGCCTCGGGTGTGCCGCTGGCGGACGATCGCTTCGCCCCAGTCTTCGCCGCCCTCGACCGGTCCCGAGCAGTCGTCTACATCCATCCGACCTACCCGGTGGGCGTGGAAGTGATGGAGAGGTACATGCTCATGCCGATGGTCGGCTTCCTCATGGATACCACGTTGGCCGCCGCCTCCCTCGTGTACGCCGGCGTGGTCGAGCGGCATCCGGGCATCACCTGGGTCCTCGCGCACCTCGGGGGCGCGGTCCCATACATGGCGGAGCGATTCGACCGTGGGTTCGAGGCCTACCCGGAGTGCCGTGAGCGCTGCACGATCGCGCCCAGCGAGCAGATGAAGGGCTTCTACTACGACACGGTCAATTTCGACCCGGCGTGTCTCCGTCTTGCCATTGGCTTCGCCGGTGCCGGGCACGTCCTCGCCGGGTCCGACTATCCTCACATGATCGGGAGCCTCGGGAAGATGCGGGACAGCCTGGACCACCTGGGGCTCGAGGCGGGAGATCTCGCGAGCATCCGCGGAGGCAACGCGCGCAGGATCCTCGGCATCGACCGCTGACGCTCCGGTGCGCATCTCCGGCTTCTCGTTCGCGCGCAACGCCGTCAAGCTCGATTACCCGCTGCGCGAGGCGCTTCTCTCGGTGCTCCCGCTCGTGGACGAGCTGGTGGTGGCCGTGGCGCCGGGAGATCCGGATGACGACACCCGGGGCCTCGTCGAGTCGATCGACGATCCGCGCGTTCGTGTGGTGGAGGGGGTGTGGGACGACGTGCGGCGACAGGGGATCTATGCCGACCTCACGAACCTCGCCCTCGAGTCGTGCTCCGGCGATTGGTGCCTCTACATCCAGGCGGATGAAGCGCTACACGAGGACGACGTTCCTGGACTGCGGGCGCGCTGTGCGGAGCTCCTGGACGACCGGCGGGTGGAGGGGCTGCTCTTCGACTACCTGCACTTCTTCGGGGACTACGAGCACATCCAGGACGGGCACGGATGGTACCAGCGTGAGATCCGCGTCGTGCGCAACGGTCTGGGAGTCCGCTCGGTGCGGGATGCGCAATCATTCCGATACCCCGATCAGCGGCGCATCGACGTGGCTCCGGCCCACGCCCGCGTGTTCCACTACGGCTGGGTCCGTCACCCCCGCCACATGCAGGCGAAGATCCGCGAGTTCTGGTCGCATCGGCGTCCCCCCGAGGTGGTGGAGGCGGAGCACGGAGACACGGAGACGTTCGACTACGGGCCGTTGGGGCGGTTGACCCGGTACGGCGGGACCCATCCCGCGGTCATGCGCGGGCGGATCGACGCCATGGATTGGACCGACGCGCTGCGCCTGACCGACCCTCCCGGCCTCGTCCGCACACAACGGCACAAGGACGAGCGCTGGAAGTACCGGGTCCTGACGGCACTCGGCAGGGCGACCGGCCTGGACCTGAACCATACCAACCACGGGCGGGTGCTGAGAGTCTAGGGCGTGCCTCAGCGGGCCGCGCCGTCCACGATCGACTGATAGACGAGCGCGCGGACGGTCGCCTGATCGCGCACGCGCGGGCCCGGCCGGACCTGCGTGAAGTAGACCACGACCAGATCCTCGGACGGGTCGACCCAATACGAGGAGTTGTAGGCGCCTCCCCACCCGAACTCTCCCACCGAGCCCGGCTGGCCCCGAGCACCCAGGTCGGTCACCACCGAGAAGCCGAGTCCAAAGCCGACCCCCGGTGCTCCGTAGAGCTCGCCGATGTGATTCGTGGTCATGAGCTCGACGCTCTTGGGTGAGAGGATCCTCACGCCGTTCAGGGCGCCGCCCGCCCGCATCGCCTCGAGAAAGCGCGTGTAGTCTTCGGCGGTGGAGAGCAGCCCCGCCCCTCCCGAGAAGCTGCGCCGCGGCCCGACCACGTACTGACCCTGTGTATCCATTCCGGGGCCCTCGGGGGCCCGGGACAGGCCGCCGTCCTCCGTCGGGGTGTAGACCACGGCCAGTCGAGAGACCTTCTCCGGAGCCAGGTAGAACTGAGTATCGCGCATCCCGAGAGGTTGGAACACGCGCGCGCTCAGGAAGACGTCCAGGGGCTGGCCCGAGGCCACCTCGACCACGGCGCCCAGGATGTCGGTGGAGTACCCGTACACGAATCGCTCGCCGGGCTGCGCCGCGAAGGGCAGCGGGCCCATGCGCTCGACGGTCGCGAGGACGGGCTCGTCGCGATGGGCGAAGTACCACCCCTGTATGCCCGCTTCCGCCCAGCGGTCCGCTGCGGGTCCCCCTCCGTAGCCGACCCCGGCGGTGTGGGTGAGCAGGTCCCGGAGCGTGATGGGCCGGCGGGCGTCCACCACGTCGTATCCCCCCCCCTGTCGTGGCATGGCCACCGTGGTGTGCGCGAGGGCGGGGATGTAGTCCCCGACCGGGTCCGTGATCAGCAGCCTCCCTTCCTCCTGGAGGATGAGGATCGCCGTGCTGACGAGGGCTTTCGTCTGCGATGCGATGCGGAAGATCGCATCGCCGGACATGACCGCGTCGGCTTCGCGATCTCTCCAACCGAAGGCGTGTGTATAGGCGACTCGGCCCCGGCGGCTGATCATCACCACACCTCCCGGCAGCGAGCCTTCGTCGACGTAGCGATCCAGCCGGTCGCCCAGCCGTTGTAGGCGCTCCGCCGAGAGCCCAACCGCGTCCGGCTCCGCTCGGGGTAAGGCCTGCCCGAGGGAAGCGCGGGGACCTGCGACCGACGTCGCGACCAGCAGCAGGCACGTCAGAGGGTATGCACGCGCACGAAACATCGGGACTCCTCGCCGGGGGACGAATCCCGTATTAGGCGGTGCGCACCGTCTCGGCGCCAGGTGGTTGCGACCCGCTGCGCCCGATCAGCGCCTCAGGGTCCCCATGACGTAGCGGGCCACGGCGTCGATGTCCCTGTACTTGAGGCCGACGAGCCCCCAGTAGGGCATCCCTGCCACGTTTCCCGAGAAGATCTGCCGCCTCAGCCCCACGGGGTCGTTGGCGAACCGCCAATCCGGCGCGAGGAAGGATGGGGGCCGAAGGGTGTCGCCCTGGAGCACGAAGCCGCCGTCCCCCGCGCCCCTGTCGCCGTGGCACTTCGAGCAGCTGATCCGGAAGACCAGCCCGCCGCGCTCCGCGGCCGCCTGGTCGGATTCCCAGGAGATCGTGTCGAAGGCCGCCGCATCGAACGCCGCCATCGCCATCTGCACCGAATCCGCACGGGTGGGCCCGGACGGCGCCTCCGCCGCCGGCGGCTCACTGGAACAGGCGGCGACGACGGCGAGGGCGGCCAGTGAGGGGATCCATCGACTCATGTACAGCCTCCTTCCGTTGCGGCGGGTCGGCGCCCATCGGGAACATCCACGTGAAGGATACGAGGTCCCCTCTTGGGAAAGAAGTAGGGAAAAACCCGCTCTTGAGCCCGGGACTTCCACCGCCCAGGTTGCGTCCGTCGACCCACCCTCGTTCCCACCCATCGAAGCCATGGACCCTCTCGACCCGGAAGGCCGACCCTCCTCGATACCCCGCAGGGACGCGCTCAGGCTGGGAGCGGCGGGTCTCGGTGCGCTCGCCTCCGGCTCGCTCCCCGATGGCCTGTCCGGTGGGCCCCTCGCCGGAATGGGCACGGAGCGCGGCCTCGCCCAGGCGCCGGAACGACCTTTCGCCGCCGCACCCATGGAGCGGGTGCGCGTGGGCTTCGTGGGCGTGGGGCTGCAGGGGGGCTCGCACGTGCGGAATTTCCTCGGCCTGGAGGGCGTCGACATCGTCGCGGTGTGCGACATCGACGCCCCTCGCGCCCGCGAGGTCGCCGCGTGGGTCGCCGAGGACGGCCGGCCGGCGCCGCGAATCTACGACCGAGGCGACCGTGACTTCGTGCGCCTGTGCGAGACCGAAGACCTGGATCTCGTCTTCACCGCCACCCCATGGGAGTGGCATGTCCCGGTGTGCGTCGCGGCCATGGAGAACGGCAAGCATGTCGCGACCGAGGTCCCGGCCGCCTATCGGATGGAGGACTGCTGGCGGCTCGTCGAGACGGCGGAGGCCATGCAGAAGCACTGCGTCATGATGGAGAACTGCAACTACGATCGTCCGGAGATGATGGTGTTCCATATGGCCCGCCGCGGGCTGCTCGGCGAGATCCTCCATGCCGAGTGCGGCTATCTGCACGACCTGAGGGCGATCAAGTTCGAGGACGCACACGAGGGGCTGTGGCGGCGCGCCCACTCGATGCTGCGCAACGCCAACCTCTACCCCACCCATGGGCTCGGTCCGGTCGCCAACGTGATGGACATCCATCGGGGCGACCGCTTCGACTACCTCGTTTCGATGAGCTCACCCTCGCGCGGGCTACAGGACTGGGCCCGCACCCACTACCCCGAGGGCGATCCGAAGCGCGCCGAGCGCTATGTCCTCGGAGATGTGAACTCCAGCCTCATCAAGACGGCGCTCGGACGGACCATCCTCGTCTCGCACGGGACCAACCTGCCCCGGCCGTACAGCCGGATCCATCTCGTCCAGGGCACCAAGGGCATCTTCCAGGGCTATCCCCACCGGGTCCACGTCGAGGGCATGAGCCCGGACGACGCGTGGGAGGACTGGCGGGACCGGTTGGACGAATTCGACCATCCCCTCTGGAAGGACCTGGACGAGCGCTCGGCCGGCGCCGGCCATGGCGGCATGGACTTCATCGAGGACTATCGTCTCGTGAAGTGCCTGCGAGATGGGGAGCCGACCGACATGAACGTGTACGACGCGGCCGCGCTTTCGGCTGTGGGCCCTCTCTCCGAGTGGTCGGTCGCGAACGGGAGCATGCCGGCCGCGTTCCCCGATTTCACGCGGGGGAGGTGGCGAAGCTGGCCCCGCCTCGACCTGGTCCGCGCCTGAGGCGCGGCATGACCTTTTTGCGTGCCGTTGGTGTAGACTCCGCCCGACCGTCCGCGGCCACCGCGCCGCGGAGGCGGGACGCCCAGGCCAAGGAGACGCCGGCGATGAGGGATCGGAGCATCACCCGACGCGGTTTTCTCGCTGCCATTCCGGCGGCGTGTGTCGCGGCGACGACCGCGTCGGCTCGGGCCCCCGCATCCAGGCACCTCGAACATCCCGAGCCCAGGCCGGGCATCGACGCATCGGGCGTCATCAGCTCCGAGAGCCTCCGGGCCGACGGCTTCGACGAATCGGTGATCGAGGCGTTCGACGGAATCCGCGAGATCCCACAGATCGCGGACGGGCTCGCCTGCTACTGCGGCTGCATGCTGATCGGAAACCGATCGCTCCTGACCTGCTATCACGAGCAGGGGATGGCCCGTGGCTGCCAGATCTGCCAGGGCGAGGGACGTCTGGCTTACAGGCGCTGGAAGGAAGGGCAGACGCTCGAGCAGATCCGTCGGGCCATCGACGCGCGCTTCGGAAGCTGAGTCACACGGATAGCGGCGCCCCGCGCGACGCGTTCCAGCAGCTCTACGGGGCCCCTCCGAGCCACCTTTGTCGGGCGCCCGGGCGCGTGAACCTGATCGGGGAGCACACGGACTACAACGACCTGCCCGTGCTGCCGATGGCGCTCCGGCAGGAGGTCCGGATCCTCCTCCGACCCCGGACGGACTCGAGAGTCAGGCTCCACAACGTCGCCCCCGAGTTCGAGCCGGTGGACTTCGACCTGCGCGAGCCGCAGACGGCCGTGCCCGGCGGCCATTGGGGGAACTACGTGCGCGCGCCGGCCGTCGAGCTGGCACGCCGGTTCGGGGTCTCCGCGGGCTTCGACGGGCTCGTGGAGTCGGACGTGCCGGTTGCGTCCGGTCTGTCGTCCTCCTCGGCGCTCGTCAATGCGGTCGGACTCGCGCTCGCGCGGCTGTCCGCCATCGAGGTCGACCACCTGGAGCTCGCGCAGATCATGGCCGAGGCCGAGCGCTTCACCGGCACGCGGGGCGGCGGCATGGACCAGGCGATCTCTTTGGCGGCGGTGGAGGGTGCGGCGGCGCTGATCGAGTTCGCGCCGCTACGGTTCACCCCGGTTCCCGTGCCGTCGCACTGGCGCTTCATCGTCGCGGACAGCGGCGTGCGGGCCGAAAAGTCCGGCCATGCCCAGCGCGCGTACAACGAGCGGCGCAGGTCGTGCGAGGAGGCGATGGAGGTCGTGGCCAGGGCCATGGCGGGCACGAATCCTGGCGGACGGATTGCCCCCTCGTACCCGAGCCTGCTGGACGCGCTGGGGTTCGAGGGCGCGCAGGCGGCCGGAGACTCGCTCCTTCACGGGACATTGTCGGCGCGCTTCCGGCACGTGATCACGGAGGCGCGCCGTGTCCGCGACGCGCACGCGGCGCTGGTGGCGGGCGATCCGCACCGTTTCGGGGCCCTGATGAACGCGTCGCACGAGAGCTTGCGCTTCGACTACGAGGTGAGCTCGCCGGAGCTCGACACCCTGGTCGAGGCGGCCCGTGGGGCGGGAGCTCTGGGCGCACGCTTGACCGGTGCGGGATTCGGAGGGTGCATCGTCGCGCTTGCCGCCGGCCCGGGGGTCGATGCCGTCGTCGATGCGTTGCAGAACGTGCGCCGCCGCGCGCTCGCCGATCGAGGAGGGGGAGCGAGCGTCTTCGTGGCGTACCCCTCGGGGGGCGCTACCTGCCTGGATCTCGCGGCCGACACGCCGGGACCGGGGGGTCGCCGGCCCGCTTGACGCGACGCACTCCTGTGCCCTTCTTCAGCGTCGTTGCCCCAAGCGCCCGCGCGGTCTGCCCCCGCCATGTTCGACGCCTCGTCCAAGAAGAGACTCCTCGCCGTCCTGGTCGCGTGCTTCGCCGTCCAGACCGTGCTCGTGTACGGGGACGAGCCGACCGGCCGACTCGACGAGGCGGCGGTGCGGGGCCGCCGCATCTTCCATCGGGGATCGTGTCAAGTCTGCCACCAACTCTACGGCCAGGGGGGCTTCCTCGGGCCGGATCTGACGAATGCTGCGAGCCGCGTGGATGACACGCGGCTCGCGTCGCTTCTGACGTCCGGAAGCGGTCAGATGCCCGCGTTCCACCTGTCGGATGCAGAGATCGCCGACGTGCGTGCGTTCCTGAGGGCGATCGACCGCACCGATCTGGGACGCGGGCAGCTGCGGCTGGGGGCGCCCGGCGACGCGGACACGCCGTTCGAGCGCCTCGGAGAGGCCGCCCGGGAGTTGGGCGTCCCGCCGACGGCGTCGGTGGGTCTCGACGCGATGGCAGGGCGAGTCTGCGGCGTCTGCCACGTCCCCTTCCGGACCTCGACGGTCAATGCGCCCGACCTGACCTCCGTGGTCGAGCGACTGGCCGAGGCCGAGCTGCGCTCGGTTCTGACGACCGGGCGTCCGGAGAAGGGCATGCCGCCTCCGGCGCCCGCGTTCAGGGCGGAGGAGATGGACGGCGTGGTCGCCTGGCTACAGTGGCTCAACGTGAACCGCGCGGAGCTCCTCGCACGCACGGAGGCCGGTAGAGGCCGTCCTCGGATAGACTGGTCGCGCCTGTCCTGGTGGGAGTACCGGTGAGCGGCGCCGGGACCGCACGTTCCTCCGTGGCCCTCCCCGACGCACCGACGAGCCCGCGCGCGGGAGTCCCGGAGAGAGGCGTCGGTGGGATCTGGCTGGACTTCGGACAGGGCGATCCGGCTCGCCGCTTCGCGACCATGACGTTCCTGCGAGGCGGGTTGATCGCCATCGGCGTGACGCTCGCGGCAGGCATCCTGGGAGCGCTCTACTCGATCCCGGCGTTGGCGCCCACGCTCCAGGCGTGGGGTCTGGACATGAGGCAGCTCCGCCCGATCCACACGACTTTCGCCTCCGCGTGGATCTTCCTCGGTGGGGTCGCGGTGGTGCACCGCTGGCTCCAGGACTACGGAGGCTCGGCCACGCCGGGTGACCGCGCGCGTCTGCGGATCCAGGTGCTGTGCTGGGCGATCGCGGGCGCGGGAATCCTGGTGACGCTCCTGCTGCGCATCGGGTCGGGTCGGGAGTACATGGGATTCCACCCGATCTTCAGCGTCTTCATCCTGGCAGGCTGGATCGCCTACGCCTGGAACTTCTTCCGCGTCGCCGGCCCCGGCTTCTTCCACCGTCCCGTCTACATGACGATGTGGGGCGTCGGCATGCTCTTCTTCATCTACACGTTCGTCGAGCAGCATGCCTACCTGCTCCCGGCCGTCTTCGGGGATCCGGTGCAGGATCTGCGCGTCCAGTGGAAGGCCACCGGCACGCTCGTCGGGAGCTTCAACCTCTTCGTCTACGGGTCGATCGTCTACATCGGTGAGCGCATCAGTCGAGACCCATCGTACGGCCACTCGCGTGTGGCTTACGCGCTTTTCGGCGTCGGCCTCTTGAACTCTTTCACCAACTTCGCACACCACACGTACCATCTGCCGCAAGATCATCTGGTCAAGTGGATCTCGTTCGTGGTGAGCATGACCGAGGTGATCATCCTGGCCAGGGCGGTCTCGGACCTGTGGGCCCTGATGCGGGTCCGGCGCACGGGCCCGTTCTGCGCGTCGCGCGGCTCCTTCGCGGCATCCAAGTACTGGACCGTCGCCATCCTGTTCAGCTCTGTGCTCATCTCGGTGCCGCCCCTCAACGCCATCATCCACGGCACCTACGTGGTCACGGGCCACGCGATGGGGGCGACGATCGGGATCGACACCATGGTGCTTCTCGGAGCGATCATCTGGATCATCGGCGAGCACCTTCGGGCGCAGGAAGGACAGGGCGCCTCCGACGTCCTGCACACTCCCGCTGTGAGAAGAAGGGTGCTCGGGCTCAACCTCGCGGTAGCTGCCCTCGTGGTGTGGCTTCACGTCTCGGGCACCGTGACAGGCGTGACCCGCCTCGGCCTGGCGCCCGACGAGCCGTACCTCGCCCCGGCATGGCTGGCCCGATGGAACGGCGTGCTGTTCGCCTCCACGGGGATGCTGGTGCTGGTGTTCTTCGCTTTGTTGCTGGCCAGCCTGGTACCCCCGGCATTCCGCCATTGGGACCCGGCGGCGCCTGGGCTAGCGGAGTCCGACGCGCGGTAGCAGGCGCATCAGCCCCACGGCTGCAACCACGGCCATCAGGAGGCACACGGCAGCGAGGGCGCGGGCGCCGTAGAGAGCGTATCCGGTCCCGAAGACCGCGCCGTAGACGACCACGCATCCGAGGAACCACGAGAGAAACGCCGCGGCCGGGCTCTCACCCGCGTGCTCCGAGGGGTCGATCCGTATCCCGGCGCCGACCCAGCCAGGGCCCATGGGGCGGATGGCATCGTAAAACGACTGGAGTGTCCGGGTCTCCGCAGGGCGCGTCAGGTACGTCGCGGCGAGCCAGCCGGCCGTGGTCACGGCCACGCCCAGGACGAGCTGCAGGTGTGTGGGGAGCGGCTGGAAGCCCATGCGGACGTGGCCCCACTGGAACCACACCGCCAAGAGAAACGAGACGACCATCGCCGCGACCTCGCTCCACGCGTTGACGCGCCACCAGAACCAGCGAAGCAAGAATACCAACCCGGAGCCGGCCCCGATCTGGAGAAGGATCTCGAATGCCTGGCGTGCGTTCTCGAGCCAGAGGGCGACAACTCCTGCAAGGACGACGAGGAGCAGCGTTGTCCAACGGGCCACCGCGACGTAGTGACCCTCCGTCCGCGTCGGCGCCACGAACCGGCGATAGACGTCGTCCACCACGTACGAGGCACCCCAATTGAGGTGGGTGCTGATCGTCGACATGTAGGCGGCGGCCAGGGAGGCCACGACGAGTCCCAGCAGGCCGTGCGGCAGGAAGATCAGCATCGCCGGGTAGGCGAGGTCATGGCGCACGATGGATGGATCGAGGTGGGGGAAGGCAGCCTGGAGGGAGGCCAGGTTCGGGTACACGACCAGGGACGCCAGCGCCACCAGGATCCACGGCCATGGTCGGAGTGCATAGTGGGCGACGTTGAACCAGAGGGTCGCCTTGAGTGCGTGGCTCTCGTCCCGGGCCGCGAGCATCCGTTGCGCGACATATCCGCCGCCCCCGGGCTCCGCTCCGGGGTACCATGTGCTCCACCACTGAACGGCGACCGGAACGACGAACACCGCCGAGGCCGTGCTCCAGTCGCTGAAGTCGGGCAGCAGGGACAGCTTTCCCTGGACCGCCGGGTGCGCGAACAGCCCTGCGAGCCCGCCGACCTCCGGTTGGGCTACCGCGTACCACGCCGCGGCCAGGGAACCGGTCATGGCGACGGCGAAAAGGAGCAGGTCCGTGACCACCACGCCCCAGAGGCCCGACATCACCGAATAGGCGGCAGTGACGGCTCCCGCGATCAGGACCACCTCGTACTTCGAGGCGCCGAGGAGCACGCCGCCGATCTTGATGGCCGCGAGTGTGACGGTCGCCATGATCATGACGTTGAAGAACACACCGAGGTACAGCGCTCGGAAGCCACGGAGGAAGGCGGCAGGACGCCCCGAATAGCGCAGCTCGTAGAAGCCGATATCCGTGAGGATTCCAGAGCGACGCCAGAGCTTCGCGTAGAAGAACACCGTGCACATGCCGGTGACGGCGAAGGCCCACCATACCCAGTTCTGGCTGACGCCTCCGGTGCGCACCAGGTCGGTAACGAGGTTGGGCGTGTCGGTGGAAAACGTCGTGGCTACCATCGACGTCCCGAGGAGCCACCACGGCATGCTGCGACCCGCGAGGAAGTACTCGTCGACGCCCCCGCCGGCACGTCGGGCGAACCAAAGCCCGGCGGCCAGCGCGACCACGCCGTAGCCGGCCACCACCACCCAGTCGATGGCGGTGAGTTGCACGGTCAGACGCCTCGGACGAACGCTTCGGGAAGACTCTCGGGGTATCGACCGGCATCGATGCGAGCGCGCAGCTCGGCCACCGCCTCCTCCCGGTCTGAAGCGTGCGTCACCCCGAACCAGTCGTCCCGTCCCTGCAGCACGGCCACCCTCACGGCGCCCAGCTCCACCTGCTCGCTGATCGCGGTCGAGAGCGGAAACTCCGCCGCCGTATCCGCGCCCCAACGCCCGAGGAAGCGCACGAATTGCCGCCCCATGAGATCGACCACCGGACTCGTGAACCCCCAAAGGTTCATCGAGACGGTCTCGTTTCCTTCCAGCTCCACGATCTCACCGTCCGGCTCACTCCCTTCGATCCACCCCTCGACCCGCCTGATCTCCCGCACCTCGGTCATCCGCTGCAGCAGTCGATCCTTCCCCATGACGCAGATGCCGCGCGCCACGCCCCCCTCGCCGGAGAGCGTATCCGCGAGCCGGTACCCCACCATTGCCGCCTCGGTCGGGCATGGCTCCGCGTTGAGGTGGCGGAAGAGCTGGCGAAAGGCGTCGGCACCGTACAGATCGTCGGCGTTGCAGACCGCGAACGGGCCGGTGACTTCGTCGCGTGCGCACAGGACCGCCTGTCCCGTGCCCCACGGCCGAGCCCGTTCCGGCGGGGGCGGAAACCCCTCCGGGACCTGATCGAGGGTCTGGTGCACGAAGGACACCGGGAGGCGCTCGCCCACGATCGACGCCACGTGCTCGCGGACCAGGGCGTCGATCTCCGGCCGGACCACGAACACCACCCGCGAGAAACCAGCCCGGGCGGCGTCGAAGACGTTGTAGTCCATGATGGACTCGCCGGCCGGACCGAGCGGGTCGAGCTGCTTGAGCCGGCCGTAGCGTGTCGACAGTCCGGCCGCGAGGACGACGAGCGGTGGAGCGCTCACGGGCTCGGGGGCGCTTCGGCTCAGGCTCCCAGGTGCTCGCGGAAGAACGATACCGTGAGCGGCCAGGCCTGCTCGGCCGCGCGCAGGTTCGCTCCGTCTTGGCCCGTCTGGTTTCGAAGGAACCCGTGGCCCGCGCCCTCGAAGACGTGCGGCGAATAGGGCTTTCCCAGTGCTCCCATGGCCTCGGTCGCCGCCGGAATCGTCGCGTTCACCCGGTTGTCGGCTCCGCCGTAAAGGGCCAGGACCGGCGCCTGGATGCGGTCGTACCCACCCTCCGGCGAAGTACCGTAGTAGACGACGGCTGCGTCGAGATCGGCCCAGTCCACCGCCAGGAGCCAACTCGACGAGCCTCCCCAACAGTAGCCGACCACCCCGACCCGGTCCGCGGCGGCCGGAAGCGCCATCCCGTACGCACCGGCCGCACGGAGCCGCCGGTTGATCTCACCGCGGTCCAGATCCCGGATCGCCGGTCCCACCCCTTGGCGGTCGAAGGAGGCGGTGCCGCCTCCGCCCGGGCCCTTTCCGGACAGCATGTCCGGGGCGATCGCGATGAAGCCCTCGGCGGCGAGCTCGTCGGCCACGGCACGGATCCAATCCGACAGCCCGCCGATCTCGTGGATCACCACCACCACGGGTGCGGGTCCGCTGCGCTCTGGATAGGCGACCCAGGCTTCGACCATGTCGCCCTCGCTCGCGTCGTACCGGATCCACTCACCGTGGCGGGGCGACGCCTCGAGCCTGTCCAGGGCGTCATCCCCCGAAGCCGGGAGCTGGCCGGCCGCGGAGGCGGCGGTCGCCATCACGAGGAGCAGCGCGCGGCGCGACGGGCGGGTGATCGGCGACAGCGATCGCATCGGGGTGACTCCGGGTCGGGGAAACGAAAGCGGAAGATGGCTCCCGCGCCGCATCCGCGCGAGGCGGGGGCCGACCTTGCGGGCCCCGGCCCGCCCGCCGATGCTGGCCGGTGGATGTCCAGCCCGCTCTCGACAGACCCGGAGTCGATCCATGTCACGCCACCCGTCCGCGACTGCGCTCGCGATGCTGCTCTTGTGCGTCGAGCCGTTGGCCTCCCAGACCCCCCAGGATCTGTCAGGTGATCTGCGTTGGCGGAACATCGGCCCCGCGAACATGGCGGGCCGGGTTACCGACATCGAGGCGGTTTCGGCGGACTTCTCCCGCGTCGTGGTCGGGGCTGCCTCCGGCGGTGCCTGGAAGTCGGACGACGCGGGCACGACATGGGAGCCGATCTTCGAGGGGTACGGGACAGGCAATATCGGCGACATCGCGATCTTCCAGCCGGATCCGGACATCATCTGGATCGGCACCGGCGAATCGTGCACCCGCAACTCGGTAGGGTGGGGGGACGGCGTGTACCGGTCCACCGACGGCGGAAAGACGTTCCGAAACGTCGGGCTCACACAGACCCATCACATCAGCGAGGTGCTCACGCACCCGACCGATCCCGACGTTGCCTGGGTGGCGGCTCAGGGACACCTGTGGGGTCACACCGGCGAACGGGGCGTCTACAAGACCGAGGACGGAGGACGCAGCTGGAAGAGGCTGGGTGAGGGCTTGCCCGACGACGGACGCACGGGCGCGTCGGACCTGGTCATGGACCCCCGCGACCCCGACGTCCTGTACGTGGCCATGTGGGAGAGGATCCGCTATCCGCATCGGTTCCTGTCGGGGGGGCCGAACGGCGGCATCTTCAAGTCGACCGACGGCGGTGCGAGCTGGACCCGGCTGACGAACGGCCTCCCCACGGGCGACACGGGCAAGATCGGGCTGGCCGTGTCCAGCTCCCGTCCGGACGTGGTCATGGCCATCGTCGAGCACGGCTTCCAGCCGGATCGGAACGATCCCGCCTTCGCGGACATGACGCGCCTCGGAACCGGGATCTATCGCTCCGAGAACGGCGGGTCGTCCTGGACGTACGTGAACCGCTTCAACAACCGGCCCTTCTACTACTCGCACATCTGGATCGATCCTTCGAACGACCATCGCGTGTACGTCTTGTCGGGTTCTGCACAGGTATCGGAGGATGGAGGACGCACGTTCGATCGAGAGCTGGAAGGTATCAGTGGCGACTTCCATGCGCTCTGGATCGATCCGTCGCAGTCCGACCGCTTCTATGTCGGCAACGACAAGGGGGCGTACATCACATTCGACCGCGGCCAGCATTTCGTCATGTTCGACAACATGGACCTCGGGCAGTTCTATGCCGTGACCGCCGACAACCGTGACCCGTACTGGGTGTACGGCGGCCTTCAGGACAACGGCAACTGGGGCGGCCCTTCCAACAGCCGGGACTGGAACGGTGTGCTCAACGACCATTGGTTCAAGTTCCATTCGGGGGACGGGTTCCACACGACCGTCGACCCGAACGACTGGCGCACCGTCTACACCGAGGCTCAGGGCGGGAGCATTCGCCGGCTCGACGCCGTGTTCCGCCAGCAAGGGAAGAGCATCGTGCCGACCCCGGCCACGATCCTGAACTGGTCCCGGGTGAAGCCCGGCTGGTCGGGACCCATGGACGAGCTCCCGAGTCCGGAGTTCCGATTCAATTGGTCCGCGGCGCTCACGCTGTCGCCGCACGACTCGAAGACCGTCTACTTCGGTGGCAATCGGCTCTTCCGCTCTCGGGACCGCGGCGACACCTGGGAGATCATCAGCCCCGACCTTTCCACCCAGGACACCGCGTTCACGAATCCGTGGAGTGGAGGCCTCACGGAAGACATCACCTCCGCCGAGACGCACGCGACCCTGATCACGGTCGCCGAGTCCCCGGTCACCCCCGGGTTGATCTGGGCCGGGACCGACGACGGGCGCGTGCACGTGACCCGGGATGGCGGGAGCAGCTGGACCGACGCGGGGATGAATCTTCCCGCAGGCGTGCGCCCGCTGTGGGTGAGCCGAGTGACCCCATCGCGCTTCCGGGAGGGTCGGGCCTATGTCGCGAAGGACGGTCACCGATCCGACCAGTTCGATGCGTGGATCTTCCGGACGGACGACTATGGGCGCACGTGGACGAAGATCTCCGACGGACTGCCTGCCGGAAACCCGATCTACGTGGTCACGGAGGATCCGAGGAACCCCGAACTCCTCTATGTCGGCTCGGAGTTCGCGGCCTTCGTTTCGGTGGATGGGGGACGCAGCTGGGGGCGGCTGGGCGAAGGTTTGCCCACGGTGGCCGTCCACGACCTGGTGGTGCACCCGCGCGACGGCGACGTCATCGCGGCGACGCACGGCCGCAGCATCTGGATCCTGGACGACGTCAGCGCGCTCCAGCAGCTGACCCCCGAGGTACAGGCGGCGGACGCGCACCTCTTCTCGGCGAAGACCGCTACCAAGTGGAAAGGGATCAGTCGCGGGGCGACACGCGGCCACAAGCTCTTCATGGGCCGCAACCCCCTCACGATCGAGCAAGAGCCCCCGGGCAACTCGCCGGTCGAGCTGGTCAACTCCGCGGCGCTCCACTTCTGGCTGCGCACCGAGCCGGCAGAGCCGGTCAAGATCCGCGTCGCCACCCTGGACGGGGCCCGCTCGGTGGATCACGAGCTGGAAGCGCACCGAGGCGTGAATCGGTGGTTCTGGGACCTCCGCTGGGCCCCGTCACCCGAAGAGGTGGCGGCGTTCGAGGAGCGCATGGCTCGGCTACGCGAGCAGTTCGGCGGTCAGATTCCGGGCTTCTTCGGGAGCCAGCGACCTGAGGGGGCCATCGCCGACGCGGGCACCTACCGGGTGACGCTCACCGTGGACGGACGGTCCGTCGTGGGTACCGTCACCGTGCGGGACGACCCCGGCCTGGAAGCGGTGCTGCCGGGTGTTCGCTGAGGGGCTCCCGAGCCCCCAGTCAGCGCCCTTCCCAACGAGAGAGGAAGTCCCGGTAGTGGGGGATGAACTCCCGGGCCCAACTCGCCTGTTGTTCCATGATCGCCAGCGCCACGGCCCACGCGTACCGGACTCGCGCCGGGTCCAGGTTCATCTCCCCATACACCAAGCGACCGATCTGCTCGTCGAGGCCCAGGAAATATCGGTGCAGCGCGTACAACTCGAAGGCTTCCTCGAGCATGTCGGGCGGGACGTGCTCGGCCACGGCTCCGAGGCTCACACGCTGCCAGGCCCCTTCGGACAGATCGGGCGAACGGTAGCCCCCGAACCGCGCCGTGAGCGCGCCGAGAGGGGTCGTGCCGTCCAGCTCGGGCTCCAGGGCGCGCAGCCGCGCCGAGCGCTCCGTGACCACACTGTCCAGGGACTCGAGCTCCCGCAGGTTCACCCGGACCTCGTCGAGCAGGCGGTTCGTGGCCCCTCGGGCCTCCTCGTCTAGTCGGCGGCTCTCCCGCCACCCGTCTACGAACAGCGCGGCCAGCACGCCCACCAGCACCATGCCCGTCTCCAGCACGATCAGGCGCACGTCGGTTCTCCGAACCTGCATCATGAGCCGGCGGACTCCTCTTTCCGGTAATCCTCATCGGAAGGTATGCGAGGTGAGTCGGCAGGGCACCGGCGGGGTCTGGTACCCCGGCTGCAATCCCGGGAGGATCACGTGGTCACAGCCGGATGCAACGAATCGGCTCCGAGAGGCGTCCAATGCAGTGACGGGCGGGGCGGAAGAGGGAACCCCGAGCGGGCGATGGGGATTCCGAGGGTGGCGAAACTTTTGTCGCCCTGGAAACGAAGGGATGGACGAGGGGCACCGGGCGACGCTCGGGCCCCGGAGACGTGGGGAAGGGAGGGGACGATGGTCCAGGCTCGGTTGAAAAAGGAATCGGCGGTTCCCTGGTGGGCCGCATTCGGGGCGCCGTTGTTCGGCGTTCCTCTCTTGGTGGCGCTGCTCGCGCTTGGGGGCGGTGATCGGGATGTGGGGAAAAGCGCGGCTCCGGCTGACGCGGCCGAAGCCGGTTTCACGACCGAGCGGGTCGAGAGTCTTTCGGTGCACATGACCGTCGGGCTGCCGGCCGAGCTGGAGGAGTCGATCGTCCAGTCGCGCTGCTGACCGGGCCGGGTCGTAGGTCCATCCGACGGATCTCCATCGTCGGACGACCGGCGGCCCGGCCCGCGTCGCTTTCGGCCGCCCCAGTCAGGGGCGGTTTTTTTTCACCGTCGGGAACCCTTTCTCGCTCGGATGTCGTATAGTGATGCGATGGACGAGATTCGCATCCCGAACGACGCCACCTACGCTCCGGTCTCGCTGACCGACGTGATAGCGGCTGCCCCGTTGGCGTCGCGTCTGCTTCTGGGGGCCACGCTCCCCGGGCGGGTCCTGAGCGCCGCCGCGCTCGGGATGTACGCCGGCAGCGCAGTGAAGGACTGGATCAGCCGACAAGACGTGCTCTGGATCGACTTCGAGGTGGAGTTCGGAGCCGACGTCACGTTCATGGACCCCATGCCCGACGACGAGCGGAGCGCCGAGGTGGGCCGCGTGGCCGATCGTCTGGGGAGCGCGTGGACCGATGAACGCCGCCCGCGTCGGCAGCTGGCCCGGGACGTCAACGACGCCCTGACGGGGTTCATCGCCTCGGTCACCGGTCAGCGGGTCGTGACCAGCTCGGAGGTGAGGGACTTCGGGCTGGCCCAGTTGGTCTTCCCGTTTGCCCTCGGCGTTTGCGACATCATCTCCGGGGATGTAGCGCTCTTCAAGGAAACGGGCGTTTTCGAGGCGCACGTCATCGGCCACGAGTTCGTGCACCGAAAGGGCTACTGGAAGGAGCTGCACGCGCAGGTCCTGGCATACCTGGCTCTGATCAACTCCGGCGATCCCGTCCTGGCACAGTCCGCGCTCGCGGAGCGCCTGCACCGGCAGCTGAAGGTGCTCGCGAAGGAGAACGCCGAAGACTACCACCAGAGGGTAGAGGGACTCTCCCTACCGGAGGCCCTGGCCCGGGACCTTCACGCACTGCGTCCGGATCCATCGGTCTACGAGAGCACGGTTTCCTCGGTGATGCGCACGCTGTACGACCAGAGGCTCAAGATCACGGGCCAAAACGGGATCTCCGACTACGACGTCGGCTTCACCAACTTCCTCTGGACGTTCGCGAACTCGCCGAGCGCGCGACAGGACGTGTCGCTGGCGGCGGTGTAGCGCGGCTACCCGAAGATGTCCAACTGGGGGCCCTTCGGGTCGGCACCCCTGAACGAAGCGACGGACAGCTCGGGCACCCGATTCAGGCCCAGGCGTTCCCTGGTGACGCGAAAGAGACTGCGCACCTGATCCGCGAAGGGTCCTTCGCCCCTTCCGCGGGTTTCGAACCTGGCGTCGTAGAGCTTGCCCGCTCTCAGCGCGCGGAGGCGAGACAGTACCTTGCCCCTCCTCTCGGGAAAGTGCTGCGCGAGCCACTCGGAGAAGATGTCCTTCACCCCGTGCGGCAGCCTCAGCATGATGTAGCTCGCGAAGGTCGCCCCCGCGTCCGCGGCAGCCTCCAGGATCGCGGGGAGCTCGTGATCGGTGAGTCCGGGAACCACGGGGGCCACCATCACTCCCACCGGAATCCCGGAGTCGGCCAGCACGCGGATCGCGCCAAGTCGCCTTCCGGGGGTCGAGGCCCTTGGCTCCATCGCCCTCTGCACGTCATTCCTGAGCGTGGTGATCGAGACGGCG
>QJYK01000218.1 GCA_003248075.1 Gemmatimonadota bacterium | reverse complement strand
GACGGACCCGCGATCGACACGAACTCTCCCGTCTGGATCTCCAGCGTGATGTTCGACAGCGCGTGCGTCTCCACTTCCTCCGTGTAGAACACCTTGCTCAGCCCGTCCAGCTTGATCAGCGCGTGGTCTCCCGCCATGTCGTCCTCCCTCGAGTACCCTCGGCAGTTTGGGGTCCTGGCCCGCGGGCGCACCTCCCCCCCGGAAACAGCCCAACGATGATATAGACGAAAGTCACCGCCGAATAGTTGCAGTCTCTCCGGCTTCGACCTCGATCTCCAACCCGGCCAGCGCACGGCTCACCGCGTCCGCGACCAGATTCGGGACGCCTTCCAGGAACCCCGACAGGTCCATGAAGGCCCCGGCGAACGCATCGGGGCCGCCCCTCCGGGACCGCTGCTCCGGGGCCTGACTACCCGCCGCGCCCGGCCTGACCAGGGCGATGCGACCCCCGAAGGTCTCGGCCTCCACGAGAGGACCACCCCCCCCGACCTCGAAGCGGTGTCGTCGACCGGGAGGGAACTCCTCGGGCTGGGCCCCCAGCCGGCTCACGATCGACCCGTGCACCGTCGATACGTTCAGGGTGGCCGCGGTGCCCTCGGGAACCACGATCGTGACCGACCCACCGTGAGAGCCGAAGAAGTAGGTTCCCCCCGGCTGGAACGTCCCGTCGAAGAAGATCCGGCCGCCCACGCTGCCCACGTCGACTGCGCTGGGCCGCGACGCCTCGAAGACGACGTCGCCGCCCGCCGACTCGGCCACCACCTCGCCGGCCACGTCGACGAAGCGGATCTCGTTGGCCGCCGTCTCGGCCTCGATCCGCCCCTCGGTCCCGGAGACGAGGATCTTCCCGGTCACCGAGGAGACCTTCACAGCGCCGCGGCCGCCGCGTAGTGACACGTCGCCGCGGGTGACGTCCACCTCGATGTCTCCGTCCACGCCCTCGATCGTCACGTCGGACATGCTCGCGTCGATCTCCAGGGCGAACGCGCGGGGGATCCACACCTCGTAGTCGACGATGGTCGCGGGACCACGTCGCGCCTCCGCCTCGGCCCTGATCAGCGATCCGTCACGACTCCGCTGGATCGTCACATAGGTGCGGCTCGAGTGCTCGGCCCGTACGCGGACGTCCTGGCGGTCCCACCCGCTCACGGCGATCCGCCCAGCCGGAGTGCTCAGCTCGAGCTTCCGGGCGCCCGCAGCGGCAAACGTGGTGTCCGTCTGCTGAGCCATCGATAACGTGGCCAGCGCGGCCACCAGAACTCCGTTCATCGATCTACCGTTCTCCAGTCGTTTCTTGGACGTATGTCATGATCGCCCGGCTCAACTCGCGGCCTGGATCGAAAGGGCGGCACGACTGAGCAGACGAAGCTTCGCGCCCTGATGGCTGACCAGCATTCGAGCCAGGATCTCGCTGGAGGGGTCGGCGGCCAGGGCCACGCGCACGTCGTCGAGCGCCCGCTCGATGGTCTCCAGCGATGCGTCGAGTGTCTCCAGGGTTTCGGGTGCCAATAGGCCGCGTCCGCGGTCGATGACGTCGGCGAGGCGTGCCACGGCCTGTTCATACCCGGCGGCACCGGAGGCCGCCAGGAGCGCGGTCGTGCCCGCGAACGGGGTGTCGACCACCTTGGACGCCTGCTGCGGAGGGCCTACCGGCGCACGGGACATCGCCCACCACACCGTCCCGCCGGACAGTGCCGAGAGGGCTATGGCCGCTGCCGCGGCGCGCGGAAGCGAAACCGTCGGACGGCGGCGTGCCGGCATCCCGCTCGGGAACTGCAGCACCGTAGCCTCCCCGCCCGGCTCGTCGCCGGCCCCGCGGGCCAGCCGATCCTCGATCGCGGGCCACAGATCCTGGGGCGTGGTCGCCAGGTCGGGAAGGACGCGGAGGTCCGCCAGGAGCGAGGCGAGCTCGTCGCGCGCCCGCCGACAGTCCTGGCATTCCTCGAGGTGCGTGCGCACGCTGACGGCCTCCCGGTCGGGGAGTAGCCCGTCGAGGAAGTCGTTCAAACGCTCGTCGGTGAGGTGGTGCTTCATCGGTTCATCGCCTCCTTCACCATTCCCCGCGCGCGGTGGATCTGGGCCTTCACGGTCCCGAGGCTCACACCCGTGAGGGTCGCGATCTCCTCGTAGCGGTACCCTTGCACGTCCCGGAGGACGAGCGCCTCCCGGGCACGGGGCGGGAGCCCGGCGATGGCACGTTCGAGGTCGATCCGGGTGCCCGGCATCGCCTGGATCGCGCTTCGGCCATACCGCTCCAGGTCCGGCTCCGCGAGCTCACGTGCTCGCCTGCGCCCCTTCGAGCGTCGCTCCTGGAGCACGAGATTCACGGCCAACCTGTGCAGCCAGGTCGTGAACCGGCTCTCGCCACGGAACGAATCCAGGCGTTCCCAGGCGCGCACGAAAACGTCCTGGACCCGCTCTGCGGCCTCGTCCGGGTCGGCCGTCATCCGCAGGCAGAGGGCATAGATCCGGGGCGACGTCTTCCGGTAAACGCCCTCGAACGCGCGTGCGTCGCCGTCGCGGGCCCGCTGCACCAGGGCTTCGATCGACTCCACTCCGCCCGGGTGGGCCTCGTCCATGCGTGCGGCTGCCGCTCCCATCTCCTCCGAATCGTCGGCGTCGGAACCTTTCATGACCTTGGATGCCGTCGTCGGACGTTTGGTTTGGGCGTCTCAGCGGCCGCGCGAAGGGGACCGATTCTCGAGCCTCACCACGAAGCGGAGGCCCGACCAGTCCTCGTCCACGGCACACACCTTGTTGTCCACCAACCCCCGGGCCAAGCCATGCGCACGGATGTGCTGCTCGCGGAGCCCCGTGGCCAGGGGAGAGCTCCCCTTCGGCCAGCACACCCAAAGTCCACCATCCTCCCGCATCAGCGTGCGACCTCGATCGAAGCGGCGCCGAAGCTCACCGGGTGTCCGCACGAAGGCGACGACGACGTCGAACGCCCCGGGCTTTCGGGGCCGCTCGGAGACCCGGGCTCCCTCGGGACGGGGCATCAGGATCGAGAGGAAGTGATCCGGAGCGCCCATGACGCCCACGCGGTGTCCCGCTTTCATGCCGAGCTTCCGGGTCAGTGCCGTCCCCGAGTAGCCGGCCGTCACCGGCCGGCCTCCATGCGACGGGCCAGGGCGTCGAGGTACCGCTCCGCCGTCCCTTCGTAGCCGATCAGATAGCGGGCCACGACTCTGAAGATCGGGTTGTAGATCTCCCCATCCTCACGGATCTCGACCCAGGTTCCTCCCTCCTGGGCTCGAAGAGCGTACGTCCAGGTGCCGCCGAACGCCTGCCCCTCCGGGAGGATGCGCGTCACCAGGCGCTGCGGAGGGAGGCGCTCCACCGTCTCGAAGCTCAACGCTCCGCCGCTTCCCCGCTCTGTCCAGGACACGCTGCCGTCGTCCTCTCCGATCACCTCGACCCGGTCCACGTCGGGCCTCCACTCGGGGAAGGCCCGGACGTCGGTGATCGCACGCCACACCTCGTTCGGGCTGCCGGGCACGACGCGACCCACCTGCGCCACGTGCGCAACCGGGAGCCGTGTCCCCCACGCCAGCGCCGTGACAATCAGGCCGACGACGGCAACGCCCACAAACACGATCCAGCGAATCATCGCTCCTCCCCTCCCCGGACGAGAGCCTCCACGGAACGCGCCGACGCGCTGTGCCAGCTGTCCGCGGCGTCCGCCAGCAGCCGGAGGCCCCGTATCGCCGCGCCCCTGGCATCCATCTCCATCGACATCAGAACACGATCGACCCGCTCTTCGTCGAGCAGGGTGCGGGCGTTTCGCACCCGGGCCCCCACGTCCGTCAAGCGGACGTTCATCACGCGACGGTCGGCCGGGTCCCGATCTCGCCGAATGAGACCTGCGCGCTCCAGCCGCTTCAACGTGAGGGACATGGTGGAAGCGGTCACCCCCACGTGGTCGGCGAGCTCACCGACCATGGTAGGGTCGACGGGGTCCAGGAGCGAGAGGATGCTCGCCTGGTGGGCATTGACCCGCGCCCCCGTCACCGGATCTCGCGAGCTACGGGCGCGGCAGGCGTGGTGGAACCGGGTCCAGGCGTCGAGGAGCGACTCCACCTGCGTCATCGAGGCCCCCTCCACTCTTGGAATCGCGTGGGGCCTGTTCCTGCGAGCCCCCAGGGGTCACGCGATCCGAACGGAATATTATTTTGATATGTCACATCAAATTATTATCGTCCGTCCCACGAGCGCAAGGCCCCGGACCCTGCCGGAGAGAGCCCCATCGTCTGTGGGGTCCGTGGGGGTTGATATCTGAACATCTGCTCATATGTTCAAGAGGAATACCCCAGCCGGCTAACGGAACAAGAATGAGTACCCTGCCCGATTCTCTCGAGAAGCTCCACGGCGAGGCTTGGTGCGACGTCCACCCCGTCCACGAGGACGCCGTCCATGCTGCCCTCATGGGTCGGGCTTCGGATGCTCACCTGGCCCATCTCGCCGACACCTTCCAGATGCTCGCGAGCCCCACGCGGCTCCGGATCGTCGAAGCACTCCGGAGGCAGGAGCTCTGCGTCTGCGACCTGTCGGCCGTGGTCGGGGTGAGCCAGTCGGCCGTCTCGCATCACCTTCGCCAGATGCGGCAGATGAGGATCGTCCGATGGCGGAAGGATGGCCGAATGGCCTACTACCGTCTGGACGACGAGCACGTGGCGCAGCTCTTCGGCACGGGCCTGGAGCACGTCCGTGAGTAACCCGGTCGCCTCCGTGCGTTTTCGCGTCCCCGACATGGACTGCCCGACCTGCGTGGCCAAGATACAGGGCCAGCTTTCCCGCCTGGACGGCGTCGCCTCCGTCCATGGAAGCCCGGTGGCGCGAACGCTCACCGTCGAGCACGATCCGGCGCGCGCCCCGGCCGAGCGCCTTCGTGAGGAGGTTCGTCGCCTGGGCTATCTGGCGCAGACGTTGGACGGGAACGAGTCGCCCAGCGCAGCCCGAACGTGGTCCGGGCGCACAGCGCGCATCGCCTACGCCTCGATGCTTCTCTTCGTGGTCGGTGGGCTGATCCGCCTGTCCGGCACCTCGGTGATCGCCCTGCGCCTTCCCTTCGCCGAGCTTCGGCTTTACGACCTCGCGTGGGTCGCGTCCGCAGTAGTGGGCGGCTGGAATTTCTTCCCCAAGGGAATCCGCGCGGCACGGGCACTGGCGCTGGACATGAACTTCCTCATGACCGTCGCCATCCTCGGAGCGATCGCGATCGGTGAGACGCCCGAGGCGGCAGCCATCGCGTTCCTGTTCGCGTTCGCCGAGCTCCTGGAGGGCTTCGCGGTGGATCGTGCGCGGGCGTCCGTGGAGTCACTCATGGACCTCGCGCCCGCGACTGCCGTCGTCGTTCGTGATGGGGAGGAATGGAAGGTTGCTGCCTCCGAGCTTCGTCAGGGAGACCTGGTCGTCCTGCGACCCGGTGATCGTATCCCGGCCGACGCCGAGGTCATCGATGGCGCCTCGGCTGTGGATCAGGCGGCGATCACCGGGGAGCCGATGCCGGTCGACAAGTCCCCCGGGGATCAGGTCTTCGCCGGAACCATCAACCGTGAGGGCTGGATTCGGGTACGCGTTTCGCGGCCTGCGGCACAGAGTACCCTGGCTCGCATCGTCCAGCTCGTCGAAGAAGCGCAGCAGCGCAAAACACGCAGCGAACGCTTCATCGAACGGTTCGCCCGATGGTACACCCCCGCTGTCGCGATCGCTGCCGTTCTTGTTGCCGCGATCCCGCCGGTCGCGCTCGGTGCCGAGTGGCAGCCTTGGATCCTACGAGGCCTCACCCTGCTCGTGATCGCCTGCCCGTGCGCCCTGGTCATCTCGACCCCGGTAGCGGTCGTCAGCGGCATGACGGCAGCCGCGCGCCGCGGCGTCCTCGTGAAGGGGGGCGTCCACCTCGAGACGCTTGCCGATGTCGGGGTGGTCGCGCTCGACAAGACCGGGACCCTCACCTTCGGGCACCCGCGGGTCGTTTCCGTGCATCCCGTGGACGGGATCACCTCGGAGGAGGTGCTGGCCCGTGCAGCGGCCATAGAATCGCGCTCAGAGCACCCTCTGGCCCGGGCCATCGTCGAGGCGGCGGCCGAGCGGGGCCTGCTGAGCGGGCATTACCAGGTGACGGACTTCATGTCGATGCCCGGGAAAGGGGCGCAGGCGCGCGTGAATGGCGTTCCCCACACGATCGGGAGCGGCGACCTTCTGGAAGCCCCTGCGGGGCCACCTCCGGCCCAGCTGACCGGTCCGGGTCGGACGACCATCACCTTGGGCGCAGGCGGGCGTCTGGCGGCGTGGATCGTCCTGGCCGACGAGCCCCGAGACCACGCGGCGTCCGCCGTCGACCACCTTCGCCGTCTGGGAATCGGGAAGATCGTGATGCTCACCGGTGACTCCGAAGCGGCGGCTCGCGATGTGGGCGCGGCCATCGGCGTGGACGAGGTGCGCGCCGGACTGTTACCCGCCGGAAAGGCCGAAGCGATCCGGACCCTGGAGGCCGAGCACGGCGCCGTGGCGATGGTCGGGGATGGCGTCAATGATGCCCCGGCGTTGGCCGCGGCGCGCGTGGGCGTCGCGATGGGCGCCGCCGGGAGCGACGTGGCCCTCGAGACCGCTGACGTCGCGTTGATGGGCGACGATCTGGAGCGTCTCGCTTATGTCCTGGTGCTGTCCAGACGAACGCGCAGGGTCATCAAGCAGAACGTCGCCGCCGCGATCTTCGTGAAGCTCGCGCTCGTCATTGGCGTGCCCCTCGGCCTGGTATCGTTGATCGCCGCGGTCGTCATCGGCGACATGGGCGTTTCGTTGGCGGTCACGGCCAACGCCCTCCGGCTTGGCTCGCTGAGGGCCTGACGCTGCCGCTCAATCCCTCAACGCATCAACGGGCTGGATCCCGCTCGCTCGCAGGGCAGGAAGGTACGTGGCCAGCGCAGCGACCCCGGCGAGCGCCACCGCGACACCCGCTGCCGACATCGGGCCCACGACGCCCTCGAACAGGTCGAGGGCGCTCGCGACGGCGCGATACATCAGGAACGAGACGGGAACGCCCAAGAGCATCCCGACTCCAGCCAGGGCCATCCCACTCCGAGTGACCATGCCTACGACCTTGGCGCGGCCGGCGCCCAGGGCCATACGGATGCCGATCTCGCGCTTCTGTTGAAGGACCGCGTGCGCCATCACGCCGTAGATGCCCATCGCCGCCAGCAGCAGGGCGATGGTGCCCATGACCCCGACGAAAAGCGAGATGGTTCGTGGTCCCGCGAGGGACTCCGCCACGTGGGCATCCAACGTGCGCAGCGAAGCGACCGGTTGGTCCGGATCGACGTCCCACACGGCTCCGCGCACATCCCCCGCCAGCTCGGTCGCCTCCGCGGCCGTCCGCAGCGCGAAGGACGGCGCACGCTGCGGGAGCTGTTCGGACGGCACGTAGACGGCTTCCCCACGGTTCCCGGCCAGCGCGATCCGGTCCTGGAGCGCGTCTCCGACGACGCCGACGATCGTCCATGTCGTGCCCCGGAAGGCCAGCGAGCGACCCAGCGGGTCCTCGTCGGCGAACTCCCTCCGCACGAACGCTTCGTTGACGAGGGCCACCCGCTGCGACTCGGCCCGGTCGGTACCGTCGAAGGCTCTGCCCTCGATCAGCGGGATCTCCAGGGTGCGGAGGTAACCCGGGTTGATGGCCTGGAGGCCCGCCCGGGGTAGCTCCGTACCGTCCACGGCGTCGCGTCCCTCGACGGAATAGCGCGTTCCAGGATTCATCATGCTCCGCGGCAACGTCGACATCATCGCGACGTCGGTGACGCCTGGAATGCCGGTGAGGGCTTCGACGAGCTCGTCCTGATACCGGGAGACGTCGGCATCCGTGGGATACCGGCCCTCGGGGATCGACAGCGAGAAGGTCAGCAAGCCCTGCTGGCGGTACCCCGGGTCGGCGTCGACCACGGCGCGAAACGCGGTCATCAGGTAGCTGGATCCCGACAGAAGGGCGAGGGCCACGGCGAACTCGCCGACAACGAACGCGTTGCGGAGCCGCCTCCGCGCATGCCCGACAGTACCACCCCTGCTCCCCTCGCTCATCGCTTCCCCGAGCCCGGCGCGCGCGGCGTGCAGCGCTGGGGCGAGCCCGAACGCGATCCCGGCCAGGACCGAAACCGCCGCGGTCGCGGCGAGCACGGTGGGATCCAGCTCAGGCATCATGGCCTTGGGGATCATCGCGGGCATGGCTCCCCGCAGCCAATCCACCACGCTCATCGAAAGTACGATCCCCGCCGCCCCAGCCACGACCCCGAGCGTGATACTCTCCGTGAGCAGCTGCCGCAGAATGCGCACGCGACCCGCACCCAGCGCGGTGCGCAGAGCCACCTCCTTCTGTCGCTCCTCCGCCCGACTCAGCAGAAGGTTGGCGACATTCGCACACGCGATCATCAGTCCGAAGAGCGTCACCGCCGAAAGCACGAGCAGCAGCTTGGTGTCCGTGGGCCCCGGAAAGAATTTGCGCAGGGGCAGGACGCGCAGGGTCCAGCCTCGGTTCCCCTCAGGATGCTCCGACGCAATCCGGGCGAAGAGGCCGTCCAGCTCCCGACCGACCTGCTGCGCCGACGCCCCGGGGACCAGGCGCCCGAGGGCAACGTAGGCGTGCGCGCTGCGGTCGTCGCGCTGTGCGGCGAAGTCCGTCGGCTTGAAAAGGTCGACGTTGGCGGGAATGGGGTCGAAGCCCTCCGGGGCCACTCCGACGATCGTGTGGACCGTCCCGTCCAACGTGAGCGTGCGACCCAGGGTGCCCGGGTCCTCCTGGTAGCGCCGTACCCACAGGTCGTGCCCGAGAACCACCACGTTCCCCAGGCCTTCCGCGCCCTCCTCGGGACGGAACGTGCGACCGAGGGTGGCAGGCACACCCAGGACGTCGAAGAAGTTCGGGGTGGCCATGACCACGCCGAGCTGCTCGGGGACGTCCTCGCCCGTGAGGTTCATCTCCGACACCGTATAGGCGGTCGCCGAAGCGATGCTCGGGCTCCCCGCCTCGTAGTCCCGGAAATTCGCCATGGCGACACCGGAGTATGCCTCGATCGACGTACCTTGACGTCCCTCCCGAAGGACCACGAGACCATCCTGGTCCCGATAGGGCAGCGGGTGGAAGAAGAAGGAGTTGAGGATCGAGAACGTGCTGGCGTTGGCGGCGATGCCCAGAGCCAGAGACAGCGCAGCCACGGTGGACACCACCGGCGTCTTCAGGAGCATCCTGACGCCGTAGCGAAGATCCTGAAGCAGCGTCACCATCCCCGACCCCTCCGCTCTTGGTCCACCCTTCGTGCAACATCGTCGTCGGGCCCTACGGAACGGCGTTCAGGCCGGTTTCGGCCGCCGAGGCTCTGCTTCCACGCACGCCCCAACGGGGATTAGGTTGTCGGGCCCCTCCGCTTCGGCGGACCCAACGCGACCCATGACAGGGCCGACCATGGACTGGCTCAGCAGCCCCGAAGCCTGGATCTCCCTCGCGACGCTGACGGTGCTCGAGATCGTCCTCGGGATCGACAACATCGTCTTCATCTCGATCCTCGCGGAGAAAGTCCACCCGGAGCTGCGCGCACGCGCCCGGCGTCTCGGCTTGGCGCTCGCCATGGTGACGCGCATCCTCCTGCTCTTCTCGATCGTGTGGATCATGAGGCTGACGGCACCCCTGTTTTCGCTGGCGGGGCACGACGTCTCCGGACGTGACATGATCCTGCTAGCGGGCGGGGTGTTCCTGCTCTTCAAGTCGACACGGGAGATCCACGACAAGCTCGAGGGCGACGAGGACGCGCATGGCGCCAAGCCACGCGCGTCCTTCCTGGGCGTGATCGTTCAGATCGCGCTCCTCGATATCGTCTTCTCGCTCGATTCCGTGATCACTGCAGTCGGCGTGGCGAAGCACCTGTCGGTGATGGTGATCGCGGTCGTGGCCGCCGTTGCCTTCATGATGATGGCGGTCGGGCGCATCAGTCATTTCGTCAGCGCGCATCCGACCGTGAAGATGCTGGCCCTTTCTTTCCTGCTTCTGATCGGAATGGCCCTGGTGGCGGAGGGCATGCACCAGGAAATCCCCAGAGGATACATCTACTTCGCGATGGGGTTCTCGATCTTCGTGGAGATGCTCAACTTACGCGCTGGACGCGTTTCCGCCGCGCCGGTCGTGCTGCGTGGGCCCAAGCTCGACGAATCGAAGGAAGGCCAGCCGTGAGGGCACACGTGAGGACGAGAGCGGCGCCACCCCAGGGTCGGGGGTAGCGCCGCTGATCCGTCGGTCCGTCTCCCTCGCTCGGGCTCAGCTTGGACCCTGTACCCCCGCCTTCTCGTCGGCGGACACGTTAAAGTGCACGTACATGCCGGTCGCGGCGTGGCCCGGAATGAAGCAGACCATGGAGTAGTTTCCGGCAGTCGCCGCCGCGAACCGGATCGTCTCGGTCTCCCCCGGCATCGTCGCGTCCGTCATCGAACCGGGGTTCGCGGTTATGGCTCCGTCGAAGGCGGGGGTCGGCTCGGGCATGGCGCCGAACCCGCTCGTCTGCGTGACGATCCCGAGGCTGTGCGCCATGTTCGGGTCCTTGTTCACCAGGTCGATGGTCACCGTGAATCCTTCGGGGACGGTGATCGTCATGTTGCCATCGTGCCCGCCATTGAAGTTCCAGTAGTTCTTGGCGTCGGTGAGGCCCGCCGTGATCGTCATGTGGACGGTCCGGGCGGCCGCGTCCACGTGCATCCAGTCGGGCATGGTCATCTCGCCGGCCGGGGCGGCGGGCTGTGCCGCCGCCGGCGCCGACTGTTGGGGCGTCTCGGCAGGCTCGCCGCCACCACAGGCGCCGAGCGTGACGACCAGCGATAGGGTCGCAAAGCGCTTCATTTCAACAAATCCTGTCTCAGTCGGTGGCCGGGTCCGACGGTCGGCCGCGCGCCACCGGGCACGCCCGACCAGTGAACCTCCATGTGCCTTTCGGCGGGAGGTCGGAGCCTCAGAAGCTACACAATTCGCGGTGCACGGTCAGCGGTGTGGCTCAGCTGGAGTAGTAGGCCGCGTTTTCGTCGACGTAGCCGTGCGTCAGGTCGCAGCCCCAGGCCCGGGCACGCCCTTCGCCCAGCCCGAGATCCACGTCGATCTCCACGGTGTCCCCCCGCAGGAGCTCACGCACCCGACCCTCGTCGAAATCGAGTCGCGTGCCCCGTTCCAGCACCGTGACACCGCAGATCGAAGCCCCGATCCGGCCGGCGTCGACGCGACAGTCGAAGCACTTGCCGATGGCCATGAGGATGCGGCCTACGTTGGGGTCCCCGCCGAACACCATGGTCTTCACGAGCGGGGAGTTGACCAGCGACTTTGCGAACGCGCGGGCATCCCCGCGGTCGGACGCGCCCGTGACCGTCACCCGGATCATCGAGGTCGCTCCCTCTCCGTCCCGGGCCAGCATTTCGGTCATCCTGGTCAACCCCGTGGTCAGAGCCGAGGCGAACCTGCCCGGGTCCACAGGTCCGGCCAAACCGTTGGCCAAGATCGCGCACGTGTCGGACGTGCTCGTATCCGTGTCGACCGACAGCATGTTCAGCGTCTCGTCCACCGCCCCGCGCAGGGCCCCGTCGAGCGTGGCCCCGTCGAGAGCCGCGTCCGTGAACGCGTAGACGAGCATGGTCGCCATGTTCGGCTCGATCATGCCCGACCCCTTCCCCACGATGGTCAGCGTCGAGCTCTCCACGTCGAGGGACAGAGCCTTGGGGTGCGTATCGGTCGTCATGATCCCCGCGGCTCCCACCATGGGATCGCCCTGCAGCGACGCGGCGAGTCCCGGAAGCGCAGCCTCGATCTTGTCGACCGGAAGCTGCACTCCGATCACCCCCGTGGAGCTCATGAGCACGAGCGCGGGGTCGATCCCGAGCGCGCTCGCCGCTGCCGAGCCCATACGTTGGGCGCGCGCGATTCCCTCGGCGCCGGTGCCGACGTTGGATACCCGACTGTTGACCACGATGGCCTGCAGGCGGCCTCCCCGCATCAACTCCCGGCCAACGACGATCGGCGCGCCGGGAACCAGGTTTCTGGTGAAGACCGCGGCGGCCGTGGCGGGCACCTCGGAAGCGAACAAGCTGAGATCGGGGCCCTGCGCCTTGATGCCACAATGGACCGAGGCACAGCGGAAGCCCCGAGGGAACCTGGGGTGTTCATGAAACGGCATGGCGGGTCCTCGTCGTCACGGAGCGCGGCCGGAAAGATCGTGGTCGGAACCGTCACGAGGAAGCGCGCGCCTGTCGACTCAGTCGTTGCGCAGGGCCACCACGGGGTCCACCCGCGTCGCCCGGCGCGCCGGGAGCGATGAGGCGAGAAGACCCGTCGCTACCAACACCGCCGTGACGCCGGCGAACACCGTGGGGTCCGCGGCATTCACCTCGAAGAGAAGCAGACGGAGCGCACGTGCGAGCAGCGCCGCGAGCCCGAGGCCCAGCCCGAGACCGATCGCGGTCTGAAGCATGCCCTGCTTGAGGATGAGCCCCCGCACCTGGTTGCTCTCGGCCCCCAGCGCCATCCGGATCCCCACCTCGGAGCGCCGGCGGCTCACGCTGAACGCCATGACCCCGTACAGTCCCACCGAAGCGAGAAACAGCGCGACGCCGCCGAAGACCATGAAGAGGACCCCGAAGACATTGTAGACCCACGTGCTCTCCGCGACCCGATCCGCGAGCGCGTCCACGAAATAGATCGGCGTCTCGGACTGGATGGACGCGACGGCGTCGCGCACGCCCGCGGTCAGCGTCATGGGATCGGCGGGCCCGCCTGCGAGGATGCTCACGAAGCGGGCGTCGCTCTGTGACAGCGGGACGTAGAATCCGTCCTGCGGCGACTCCCGGTCTCCGGCGCCCTGCATCCAAAGGTCCGGGACGACCCCCACGACGGTGACCCATGGCTCCTGATCCCTTCCAGAGATCCGGAAGCGCTGCCCGAGCGGGGTTCCGGCCGAGAGGTGTCTCTGGGCGAATGACGCGTTGACGATCGCGACACGCGCCCCACCCTCGCCGTCGGTGCGGTCGAAGTCGCGGCCCAGGGTCGGCTCGACCCCGACCGTGGCAAAATACCCGGGCGCCACCTGGCCCCAGCGTGCGCGGGGTCGATCCCGTTCGTCGGGATAGGCGACGCCCTGCACCTCGAAGGTCACCGAGGCGGAGCCCAGTCCGGGCAGGACGGTCCCGAGGCTCGAGCGGGATACCCCGGGCACCTGCTCGAGCCGCAACCTGAGCTGGTCGAAGAACTGCCGCCGACTGTCGACCGTCGGGAAATCCGACTCGAAGAGCGCGACGCGGGCCGTGAAGACCCCTTTGCCGTTGAAGCCGAAGTCGTAGTCGCGAAGTGTCGCAACGCTCTTGATCATGAGCCCCGCAGCGACCAACAACCCCATCGACATCGCGACCTCGCCGACCACCAACACCCGTGTCAGCCGCCCGACGTGCAGGCCGGAGGAGCCACGCGACTCATCGCGCAAGATGCGCGACACGTCCGTGCCGGACGCCTTCCAGGCTGGGATACCCCCCGCCACGAGCGCCGCGAGGAGCGAGGCGCCCAGGATGAAGGACAGGATGGGGGCGTCCAGCCTGAAGACCAGGAAGAACGGCGGTTCGGTCCCCGCGATGGCGCGGTCGAACGCCGTGATGCCGACCCAGGCGAGTCCAGAACCGACGGTGCCTCCCACGAGCGCCAGTACCAGGGCTTCCGAGATCAACTGCGACACCACCCGCCAGCGACGCGCGCCCAGAGCCGTCCGGATGCCGACCTCTCGCATGCGCGCGGCAGCCCGGACCAGCAGGAGGTTGGCGACGTTGGCGCAAGCGATGAAGAGAACCAGTGACACGGCGCCCAACATGCTGAAGAGCAGAGCCGCCGCCTCGTCACCGATGAATTGTTCCTGAAACGGACGCACGTCCACGCCCAGCCCCTCGTTCGTCTCGGGGTATTCGCGCGCGAGGCGGTCGGCGATCGTACCCAGGTCCGTCCGGGCTGCGCTTTCCGAGACCCCGTTCCCGAGGCGGCCGTACAGCTGCAGACCGCTACCGGAGCCGCGCGGGATCGCCAGCGGGTCCAGTCTCAGCGGGACCCAGAGATCCTGACGCTCCGGGAACATGAATCCCTCGGGCATCACCCCGACGACCTCGGCCTGCTCCCCGTTGGCGCGGACAAGCCGCCCGACGACGTCGGGGCTGCTCGCGAAGCGGTCTCGCCAGACGTGATGCGAAAGGAGCATGACCAGGGGAGCGCCCGCCGTCGCGTCGTCCTCGCGGAAGGGCCGGCCCAACGAGGGCATCACGCCGAGAGCCGTGAGCGCATTGGCGGACACGAACGCGCCCTCGAACCGCTCCGGACGCTCGCCCCAGGTCACGTTCACCGTACCCTGGTAGAACGCGGCCAACGTCTCGAACGAGCGCTGCTGGTCACGCAGCTCGACGTAATCGTGGATCGACAGGGGCACGCGACCATCGCGGCGCACACCGACCACCGACATGATCTGGTCGCCTCGGTCGAACGGGAGGCCGCGCAGGAGGGCACCGTACACGATGCTGAACATCGTGGCCGTGACCCCGATCCCGAGCGCGAGAGCCCCGATGGCGAGCCCCGAGATCCAGGGGCTCTTGAAGAGGATCCGCACTGCGAAGCGAAGGTCCTGGAAATAGCCCGTCATCACCACCACCGGAGAGGGAGCGGCCCCTGCCACCCGTGCACCCTCCTACGTCCGCTTCCGGACCGCGGTTTCGGAGAAACGAATCAGGGCCCGACCTCACTGGGAGGTCGAGCCCCGTCACTCAAATGGGCCCCGCCCGACGGATCGTTTCTAATTCCTCGTCCACCACCCCCGTGACAACCCGGCCGGCTCGTACTCGGTCACCCCGAGTGGACGTGCCTCCTCGGCCATGCGGCGGAAGATGCGCGCGATGCGCTCATCGCCCTCGCATTCTGCGCGGGTCGCCGCCCGCAGCAGAAACCTGATCCGTTCGTCCATGCTCATCGTCCCCTCCCACACCGGGTCGGAACGCCCAGTTTCGTCACCGCTTCATCCCCACCTACGTGTCACGGGCCTCTCCCGTTTCACCCTTCCTCCCCTCCCTTCGACGCCCGTCCCACCCGAAGGGTTGCGCCGGACCCTTCCGGCGTCCTCCCTCCGTAAAGAGACGATTCTCGTCTCCGCTGTGTGACACAGGAAACGGGTCCGAGCGGGATCACCGACCCGTCCACCCCGGTCCGCGCACCGGCCGACCCGGGAGCGCGCCGGTAACCGCCCCTTCGTCGACCACCGCCACGCCGTTCACGAAGACGTGTCGAATCCCGGCGCTCAGCTGGTGGGGCTCCTCGTAGGTGGCGAGGTCTCCCACGGTGCTCGGATCGAAGACCACCACGTCCGCGAAGAAGCCTTCAGCGAGCAGGCCCCGGTCGCGGATGCCGAGCCGGGTCGCGACGGCCGACGACATCTTTCTCACCGCTTCCTCGAGGGTCGTCGCGCCCTGCTCCCGGACATACCTGCCGAGAACGCGCGTGAAGGTACCGTACGACCTCGGGTGCGCGAGGCCGTCCGCCGTCTCCGGATCTTCACCGCCAGCATCGGTGCCGAACTTGATCCATGGCTGCCCGATCTGCATCGCCACGTTCTCCTCGCTCATGAGGAAGTAGATCGTGCCGATGCGCTGGCGCTCGTCGAGGACGAGATCGAACGCCGTGTCGATCCAGTCCTTGCCCGACTCGGCCGCGATGTCGGACAGGTAGCGGCCCCTGTACTTCCGGTTCGCGGGCTTGTCCAGGCCGAGCAGAAGCACGCCCTCGGGAGTGGCGAGCTCGCAGAGGTTCTCCCAGTCCTCGGTCTGATGTTCGATCTCCTGTCGGATGCGCGCGCGCAACGAGCGATCCGCGAGGTTGTCGAACAGCTTGCCGTCCGCCGACGCCCATGGGGGGAAGCAAGCGGTCAGGCCCGTTCCCCCGGCGGTGTATGGATACATGTTGGCCTGGATGTCCACCCCGGCCGCCCGCGCCGAGTCGATCTTGGCGACGGCGAGCCCGGCCTTGGCCCAGTTGCGGCGTCCAGCGGCCTTCAGGTGATAGATCTCCACGGGAACACCTGCCCGCGTCCCGATCTCGATCGCCTCGTCGATCGCCTCCAGGAAGCGATCCGCCTCCGAGCGCATGTGCGTGATGTAGACGCCACCGAACGGCGCGGCCGCGCGATTGATCTCCACCAATTCGTCGGTCGACGCGAAGTTGCCGGGCGGATAGATGAGCGCCGAAGCCACGCCGAACGCGCCGTCTTCCATGGCGTTCTTGACGGCTTCGCGCATGACCCCCAGCTCGCGCGGGCCGGCGGGGCCCATCGCCTCGCCCTTTCCGAGCACCCGGATGGTGGTCGCGCCCACGAATGAGCCGAAGTTGACGGCGGCGCCGTGCTCCTCCATGGCGTGGATCCAGTCGGCGAAGGCGCCTGGGCCCGAAAACGCGACGCCTGGGCGGGCCTGGCTCGCTGGGACGGGCGCGTTGGTGCTTGCCTCGCCCATGATCTCGGTGGTGACACCCATCGTGATCTTGCTCACGACGCGGCCGTCTCCGTCGCCGACGAAGTTGGGGCGCGAGTGGCTCTGGATGTCGATGAAGCCCGGCGCAACCACCATGCTGCGCGCGCTCACGCGGCGCCCGGCGCGATGCGATGCGAGCATGCCGGGAGGCGTGATGGCCACGATCCGGCCCCCGCGTATGCCGACATCGCCCGGGTACCATGGGTTGCCGGTTCCGTCCACGATCCGGCCCCCCTCGATCACCAGATCCAGCGGGCCCTCTCCGGACGGTGTCGTGGCCGAGGGGCGGGGCGATCCGCCGGGGGAGGCACAAGCGCCGAGCGACGCGAGGGCGAGGAGCAGTGACGAGCGGGCGGAGAATCTCACGGAAGGTCCGGGGTTCGGGGATCAGTCGTCGCGCGCGAGACCCTCGCGCACGGTGTCCAGAAGGCGGATGAGCGTGTCGAGCTCCTCCGCGGTGAGGCCGGCAAAGAGGGCATTGTCGATCTGATGGACCGGCTCCTCGACCTTGGCCAACAGGGCCAGGCCCGCCTCGGTGATCCGGCACCAGACCTGGCGTCGATCCGAGACACCACGGTCTCGGTAGGCCAATCCCTTGGCCTCCAGACGATCCACGATGCGTGTGACGCCGGGAGTCCGCTCGATCATGCGTTCACCGATGTCCAGCGTCGGGAGTCCGTCGGATCCCGCGCCGCGCAAGATCCGCAGCACGTTGTACTGCTGGAAGGTCACTCCTTCGGGCGCGAAGAGCTCGGCGTAACGGTGCTTCGTCACGTCGCCCGTGCGCAGGATCCCGAGGAAGGCTTCCTGCCCTTTCGAACGGAAGGGACGACGCTGCCGGAGCTCCGTCAGCAGCCGCGGAGGGCTCCCGGAAGCGTCGTCCGTCCCTCGTTCGTTCATCGCATCAGGTGTCAATGTCAGAATCGCTCTCACCGGGCCGGCGGATGGTGTGCGGTGCCCTCGTACGTCGACAGGCCCTCACCGTTGCGCACCGACATACGCGGCGAGCCTTCGATGCCCATCCATGCGCATCCGTACGCGCCGGCCTTGTTGATGGCCACGAATTTCTCGGCAGGCACGAAGTCCAGCCCCACGGCGCGATAGCGTTCCACGATCATCTCGATGGCGTCTTCGCACGCTTCCTGGGGTGTCCGACCGTCCCGCATGCGCATCACCACGAAATAGGATGCGCAGGATTTGATGACGTCCTCGCCTCGTCCGGTGGCGCCCGCCGCCCCCACCGCATTGTCCACATAGAGCCCTGCGCCGACGATCGGTGAATCGCCGACACGGCCCGGGATCTTCCAGGCCATCCCGCTGGTGGTCGTGATTCCCGCGATGTCGCCGTTCGCGTCCACGGCCAACACGTTGGTCGTCCCGTGCTGGGACTCCACGTCCCCTCCGTCCGACACGCGACCCGCGAGGTGCTCGGGAGGGCCCCAGTCGTCCGAGCTGGAATGAGACTCACGCCAGCGCACCCAGATCTCGCGAGCACGCTCCGTGAGGAGGTTCTCTTCGGGAAATCCGAAGGACTTCGCGAACGCGAGGGCCCCCGGCCCCACCAGCATCACGTGGTCGGTGCGCTCCATGACGAGGCGAGCGACGGACGACGGGTGCATGATGTTTTCCAACGACGCCACCGATCCAGCGCTGTAGGTGCGCCCGTCCATGATCGACGCGTCCAACTGGACCACTCCGTCCTGGTTGGGCAGTCCACCGTACCCCACCGAAGTGTCTTCGGGGTCGGCCTCGATGACGTTTGCTCCTCGCTCGACCGCGTCCAGGGCGCTCCCGCCCGAAGCGAGGATCTGCCACGCTTCGGCAACAGCCCGCTGACCCGTCGCGTTCTCGTGGCTGGTGACGATCATGGGCGTCACCTGACGGGACGCAGGGATGGCGCCGAGACGGGGTACCCGGCCGACGGCCGCGGCGCCCGCCCCGAAGGCGAACGACCCACGAAGGAACGAACGGCGGTTCAAGGATCTCACGGAAGGCTCCCGGCAGTGGTTCCGGGGCCATCCTATGCGTCGCCGACGCCACTGGAAAGTCGACCCCGGGGCGGTCGTCGACCGTTTGCCGCACGGGCTCCTCCCGTCCATGTTGGGGCCCGTCCACGACGACGTGCCGCCCCGAAACCCGGGAAGCCCACGATGAAGACACGCTCCGCCCTCCTCGCGGTCGCGCTCCTGGCTCCCCTCGCTCCGCCCGCCCACGCCCAGGGGTCGGCCACCGCCGCGACACCGCCGGAGCCGTCACGATGGCAGAGCCATCATTCCGTCCGCGTGGGGGGGGAGATGGTGGAGTACGACGCGACCGTGGGGAGCATCATCCTGCGGGACGGCGACGACAAGGCGACGGGGGAGATCTTCTACACGGCCTACATCCGATCGGGGGTGGCAGACCGCTCACGCCGGCCGATCATGTTCTCCTATAACGGCGGCCCCGGCTCGTCGTCCTTCTGGCTCCACATGGGGATCATGGGCCCGAAGCGCGTATCGACGCCGGGAACGGAGCACTCCGACCCCGCGCCGTACGTCGTCCGGGACAATCCGTTCACGCTTCTCGACAAGACCGACGTCGTCATGGTGGACCCCATAGGCACGGGCTTCAGCCGGCCGCTGGGTGACACCGAGGGATCCACGTTCTGGGGCGTGGACGAGGATGCGCGCTCGCTCACCCAGTTCGTTCAACGCTTCCTCTCGGAGCACGGGCGATGGAACTCGCCCAAGTACCTCCTGGGCGAAAGCTACGGAACGATGCGCTCGGCACTGCTGTCGAGCACGCTCCAGAGAGCCAACATCGACCTGAACGGCGTCGTGCTCGTCTCAGCCGTCCTCGATCTCCAGACACTGATCTTCTCCCCGAACGACGACATCGCCTACGTCGTGAACCTCCCCTCGTACGCCTTGACGGCGAGATACCTGGACGCGCTCCCCGAACCGGCCCCGGATCTCGACTCGTTCATGGCCGAGGTAGAGGCGTTCGCCCTCGGAGACTATGCCTCGGCCCTGCTCGCGGGGAATCGACTCGACCAGGCGGAGCGGGGACGCGTGATCCAGCGGCTCCACCGGTACACGGGTCTCAGCACGGACTTCATCGAACGGGCGGACATGCGTGTGACGGCCCCGGAATTCGAGAAGGAGTTGTTGCGCGAGCGAAGACAGGTGATCGGGCGGCTCGATTCCCGATTCACCGGTCCCTCGGGAGACCTGCTGGCGCGCACGCCGGACCAGGACCCCCAATCCTCCGCCATCAGCGCTCCGTTCGCCGCGGCCTGGAACACGTACCTGCGGGACGAGCTCGGATACGACGGGACACGGGAATACGTGCCCAGCGGCAACGTGCAGCCGTGGAACTGGTCGCACGGCCCCAACGTGGGCTTCGGCCAAACCGGACTTACCAACGTTGGCCCCGACCTCAAGTCGGCGCTCGAGCGGAATCCGAAGCTCGAGGTCCTGCTCGTCAACGGCCTCTACGACCTGGCGACACCCTACTTCGCCGCCGTGTGGACGATGGACCACCTGGGGCTCCCGCCCGACCTGCGCGACAACATCGCCCGGGCCGACTTCGAGGCTGGACACATGATGTATGTCCACGAGCCGGTGCTCCCCCTCTGGAAGGAGACTCTCGACGCCTTCATCGACCGCACGTCGGGCATCGCGGCCTCCACCCGGCCGGTGAGCCCGAACTGAGCGGATTCCGGTAAGACTCACTCGGGAGACACCAAGCCCGAGCGAGTCATGCACAATGCCAACGAATCCGGACCGGCGCTGCCCGCGATCGGTCCGTATCAGCTGATCCGCCTCATCGGCGAGGGCGGCATGGGCTCGGTCTACGAGGCCGAGCAGCAGGTGCCCGTCCGACGTCGGGTCGCGCTGAAGGTCATCAAGGTGGGGATGGACACGCGTCAGGTCGTCGCGCGCTTCGAGGCCGAGCGGCAGGCGCTCGCAGTCATGAGCCATCCCAACATCGCGCGCATGTTGGACGCGGGCTCGACGGACGAAGGGCGGCCCTTCTTCGTCATGGAGCTCGTCGATGGCGAGCCCCTGACGACCTACTGCGACCGTAAGCGGCTGACCACTTCGGAGCGCGCGCGGCTCTTCCTCCAGGCGCTCAACGCCGTCCAGCACGCACATCTGAAAGGCGTGGTGCATCGGGACCTGAAGCCCTCGAACATTCTGGTCGACATCACGAGCGGGCGGCCGATCGTCAAGGTCATCGACTTCGGGATCGCGAAGGCGGTGGACCAGCGGATCTCCGGCGCCACCCGTGTGACGCAGGCGGGGCACCTCCTGGGAACCCCCGCCTACATGAGCCCCGAACAGGCCGAGCAGGCCGAGCTCGACATCGACGCACGTACGGACGTGTACTCCCTGGGTGTCGTCCTGTACGAGCTCCTGGTCGGGAGCCTCCCCTTCGACAAGGGAGTCTTCGCGCGACCCGACTTCGTTTTCCAGTACCTGCTTCGCGACACGGCGGCGCCCACGCCCAGCGCTCGCTTTTCCTCCCTCGCCGACACCCAGATCACGGTTGCACGCAATCGCCGCACCGACGTGAGGAACCTTCGGCGTGAGCTTCGCGGGGATCTCGACTGGATCGTGATGAAGTCGATGGAGAAGAACCGCGGACGTCGGTACGAGACGCCTTCGGCGTTCGCGGAGGACGTGGAACGCTACCTCTCCGGAGAGCCGGTCGTAGCCCGCCCTCCCACGTTCGGGTATCGTGCCGGTCGCTTCGTTCGCCGACACCGGTGGGGGGTCGGCTTCGCGGCCGCGATCGGATCCATGCTGATCGGAGGCTCCGCGGCGCTGTCGGTCCAGGCCGCCCGTCTGGCCGCCGAGCGGGATTCGGCCCGAGAGATGGCCGGCTTCCTCGAGCGGCTCTTCGAAGCTACCGATCCCTACCAGGAGGGTCGCAGGGACACGCTCAACATCTCCCAGTTCGTGCGGCTGAGCGCCGAACGTGTGAGGGATGAGCTCGACCATCAGCCCCAGATCCAGGCCCGACTGCTCGTCTTGATGGGCAAGGTCTTCCGCAACCTCGGACGGTACGACGAGGCGCAGGATCTTCTCAGCGAAGGCGTTATGCTCTACGAAGGATTCGCCGACGCCGGGTCTGAGGAGCTCATGGGGAGTCGAGGACAGCTGGCCAGCGTGCTGCGCGACGTCGGTGAGCCCGCGGCCGCGGCCGAGCTCTTCACCCAGGTGGTGGCAGCCCGGCGTGAGCGAACCGACAGCGCGTCCGTCGAGCAGCTGGGCGCAGTGCTGATGGGCCTGGGCAACGCACGTCAGGATCTCGGTGAGTACGACGCCGCCGAGGCCGCCTACGTCGAAGCAGTTCGCGTGCTGGGAACGGTGCTCGGTTCGGACCACCCCAAGATGCTACAGGGGCTCAACAACGTCGGCACGGTACGCGTTCGCCGTGCCGACCTCACGGGCGCCGAGGAGGCGTTCAAGACCGCCTACGACCGCGGCCTCGAGACGCTCGGTCCCCAGCACCCCCTCGTGCTCTCGTTCGCCGGCAACCTGGCGTACGTCCTCCGGGAAACACGACGATTCGAAGACGCGGCGGAGCTGACGCTCCGGCAGATCGAGGTGGCGCGTGAACGGTTCCCGGGACCGAGCCCCGTGGTTGGCCGGCTGCTCAACAACATGGGAGCCATCTATCTCGAGGCGGGCGACCCGGCTCGAGCCCAGCCGTTTCTGTCCGAGGGGCTCGCAATGAGGCGGGAGGTGTTGGGCCCGGACCACCCGGACGTGGCCACCACCCTTGGGAACCTGGGCGTGGCTTGGCTGGACATGGGACGCCTGCCCGAGGCGGAAGCCGCGCTGTCCCAGGCGCTGCGACAATTCGAGGAGGCCTTCGGCGCGGACCACCCGCGCGTGGCCACGCTCCTGGTGTCGCTGGGTCGATTGGCACACGAGGCGGGAAATCACCCGCTGGCCATAGATCGCTATCGGCGCGCCGAGTCCATCCGGGTGGCGCGCCTCGGGGAGGACCATCCGCTCACCGCATCGGTACGTATCGATCTGGGACGCGATCTCCTGGAGACCGGGGATGCGTCCGAGGCCGAGCGCGTGCTGCTCGCTTCGTACCGCGCGCTCCGCGAGCGCGAGCAGGATGTGCCCAGGCTCCGGCTCGCTCTGGGGTATCTCCTCGACCTCTCACTGGAGCGTGGCGACGGTAAAGCGGCGGCCAGATACCAGGACGAGCTTCAGGGTTTGGCCGACTGACCGACGCGTTGCGTGGCTGCCTTGCGGGAACCCCGGCGGCGATCTACTATACATCTAGTTGATCGCCAGGGATGGGGGAGGACATGGGCTACGGACGGATCGCGGTCACCGTGACAGTTCTGGCGTCGTGCGGTGGTGAGCGCCCGTCGCCGGGTGCGTCTCTCCCCGACGAGGCCAACGACGAGCCACGGAACGTGCTACTGGGTCCGGGCAGCGCGACGCACCCGGCGGTCTCCCCCGACGGGGTTCGTCTGGCCTTCCTGTCCAACGCTCCGGGGGTGAGCCACGATCGGGCGATCAACTTCGAGATCTTCGTGTCGAGCATCTCGGGAGGCGCTCCCGCGCGTCTGACGGAGAACGACGCCTTCGATGCCGACATCGCCTGGTCCCCCGACGGGCGCCGCATCGCTTTCAAATCGTCGCGGGACGGCAACGACGAGATCTACCTGATGGCGGACGACGGGTCGGGCCAGGAGAATCTCACCCGGACTCCCTCGGCGGAATGGGCCCCGGACTGGTCCCCCGACGGATCGCTCATCGCCTTCTCGTCGGATCGCAACGGAAGCCCCGACCTCTTCGTCATGGCCGCGGACGGGAGTGGTGTCCGGAGCGTCGCCCCCACTTCGTCCTCCGATTCCTCCCCGCGCTGGTCGCCGGACGGCCGGCGCATCGCGTTCGTATCCGACCGGGCCGGCAACGACGACATCTGGGTCATGGATCGTGACGGATCCCACGCCCGACGCCTCACGTCCCGCGCCGACGCCGACTGGTACCCCCGGTGGTCTCCCGACGGCACCACGCTCTCGTTCATCTCCGGTGATTTCGAGTCGGACCGTTGGAGCCTGTTCGCGATCGAGGTCGAGGGCCAGGCGGAGCCGCGGCGGCTCCTGGATGACGTGGACAGCGGAAACGCCAGTTGGAGCCCTGACGGCACACGGCTCTTCTTCGGGCGCTACGTGGACGGAGAAAGTCGGCTGTTCTCCATCAGGCCGGATGGATCCGACCTCCGTCCGGTGCCCGAGCGCTGACGGGACCGAGCGACCTCACCCCGCGGGGTCGGGCGGCCACGGCACGTACGGCACGGCGTCCTGGGCCGGGACCGCGAAGTGCGCCCGCAGAGAATCGAGCCGCTGGCTCAGCCGCGCCTGGATCCCCGCATACGCCGGGTACCCCCATACGCTGTGCAGCTCCTGCGGATCCGCCTCCAGGTCGAAGAGCTCCCACTCACCGATCTCGTAGTAGTGGATGAGCTTGTGTGAGCGCGTGCGAATCCCGTAATGCCGGCGGACCATGTGCCAGCCAGGATACTCGAAGTACTGGTAGTAGATCGCGTCCCGCCAGTCCGGAAGCGTCTGGCCGCGCAGCAGGGGGACCAGGCTCCTGCCCTGCATCCCGGGCGGAACCGGCACTCCCGCGAGCTCGAGGAAGGTCTCAGCGAGGTCCAGGTTCTGGACCAGATCTTCGTTGACCGATCCCGGTGTGATCGCGGCAGGCCACCGGACCAGAAGCGGGGTCCGTAGCGATTCCTCGTACATCCAGCGCTTGTCGAACCAACCGTGCTCCCCCAGGAAGAAGCCCTGGTCGGAGGTGTACACGACGACCGTGTTCTCCGCGAGGCCCGCGCGGTCGAGGTAGTCGAGCACCCGGCCCAGGTTGTCGTCGACCGATGCGATCACGCGCAGATAGTCCTTGATGTATCGCTGGTATTTCCAGCGCACGAGTGCCTCACCCTCGAGCCCCGCCGTAGCGAGCTCCTCGTTCCGCGGCGCATACGCCGCGTCCCATCGGGCTCGCTGGCCGTCGGTGAGGTTGGAGGGCGGGACCAGCTTCAGGTCGCGCTCGGTGAGGTCCCGTGCGATCGTCATCTCTTGCGTACGCGCGGCAGACGAGCGCCCCACCCAATCGTCGAACAGCGTCGGGGGCTCAGGGAGATCCCCGGCCTCGTAGAGGTCCAGCTGCTCCGGCCCCGGCGCCCACTCCCGGTGGGGCGCCTTGTGCTGATACATGAGCAGGAAGGGACGCTCCGGGTCCCTCCCGTGCTCGAGCCACGCCAGCGCGCGGTCGGTGATCAGATCGGTGGTATACCCCTCGTACGCCACGCTGTCATCGGGCGTAAAGAACACGGGGTTGTAGTACGTCCCCTGGTCCCTCAACACCTCGTAATGGTCGAAGCCCCGCGGCCGCGCCTTGAGGTGCCACTTTCCAACAATCGCCGTCTGATATCCTGCATCCCGCAGCAGGCCCGGGAAGGTGATCGCCGTGGAGTGCAGCGAGTCACGATTCGTGGGGACACCGTTGAGATGTCCGTACTGGCCGGTCAGAACCGTCGCCCGGCTGGGCGCACAGATCGAGTTCGTGACGAAGGCGTTGCGGAAGAGCATTCCCTCGCGCGCGAGTCGATCGATGTTCGGCGTACGATTGAGCACCGACCCGTAGGCCGAGATCGCCTGGGCGGCATGGTCGTCCGAGAACACGAACAGGACGTTCGGGCGGCTCGGCTCCTGGTCGGCCGCGCAGGCGGCCAGGACGCCGAAAAGGGCTGGGGCGATCCGAGAATGGCTCCGCATGGACCGGCAATATGAGGCGGGTCAAGCCGGGGTCGCGAGTGCGCACGCTCGAGACGTCCCCGATCCGGGCCGGCCCGACGCGGGAGGAGGGTTGCCCGCGGCCATGAAATCGCAACAGGTCTTGCAATTTGAAAGGTCCCGCGGCGAGCCGGGGCCCGAAGGCGGTAAACAAATGTATTGACCAGACTCCCGCCGGAGGGCCTCCGCCGGCTGGGCGCGGGCTCCCCTCGTCCTGTCCAAGCCATCCTGCCGCCCATGACGATGTATAAAGCATTGTGAATAAAGCGTTTATTACGAAGTCATCCGGACTGCGTTCCCGTCCGCGGCGCTCCGAAGTGGCTCGGGATGCGGGCGCCTGACCGGAGCGAGGCCGCCCCGAAATCCGGCTTATTCGGGCCGGTTGGCACCTGCCTTGCCCCTACCTGGCCGCTGATGCGAGAGGAGGCCACAGAGGCCCGAACGGAACGAGCTCGATGTGGGGTCGCCCACGACCACTCGAACGGAACCAAAGGAAGGAACCCATGCTCCATCGCTCGCTCGTGGCCGCTGCGATCGCCCTGGCACTTCCCGGTGTCCTGTCCGCGCAAGTCAGCGCGAACATCCAGGCCACCGCGAACGTGCTGGCGCCGCTCACGGTCACCGGTACCCAGGTGCTCGACTTCGGTGACGTGATTCCGGGCGTGCCCTCGACCCTCCTCCCGGACGACGCCAACGCGGGCTCGTTCACGGTCGCCGGCTACAGCACGCTCGAAGTGACGTTGGACTTCGGGACGCTCCCCGCCAACCTGGCGTCAGGCCCGAACAACCTGCCGATCTCGTTCGGGGCCGGCAGCGCAGGCTACGGAGCCGCCGGGGTCGACTCGACCTTCGACCCGGGCTCGGTCGCGACCACCAACCTCGTTTCCGGTGGTCTCCTCGTCTTCATCGGCGGGACGGTGTCCCCCACGCCCACGCAGGCCGCCGGAGCTTACAGCGGGACAGTCTCGCTGACGGTGGCCTATACGGGGAGCTGAACCGGCCCGGCTCCCGGGCCGTCAAGGGGGGCCGCGGTGATCTCGCTCGGCGTGATCGGCCGGGGGCTGGTCCCCACGGGCTTCGAGCTCGTGGGCGCCGGCCGCCGGCCGATCGAGTTTCGGACGGTATGTACCCTCCTCGCTGCGCTTCTTCTGCTGTTGCTCGTGGACGCGAACGCCGCGGCCGCACAGGGGCGACCTCTCCGAGCCCGCCCGGTGCAGTCGCTCAACTTCGGCGATCTGCTCGGCGGGATTCCCACCACCATTCTCCGGACCGACCCGGTCAACTCCGGGCAATTCGACATCCGGGGCGAACGACTCACCGAGGTCCTGGTGGAGCTCCTGCTCCCGTCGGACCTCGTGGGTCCCGGCGGCTCCACCGTCCCCCTGTCCTTCGGACCCGGGACCGCGGGCTACTCCCCGGACGGCTCCATCGGCAGCCAGGTGGCCTTCGACCCGGCGGTGCCCCAGCCCCTCCGACTCCCAGGCAACGGTCGGGGAGCCGTCTTTCTCGGGGGTACGGCCACGCCCCCGGGTCATGTAGCGGTCGGCGCCTATGCGGCAACGATCACCCTCACCATCTCCTACCTCGGCAATTGACCCATGAGGATTCCCCCACCCCGACGGACCCTCCCTCTGACGCTCCTCTTCCTGGTGGCGTCGCTCGCATCGGAAGTGATGGCCATCGCCGTCGCTCCGACGGCCATCTATTTGAGCGACGATCGACCGGCCGAGGCCATCACCCTGTACAATCCGTCCGCGACGCCGGAGGAGGTCACCGTCGAAGCCGTCTTCGGCTACCCGACCACCGACGAAGAGGGTCGGGTCCTCCTGCACGTCGACTCGCTGAGCCAGGACCCCCGTTCCGCCGCCGGCTGGATCCAGGTGCTCCCCCGCAGGCTCGTCGTGCCGCCGGAGCAGCGCCGGGTCGTCCGGTTGCTCGCCAAAGCCCCGCCCGGCACCTCGGACGGTGAGTACTGGGCGCGACTCGTGTTCACGAGCAGAGGGCAGCGGCTCCCCGTGGCCGGGGTTCCCGATTCGAGCGGTGTCCAGGTGGGCCTCGACCTCGAGGTCCGCACGATCATCGCGCTTTCGTACCGAAAGGGGGCGGTCCGAACCGGCCTCCGTGTCGACGACTTTCGGCCCAGGATAGAGGGCGACAGCCTTGTCGTACGCCCCGACTTCGTCCGCGAGGACGAGGGGGCCTACATCGGCCGGCTCGAGTTTTCTCTTCGGGACGTGAACGGCGGTGAGCTCCGTTCCTGGACCGAGCAGGTGGCCGTGTACCGCGAGTACCACCGCCGCTATGCGTACGCCGTGAGCGATGTGCCCACGGGGACCTACCGCCTCTTCATGCGGCTGAGCACCGAGCGCGACGACGTCGCCCAGGCCGACCGCCTTCCTTCCATCCCGCTGGAGCTGTCCGAGGAGGTCGTGAGGCCGTGATCCCGGCCCGGCCCGGACTCCTGCTACTGGTGTCGCTGGCCGCGCCTGCGTCCTTCTCGGCTCAGGAGGCCACTGGACCGTTCGCGCTTGCCGCGGAGGCACCTGTCGACGCAGCGACGGGGTTCGAGGAGATCCTTCTCGAGCTCCGGATCGGGCGTTTCAGCAATCACACCCTCCGCGCCTTCTCGGACGGTGCGGTCGCGCTTCTTCCCGCGATCGAGCTCTTCGAGATCGCCGAGGTCGAGCACGCCCGAGAGCCGAACGGGGCCCTCGTGGCGACCCTGTACCCGGGGAACCGCGTCGTGAGGATCGACGCGGTCCCGGGCACCGCCAGCGTCGACGGGAAGGCGGTCGCGGTCCCCGACGGATGGATCACAGGGGAGGGCGGAGGTGACATCTACGTCGCAACGCCGATTCTCGAACGACTCCTGAGCCTGACCATCCAGACCGACTGGGTGTCCCTGACCGCGATCGTCACGAACCCGGAGGCCCTGCCCATCGGTCGCAGGCTGGCGCGGGAGGCCCGATGGGAGGCGCTGAGACGAGAGGCGGGGCTGGGGGCCGCCCCTCCGTTGCTGGATCCGGCATCCTCCCCTCTGGGCGGCGCCGTCCTCGATTGGGGACTGTCGTCCGACGCGGACGACCCGCGAGGCTCCGTCGCCTACTCTCTCGGAGTCGCCGCCCGGGTCCTCGAGGGAGGCCTGCGCGTCACGTCCCGATCGCTGGGGCCGGTGTCCCAGGGCGCCCACCGGGTGGACGCCACGTACCAGGCGGTGTTCCATGACACTCGCTGGATCACGCAGATGCGCCTAGGCGACGGCTTCACCACCGGCCCGCGCCTCCGCGACGTGCGCGGCTTCTACCTGACCAACGCCCCCTATCTCCGCGGAAGCTACTTCGGCACGGACGCCTTCAGCGGTCGGGTCGGACCCGGCTGGGAGGTAGAGCTCCGGCAATCCGGACGAACCTTGGACCTCCTCCGGGCGGACGAGCAGGGCGCGTTCGCCCTGGACATCCCGCTCCGGTACGGCGAGAACGCGGTCCAAGTCGTCGCGTTCGGCCCGCACGGCGAGGTCGTCACGACGGACCGCCTGCTCCTGCTCGGGGGCGATCGGCTCCCCGGCGGCCGCTTCGAATGGGGGCTGAGCGGGGGCCTGTGTCGACGCGCGGACTGCGCGGGAAGCGGCAACCTGGACCTGCGCTACGGCCTGAGCAACCGGTGGAGCGTCCGTGCCGGGGCCGAGGCCTTCGTCCGCGACTCGCTGTCCTCGCTGGCGCAGCCGTACGCGGGCGTCACCGGGATGCTCGGACAGTCCCTCGAAGTGTCCATGGAGGCGCTCCAAGCCGGATTCCTCCGGGCCGGTGCCACCTTTGCACCCTCGCCCAGGATTCGGCTGAGGGGTGCCCACACGGCGTTTTCGACGTCGCTCGAGGATCCCGTCCTTCACGATGCCCGGCGGAGGTCCACCACGGAGACCGACCTGTTCGTTCGGCCCCTGCCCGGCCACAACCGGCTATTCGTGCGCGCCTCGCTCCTCCGACAGGTATTCCAGGAGACCGCGGACACCCGGGCCCAAGCGTCCCTGACGATCCCCTTCGGCAACCTCGGCATCGAGTCGGGGCTACGACGCGAGACCCTCACCGCCGACGCCGGTGCGCGCGCCGTGGACGACTACCAATTCGCCGCGTTGAGCGGGCTCCTCCGATTGCCGGGTCGAAAGAGCCTCCTGGTCCGTGCCGAATTGGAGGTGCTGGACGCTGCTGCGGTGGAGCGGGCACGGGGGCATCTGGCCTATCAGCTCGCGCAGGGCGTACGCCTCGAGGTGGGAGCGTCCTGGCAGCGGACGCTGGGTACGGCCTTCACCGTGAGCCTTTCATCGTACCTGCCGCAGCTTCGCAACGTCACCCAGCTCATGGCGCGCGACGGCGCGCCAGCTCAGCTGACCCAGTTCAGCCAGGGCACCGTCCACTGGAACGAGGCGACATCCCAGCTCAGCCTGGCGCCCGGCCCCGGGCTCGAGCGAGGTGGCATCTCGGGCTACGTCTTCGTCGACGAGAACGGCAACGGCGACCTCGACCCCGGTGAGAAGGGGCTCGGCGGCGTGCGTCTGGTGGTCGGCGATAGGGCCGTCACCACCGACGCCCGGGGCCGACATACATCCTGGGACCTCGTGCCCTTCGAGCCCGTGGAGATCTGGGCCGACTCGACGTCGATCGATGATCCCACGCTGGTACCGGCACGCAACGCGGTCCGGGTCACGGTTCCTCCAGCCTCGTTTCGACGTGTCAACGTCCCCGTGTCCCCGTCGCGCGAGATCTCGGGCATGGTTCTCCGCGTCGACGGAGGCGCCACCAGTCCGCTCGCCTATGCACACCTCGAGCTGGTGGACACACGCACGGGCCAGGTGAGACCGATCCGGACGTTCTCCGACGGTGCGTTCTACGAGGCAGGGGTCCGGCCAGGGAGCTACGTCCTGCGTTTCGCGGCGGGCTACCTGGACCAGTCCGGGCTCATACCGGAGAAGGTCGAAGTGGCCCTGGAGGTGGGGTCGGGCGCGGCCACCGCTGCGGTCGACCCCATCGTCCTCCGCGTGACGTCGCGGGGTCGGCGCTGAGCCGTACCGGGAGGTCGCCGGGCGGTCGAGCGTCGCACCCGCACCGTCGGGGGTCCGCCACGAGGAGGTGCGTTCGGCGGGCGACCGAGGCAGATTGAGTCGACGCCCGGGGCTTTCCCGGGCATCTTGTATCGTTCCTCCCCTCCCCGACCAGCCCACCGACCCCAACGCATGCCACTCGCGATCGACCGCGACGACCTCCTCGCGCAGCTTCAGACGCTTCCCAACCTCGCGGGTCTCCCGCGCGAGGAGCTGGCCTGGCTCGTCGAGCACGGTGTGGTCCAGAGCCGAGGCGCGGGAGACCTGGTGGCGCCCAAGGGCAGACCGGTCGAGAACCTGTTCGTGATTCTCGAAGGCCATATCGGAGTCCGTGTCGACCGCGGCGCAGGCCCACGGCGTGTCATGGGTTGGGGTAAGGGTGAGGTGACGGGGATGCTCCCGTACTCGCGCATGCGGGCTCCACCGGGGGACAACGTCGCCGAGGAGCCCTCGGTGCTCCTGGCCATCGATGTGGGCCACTTTCCCGAGATGGTCTATCGGTGTCCGACCTTCACGGCGTATACCGTTCACCTCATGCTGGACCGCGCGCGAAACTTCAACGCCAGCGACCTCCAGGACGAGAAGATGCTGTCGCTGGGGAGGCTGGCCGCGGGGCTCGCGCACGAGCTCAACAACCCGGCGTCGGCGGCCGCACGCGGAGCCCGGCTGCTCCTCGAAGGACTCGGGGAGGCCGACTCGGCCGCCCGCGCCCTCGGCGCCGCTGGGCTCACGGAAGCCCAGCACACCCGCATCGATGCCATCCGGAACGCCTGCTACCGCAAGCCCATGGGTGACGTGCTCTCGGCCCTCGAGCAGGCGTCGCGCGAAGACGACATCGCCGAGTGGCTCCGACGGCGCGGTCAGAGCGAGCGACACGCGGCTCCGTTGGCCGACACGGCGGTCACGCTCGAAGACCTGGACGTGCTCGCCGAGGGCCTTCCGCAGCCGGCACTCGACGCCGCCCTCCGTTGGGTGGCCGCCGGCTGCAACATCTTCTCCCTCGCCACCGACGTCGAGAACGCCGCGTCCCGGATCCATGAGCTGGTCGCCGCCATCAAGCGGTTTACCTACATGGACAGCCGGTCCGGGCCCGAGGCGGTGGACGTCGAGCCCGGCCTGCGTGATACGGTTCGCGTGCTCGCCGCCGCAGCCAAGGCCAAGGGCGCCTCGATCTCGCTCGCCTTCGAGCCGGGCTTGCCGAAGGTGCGCGCGTCGGGCGCCGAGCTCAACCAGGTCTGGCTGAACCTGGTCGACAACGCGCTCGACGCGATTCCCCAGTCCGGCCACGTCCAGATCGAGGCCCGGCACGAGCACGACCGGGTGGTGGTGTCGGTCTCCGACGACGGCGGCGGAATCCCCGAGGACGTCCTCCCGCGGATCTGGGACCCGTTCTTCACCACGAAGCCCCCGGGCCAGGGCACCGGTCTCGGACTCGACCTGACACGGCGCCTCGTCCGCGGTTACGGCGGGGACATCGGCGTCGAGTCCCGTCCGGGACGCACCGAATTCCGGGTCAGCCTCGAGATCGAGGAGGCACCCGGATGAGGCCCGTTGTATGGTGTCCGCCCCAAACCCCCTGCACGTTCGAGACAGCATGAAGACCATTACGACGGAGGAGCTGAGGGCCAAGCTCGAGCGGGGCGACGACTTCAGGCTCGTCATGGCGTTCGACGGATGGCGCTTTCGTTCCGCTCATATACCGGGGTCGCTCGGCATCGGATCTGCGGCTGCAGCCCTGGAGGTACTCGCCTTCGACGACGAGATCGTCGTCTATTGCACGAGCCGGGACTGTACGGCCAGCCAGATGCTTTATCGGGCCCTCGAGGAAGCCGGATACGAGAGGATTCGACGGTATGAAGAGGGTGTGCATGGCTGGCAGGAGGCCGGGCTCGCGCTCGAAGGGGACAGGGTCACCTGATCGCGGCCGCCGTGGTATCGGCGGACGCGGCTTCGTGAGCGTCGGTCGATGATCTGCCCCGCCTCCCGCGGCTGACGCATGCACCCCGCGCTGACCTACTACCTCATCGCGGGACTCTTCACCCTGTCCTCGGCCCTCATCTGGGGGGTGAACACGCTGTTCCTGTTGGACGCGGGGTTGGACATCCTCGGGGTCTTCCTCGCGAACGCGGCGTTCACGGCTGGCATGGTGCTCTTCGAGGTGCCCACCGGCGTGTTCGCGGACACCGCGGGCCGGCGGGCCAGCTTCCTCATGAGCGTCGCGCTCCTGGCCGTCACGACCCTGCTCTACGTCCTCGCGGCGCGCACCGGTGCAGGCCTTCTCGTCTTCGCGGGGATCTCCGTGTTCATGGGCCTCGGGTTCACGTTCTACTCCGGGGCCGTCGAAGCGTGGCTGGTCGACGCGCTTCAACACATCGGCTTCGAAGGACAGCTCGACCGCGTGTTCGCCCGGGGCTCGATGATCTCGGGTGCCGCAATGCTCCTGGGGACGATCGGGGGAGGCGTGCTCGGTGATCTCGACCTCTCCCTGCCGTACATGATGCGCTCCGTCATGCTCGTCGCGGTCTTCGGCGTGGCGTGGCTGACGATGCGGGACCTCGGCTTTTCCTCCCGAGCCGTCTCCCTGTCTCAGGTGCCGCAGGAGATGCTGGGAGTCGGACGAGCGTCGCTCGAGTACGGCTGGCGGCGCCGACCCGTGCGACTCGTGATGCTCGCATCGGCGGTCCAGTCGGGCTTCATGACGTGGGGGTTCTACGCGTGGCAACCCTACTTCCTCGAGCTGCTCGGCCGAGACGCGGTCTGGGTCGCGGGTGCCGCGGCGTCCCTCATCGCCGGCGCGATGATCGTGGGCAATGCGATCGTCGATCGGGTCTCAGCCTTGTGTGGGAGACGCACCACCCTACTCGTCTGGTCCGGCGCGGCTCAATGCGTCGCCGCCGTCGCCGTGGGCCTCGCGACGAGCTTCTGGGTGGCGCTCGCGGGGATGGCGATCGTGGCCGTCGCGATGGGCGTGACCGGCCCCACCAAGCAGGCGTATCTGCACGCCAGCGTGCCCTCGGCCCAGCGCGCCACGGTCATCTCGTTCGATTCCATGTTCGGAAACGGAGGTGGGATCGTCGGCCAGGTGGGTCTGGGCTGGCTCGCACGGGCTCAATCGATCGGAATCGGATACGTCGTGGGTGGCGCTTTCACGGCGGTGGCGGTTCCACTCTACCTGGGGGTGCGTCGACGCGGCGCCGCCTCGGATCTCATCGGGGCTGATGGCGCAGTTGTGCGCGCGCCCTGCGCGGCGCAGGGCATCCCGGAGATCGCCGGAGTGGACGCGAGGTCACGTCAGCCGGCCGCGTGACGGCGAGCCCGCCACAGCGGGCCGAGCACCTCCGGCCAGCGGGCGCCAGGCGGCGGGCACACCGTGGCTTCGCGGGTCCTCGGGCCCGGACTGAATTGGCAGGGTTTCCATTGGGCCGTAGAGAAAGTGCGATGGGCCGGACCGCGATTCGCCGTTTGGCCCCCTTCCTGGTGGCGTCGGCCGTTCTCACGCTTTCGCAGGTTCTGCTGGCGGGCTCAGGGGCGTCGTGGCGCACTGACTGGATGTGCTCGCGGCGCAGACCCGGGGCGACTAGCGCCGAAGGGCGCCCAACGCGTTTTCGAGCCTCTTGGCATGGTGGCCCAGGAGCACGAGCGCACTGTCCGCCTCCGCGGACGCCCTCTGCGAGCGGTCGCGCTCCACGCGCTCTGCCGCGACCTCCGCGGTCTGGATGGCCTTGGCGAGCACGCTGTCGACCTCGAGCCCCGCGGCGGTGAAGGCGTATCCCAACCCTCGGGCGGCCTCTGCCGCGTTGACGCCGCCCGCCGAGGGCTCACCCGATCTGAAGTCCGCCACGGCGAGCTCTCGATGGTGTTCGGCCATGGCCAGCAATGCGCGCGCCGTCACGCGGGCGAGCTCCCCGGCGCTCAGCTCGTCTCCTCGCGCCTGACGGCTGGCTTCCCCCATCTCCAGCGCGGCACCCTCGAGACGCTGCCTCACGTGCGCACCCCGTGCCCTCGTGACCTCGAGACGCATCATGCCCTGGGCCGCGCTCAGATTGGACGCCGCCTCCTCGGGCTTGTGGTCCTCGAGGGCCTTCCGCGCCGCCATGAGATGGAACCGGGGCTCACCCGTCAGAGCCATCCACACGGCCTCGTCGATCCCCTGGGAAGCACGCTCCGCGCTCGCGTTCTCCGAAACCCGTTCAACGTCGACGCGATCCCGGCATCCCGCCACGGCGACCAGCGCCGCCAGCGCAACACCCAGGGCTCTACCCGCCCCCCATTCTCTCGACACTTGTCGCCCCCCTGTCTTCGGCGGTCCCGGGCTACCGAGGTGGACGCCGGGGCGCCGCCGCCATCGTACGGGCCCGTGGGGGCAACCGCCGTGCCAGTCGCGGCCCCTCGGCTCCGCATCCCGTTCGACGCGCCCGGAGGACGATCGCGGCACGCGGGTACCCGGTCGGAACAACCCCGGGGTGGCGCATTTGCGGCGGAGTGGCCGAAAGGCGCCACCGGGCAGAGCTTCCCTAGAGGCTCACCTCGTCGAGGAAGCACCAGGCCCAGTCCTCGCCGGGCTCCCAGGACATGATGACCGGGTGGCCGGTTTCCTGGTAATGCCGGCGCGCATGGCGACCGGGCGAGCTGTCACAGCACGCGACATGACCACACGTCATGCACACGCGCAGATGGACCCATTCCATTCCCGCGTCCACGCAGGCCGGGCACACCCGGCGCGTGCCGGGAAACACCAGGCCGGTATCGCGGGCATGCTGGCACCGATCGGACGATCGCATCGCCTCGCTGAGGCGGGCGCCGGGTCCGTCGGGCACCATCCCCCTCACGAGCAACGAGACCACGTGCGGGGCAACTCCGGCGACATCGAGAACCTCACGTGCGAGCTCCCGGTCCGCGGCCCCCTGGGCCACGACGACCCGATCCGCGCCGACATGGCCCGATTCCTCCACACCCGACGACTCCAGGTGAATGACGATCGGCAGGTCCGGACGCAGGGACCTGGCCACTCCCACCACGCGTGCCGTCCGCTCGCCGTCGTCGTCCGCAACGACCAACGCGCCGGCCGTGTGGATCCCTGCGTGCTCAAGGATCATGCGACGGGCATAGTCACCACGGAGCACGCGGTATCCTAGCTCCTCCGCCTCTACGGCTCCCTCGGGACTCAAAGTCATGATCAGGAAGTCGAGCTGGCTGCTGGCGATCGTTCGGCCCAGACTCCTGGCCCTCGGGCCGTACCCACCGATCAGGATGTGCTTCGAAAGGGTCCCGGGGCCTGGGTCGACCTCACCCGCTTCTCCAGCCTGCCCCCGGATCCGACGACGTCGGGCGCTCGCATAGGAGGCAACCCGGCTGCCCAGCTTGGAAAGCGCGGGCGTGCCGACCATCAGGACCACGGTCGCCGCGATGAAGGCCTGACCGCCGAGGGCCTCGGAGCCCGCCGGATGGAGGCCCAGTGCACGACCCTGGCGCTCCAGCACGAACGAGAACTCGCCGATCTGCGCCAGCAAAAAGCCGGCGCTCAGGCTGGACGCGAGCGGCAGCCGGAGCGCGACCAGGCTCGCGGTCGTCGCGGCGATCTTGATCACCACCACGGCGAGCACCAGGGCCACCACGAGAAGCGGCTCCTGGAGGAGGAAGCGCGGGTCCAGCAGCATGCCGATGGAGACGAAGAAGGCGACGCTGAACAAGAGCCTGAGCGGGAGGATCTCGCTCAGAGCATGCTCGCTGAACGAGCTCTCGCTCACGATCAGGCCTGCGAGGAACGCGCCCAGGGACACACCGAGTCCCGCGACGCTGGCAATCCACGCGGTCCCGAAGCAGATCGTCACCAGGCTCAGGAGGAAGATGTCCGGCGAGCAGGCCCGGGCGATCTTCTCGAGCGCCACGGGCATCGTTCTGCGCGCCAGCAGGAGCACCGCCGCGACGATTCCGATCGCCTTGCCGACCGCCAGCAGCACGCCCCCCGGGCCGCCCCCCCGACCGGCCAGTGCGGGCAGGAGCAGGACGATCCCGACCACGGCCATGTCCTGGAAGATGAGCACGCCCAGGGCCGCCTGACCCTGTTCACTCGCCGTTTGGCCGGCATCGGCGAGGAGCTTGAGCGCGATCACCGTGCTGCTGAGCGCCGCCAGGCAGCCCGTGTACACGGCGGCCTCCCATGACACCCCCAGGCCCACGAGGATCACCGCCACCGGCGTCACGGCCAGGATCAGCTGCAGCGCGCCGCCCCCCACGATCAGGCGACCGATCCGCGCCAGCTTCTCCAGGCTGAACTCGATGCCGATCGTGAACAGCAGGAGGATCACGCCGATCTCCGCAGCGCTCTCCACCAACGACTCGTCCGCCACCAGCCCGAGGGCGTGGGGGCCGATGACGACCCCGGTCAGCAGGAAGCCGACCAGCGGAACCACGCCGAAGAATCGCTGACCGACGTAGGCGATCGCGGCACTGGCACCGACCAGGGCCGTCAGCTCGAAGAGCAGATGAAGCAGGTGCTCGGGCATATGGGGGGTCGTTGTCGTGCGGTACCCCGGCGCCGTGCCTGGGACATTCCCGGCGCGCGCGGCGGCGGTCACCGTCGTTGTATGGCCAACATCTTCTTGGCCGGAGGTCTGCCCGGCAGTATACCTGCCGAGCCATGTCCGTACCACACAAGCGTGGGGGTGCATGCTCGGGCTGACCCTGTCGCATCAAGTGCGTACGGATGTCGCGCCACACATGGCATCGCCGAGCGCGTTGTGGGCGGTCGCCTTGGTGAGCCTCCCCTTCGTCGCCTGCAACGTCACCGCGCCCGAGACGCCCATCACCATCGATGGGCCGCAGTTCACGCGGATCGGCGTTCCCGGTGAGTACGCGTCGATCCAGGCGGCGCACGATGCCGCCTCCTCCGGCGACACGATCCTGCTTCAACCCGGCACCTATCACGGGCAGATCACGATCACCAAGGCGATCACCCTCGCGTCGCTCTACGTCACCACCGGCGACCCCGCGTACATCGGCCAGACGATCCTCGACGGCGACAACTCGGCCTACACGATCTCGATCCCCTCCGGCGCCGAGGATCGGCCCACGATCGAGGGCCTCACCATCCGCAACAGCGACGACGGCATCACGCCCCGCGCCAAGTTCAACCTCTTCCACTGCGTCATCACGGACACGAGCGACGGAGTGGACTACGAGGACGGCAGCGGCGGCATCGTCCAGTTCTGCACCTTCGAGCTGAACAGTGACGACGGCATCGATCTCGACAACTCCGTCGACGTCGTCGTCCGTGACAACATCATCCGCAACAACGGCGACGACGGTATCGAGATCCGGATGCAGGGCCACAGCGGTCCGACCCTGGACATCGTCATCTCGGGGAATCGCATCCACGGCAACGGAGAGGACGGGATCCAGCTGATCTGGTATGACTCTCCGACCGACCGCTTCTTCGAGATCAGCCACAACCTGATCTATGACAACGTGGATGTCGGCATCGGGATGATGGATGGCTCCACGACCACGGAAGACTTCCGGGCCGCCAGCATCCCGGAGCGGATCAACGTCTTCAACAACACGTTCGCCAACAACCGCTACGGCATCACCGGCGGCGACAACACGGTGGTTCTGAACAACATCTTCGTGGGTCATTCGATGGCCGCGGTCAAGAACGTGGACGGCAGCTCGGAGTTGGCGTTCAACCTGTTCTTCGGCAACGGTGTGGACGACAGTGGCTCGAACGTGGACGCCGGGAGCAGCGTCTTCGAAGATCCCCTGCTCGACGCCGCGCTCGAGCTTCCGGAGGGAAGCCCCGCCGTCGACGCAGGAACGGCACTCTACGTCTGGCAGGGCCAGACCGTCCTCGACCTGCCCGGGAGCGCGTACTCGGGCGCGGCCCCGGACATGGGAGCCTACGAGTCCCCGGGCAGCTCGGAGCCTCCTCCGGACCCCCCGGTCCTGGTGTCGCCCGCCGATGGCGCCACCGGGCTCGTCCTCACGCCCACCCTTTCGTGGGGCGGCGACGGAGACAGCTACGCGATCCAGGTGGCGGCGGAGCCCGGCTTCAGCGACATCGTCGATCAAGCCGTCGTGGCGACGGCGTCCTACACCGTTGCGACGGGCGCCCTCGGTCACTCGGCCGACTACTACTGGCGGGTCAACGCCTCCAACGCGAATGGAGCCAGCGACTACTCGACGGTGTGGGCCTTCACGACGGCCGCGGCCACGACGGTCCCCGACCCGCCGGTCCTGGTGTCTCCTGCCGACGGAGCCGCCGACGTTTCACCGATGCCCACGCTGGCATGGACCGGAACCGCGGAGGATTTCGACGTGCAGCTTGCGTCGGACGCGAGCTTCCTGGACCTAGTGCTCGTGGCCAATGTGGCTTCGACCGAGCTGCCGCTACAGAGCGCGTTGGACTACGGTGCGGCGTACTTCTGGCGGGTGCGGGGGAACAACTCCGTCGGTCAGGGACCCTACTCGGCCACAGCCACGTTCACCACGGCCGCGGCACCCGATACGGAAGCGCCCACCGCGCCCCAGAACCTGCGCCTGACGGCGCTGGCGAGCACCAGCGTCGACCTCGCCTGGGACGCCTCGATGGACAACGTCGCCGTCACCGAGTACCGGCTCTACCGCGACGGCTCGGTCGCCGGCACGGCCACCGCGCCCGCGACGTCCCTCAGCGACACCGGACTCGAGCCGGCGACCCCATACGACTACCACGTGACCGCCGTGGACGGCGCCGGGAACGAGTCTCCGGCCAGCGGCACCCTCAACGCGACGACGGCCCCGGCGCCTCAGCCCACCCTCCACGTGGGCGGCATCGTCATGGGGCTGCGCGGGGCCGGAAGGTGGAACACCGCCCGAGCGACGATCTCCGTCGTGGACGAAAGCGGAGCTCCGGTGAGCGGCGCGGAGGTGGTGGCCCAGTGGAGCGGCCTGGCCTCGGATCTGGATTCGGGCACGACCAGCGGCGGCGAGGTGCAGTTCGACTCCGACAAGGCAGCCCGGTCGACTTCGGGTCAGTTCGTCGTGACCGTGACGGAGGTCAACGCGGTCGGGTTCTCGTACGATCCCGCCGGCGGGCCATCGGCGAGCTGCATCGATACCGGCGGCAACCTCTGCGATGTCGGGCCCCCGGACACGGACCCGCCGTCCCCTCCTGGCTCGCTGACCGCGACAGGCGCCGCCGGCCGCGTGGACCTCGATTGGGAGGACAACGCCACCGACCCCGATTGGGCGAGCTTCGCGGTCTATCGGGCCGGGACGCCCGGGGGTCCCTACGGTCTCGTCGTCGAGGGGTTGGACATCAGCCAGTACACGGACTCCGGGGTGACGGCCGGGAGCACGTACTACTACGTCGTCACGGCCGTGGACCTGAGCGGCAACGAATCGGGGAGCTCGAACGAGGCCTCGGCAACGCCGGGCGAGCCGATCGCGCTCCCCATCCACGTGGGTGGAATCCAGGTCACGGTGGTCCGACAGGGACGCAATCACCTCGCCAGGGCCGCCGTGTCGGTCGTGGACGCGGATGGCACGCCCATCCCCGGGGCGTTGGTCGAGGGCGACTGGAGCTGGAATGCCGCGAACCTCGGGTCCGGCAGCCAGGTCACCGGCGGCGGCGGGATCGCGACGCTCGATTCCCCGAAGGTGAAGGCGGTGGGGGGGGACGTCTTCACGTTCACCGTGCGCGGGATCGTCCTCGACGGATACCGCTACGACGCGGCGGCGGACGTGGTGAGCACGGGTTCCGCGACGGTTCCCTGAAGGAGGGAGAACCGGTCGCGTCCCGCGGACGTCCGAGATCTCGGACAAGCGGAATCGCGTGGCACCCGGGCCGCTTCCGCGGCGAGCAGCGCACGAACGCCCCGGAGTCGCGAGCCGCGCCCTGGGCGAGGCGCCCAGGAGAGCCGACCCGCAGACGGCGAGCACTGTTGAGACTCTTGAGGTGGCATGGATCGTGCCCGGTGATTCTTCGCCGGACTCCACCGGATCGGCCCCCACAGATCGTGTCAGGCCTCCGGCCAAGGAACCAACTTGGACGGAGGGGTCTGTATGTCTTGGCACAGATCCCCGGAGACGGGCCGGGGACCATCCATCTTCCTGATCATCAGCATTCTCGCCGGGTCTGTCGTCGGGTGCGGTGACGCCACGATCACCCAGCTGGACCCGCACGACGCCAAAAGCACCACGATCCAGAGGCTCATTCTGGAGCCCCACGAGGTGACGATCCACGTCGCCGACGCGGTGCAGTTCGTGGCCTACGGGGTCACCGCCTCCGGCGACACCACGACCGTCGAGCTCACCTGGAGCACGACCGACGGCACGCTCGATACGAAGGGACAGGGCAAGGGCAAAGGCGTCTACAAGAGCAACAAGCCCGGAAAGAACAAGGTGATCGCGACCGACTCGTCGGGCGTGGCCGATACGGCGGTGGTCACCGTCAGCGACCCCGTCGTCGCCCGCGTGGACGTCACCCCCGCGGAAGCGTCGGTCTCGGTCGGGTCGAGCGTGCAGCTCGTCGCCACGCCTGTCGACGACAAGGGGAACACCCTGACCGACCTTCAGGTCGCGTGGAGCTCCGAGAGGCCCTCGATCGCCGGGGTCGACGGGCAGGGCCGCGTGACGGGCACCGCCTCGGGCTCCACCGTCGTGACGGCGACCGTGGGAGGCCGGTCCGGCTCGGCGGCGATCACGGTGCTCGCCACCGCGGCTCTCTCGGGCGCCTTCTCCTGCCTATCGACGGCCACGGACGTGCAGTCCGTGACCGGACACTATGAAGCGAAATACGAGCCCGACGCCGCCCGTGGGAGGGCGTTCGACGCCCGGGCGGCGGACTTCGTCGTGCGCGAGAAGTGGGGCACGATCGCCGTGGGAGGGAGCAGCGCCCAGACGGGTATGTGCTGGGCCGGAGGCTACGTGTACTCGGACAAGCCGTGGGACGCCAGCTGGGACGACCACAAGGATCTGGACGGTCCCACACGGAACAGCGCAGCCATCAGCAACAGCGCCTACGAGATGACGGTGACGGGCCTCCACTTCTTCAACGTCCACGACGGCGCACGGAGCAACGACGCGTACACCTGGCTGGTGCAGCACAGCTGGGGTGAGTACGTGCGGGACGATTGCATCGAGAACGACCACCTTCATTCCGGGCGTGTCTTCGACGTGCTCTTCGACGGCTGCTATACCGGGATCAGCACACGGCCGAGCAGTGACGACACCGAGTCGAACGGCGCGGGGCAGCTCGTGGAGCTGGACCGGGTCCTGCTGCGGATGCAGCCCATGCCGTACCCGTACAAGTGGCAGGACAAGTCTGGAGTGATCGGCGCCGATGGCCAGCCGTACAGCGGCTCGGGAGTCCCCTACGGGCATGGCAACATCTTCAAGCTGGACAACGACAACGTCGCGCGGAACCCGCACTTCAGCATCAGGAACAGCGTGTTCCTGGTCACGCACTACACCACCGACAGCAAGCTGGACTTTCCGCCTCCCTCACTGATCGACGCCTGCCAGAACAACACCATCATCTGGCTGGGAGGAGGAAGCTACCCCGGTGAGCTCCCCACCTCGAAGTTCCCGAGCTGCTTCACGGTGCTCACGGGGCAGAAGGGCATCGACTACTGGGTGAGCCTGGTCACCGACTGGCACGCCCGGCACCCGGGCGTCGATGCCGCGCGGAAGCCGGTCTCTCCCGGAAGCCTCGAGTTCCCCAGGGTGTTCTGAGAGGGCTCCGGACGAGCTCGGGCGGGACCGCGTTCTCCTGCCGTCCGCGGACGCGGCGGGGATGCGGTCCCGCCGCGTCCATGCCTCGCGGGCGACCTTCGCCCTGGGGGACGGGAGCCTCCTGCCCTTGTGAGGCGTCCCCGCGCGCCCTACGGTTCCGGCCCACGCAACCGGCGCCCGGAGATCCGACATGACACGCCCAGCTCTGCCCATCCTGGGGCTCTTCCTCCTCTCGGCCGGTGCCCCGCTTCGCGGCCAGGAGTCCAAGACTCCCTGGACGCCCCTCCAGCGGGGGAGCGACAACATCGAGGTGATGGGTCACCTGCCTCTCGGTCCCGGCAACAACCTGGCCGACCTGGACATCGAGCAGGAGCCGGGCCGACCGTACGCGTACGTGGCCCGAGCGCGCTACGACGGGCTCGGTCCCGTGGGGATGGTGATCGTCGACCTCTCGGATCCGGCCCGCCCCACGAAGATCACCGAGTGGCAGATCGAGAATCAGGACCTCCATATCGGGGGGGCCCGGGACGTGAAGTACTTCCACTGGCGGGACCGAATCTACGTGGTCCAGAGCCTCCAGTTCCAGCAGGGTGGGCCGGACGCGGACCTCGGCGCCGTCGTCCTCGACGTGACCGGTCTGCCCGACCCGGGGTCGGTCAGGGAGGTGGCGCGGATCCGGGAGCCGGAGCTTCCTGGCGGGTTTCACAACATCTTCGTCTACAAGCACTCGAACGACCGCATCTACCTGCTCACGACCGTGTCCGGCCCGTTCGCGAACGTGTACGATCTCGGGACGCTGATCGACGAGGGTCCCGAGAACGCGCTGGCGGGTCAGATCCCGACTCCGGGCGCCGACAATTCGGCGCGCGGCTACCACGACTTCTACGCGGCGTACCATCCCGACTCGGGACAGGACCGCTTCTATGGCGGGGGCACGGGGGGGTACTACGTCTTCGACGTCAGCGACATCGAGAACCCGGAGCTGCTGGTCACGCTGACCGGGATCAGCGGGATCACGCGGGGGCACACGTTCACGCCGACTCCCGACGGGCGATACGTCATCGCGGAGTCGGAGTACCAGTACGCGCCCCTCCGCATCTTCGACCTCAAGCCGGCCCTCGACGGCGAGCGCACCAACATCAACCAGCCCGTCTCGGGCTGGACCGCACACTGGGAGCACCTGGTCCACAACCACGAGGTGCGCTGGCCCTACGTGTTCGTCTCCGGCTATCTCGATGGCCTCCAGATCTTCGAGATGTCGGACCCGGCGAACCCCCGGACGGTGGGGTACTACGACACGTATCTCGGCACGCCGAACCCCGACGCACAGACCGTGATGAGCGGCACCTTCGGCGTCGACGTGCGCAACTCCGACGGACTGATCGTGGTGAGCGACATGAGCACCGGCATCTGGACGTTCAAGATGCAGGGGTTCTCAGGGTGGAACGGCGAGGACTGGGGTATGCCCGACATCTCCAGCGTCCAGAAGTGGGACCAGCCGGTCAAGCCGCGTCCCGTGAGCTGAGGGCGGCGAGCGGATCGCCTAGCGCGTTCCGGCCGTTCCCAGGTCCCTCGCCCCTCGAAGGGATCCCCGGGTGAACTCCGGGTGATCGCCGAAGAAGTTGATGAAGCCGCGGAGCTGGGGATCGCCCAGGCTCCGCCGACCGATCTTGACCCGGTTCCCGCAGTTCCCTTCCACGGTGTTGATGGACCTCCCGTCGTCGGACACCTGCAGCACGAAGCCGATGTGACCGGTGCACCAGCCCAGGGCCGGGTCCTTGTGGAGGATCAGGAACGCATCTCCCGGCGTGGGCGACCGGCCGTCGTTGGGCTCCCATAGCCCCAAGGCGTTGGCCCGCTTCCATGCCACGTGGCAGCTACCGATCTGCTCGCCCAGGGGATAGCTCCCGACGGCCTCCCTGGTGACCCACGAGACGTAATAGCAACACCAGGGCGGCCCCTCTCCCGACGACGTACACGCGCTGGCCGGAAAGAACCGATCCACCTGGTCGCTCCGGTTGGGGCGTGACGCGTCTTCGCGCACGCCATGCTCCCGGACCGCGGTCTCCAGGATCGCCCGACGGGGGCCGGAGATCCCCGCAGGAATGCCCACCTCCAGGAAGGAGCGCTGGGGGGCGCCCGACGCGTGCTCCAGGGCCCACCAGGTGTCACCCCCGACGACCCCGTCCACGTCCAGCCAGCGGCCATCGGGCCCCTGGTGGGTCATCTGGAAGTAGAGGACCATGTTCTCGATCGCCACGCCGAAGGCGGGGGCGTCGCTGGTCACGGGGGGTCTCGGGGCGCAGCCCTGAGCGGTGAGCAGGCCGACCAGCCTTGCCACCTCCGGGCCTTTGGCTCCGAAGCTCAGTGTGGTCGGCATACCGGATCTCCGGGGTCTGTGCGGGGCCACTTGCCAAACGATTTGCGCCGCTGCAGAGCGACCACATTGCTCCCCTTCACCCGGACGTGCAAGCCGAGACGCGGACTCCGTATGGCAGATCGTCGTGACGGAGATCCCGGTTCATGCGCCCCGTGGGCAAGCCGGCCCCATCGAGCGCCGACCGAACGCCGCTCATCGCGTGGCATCCCGCCACATGGAGTGCATCACGCTCGGATGCGCATGACGTCGCGCGGAATCCGGGTCGGTGGCCCGCGCCGCGATTGCGTACTCGTCGTCCGACCCTCTGAAGGAGTCTCGCGTCCGCCGACCGTTGCCCATCAGCTCGAACCCGTGACCCAATCGTAGACGAGGAGGTGTCCGTGCCGTCCTTCCACCACCGCGCGCAGTGGTGCAAGAACCTCAGACGTCACCGAACGGGATACCCGGACTGCGTTTCGTAGGAGACGTACGCGCTCGTCGAACGTCAGGATCTGCGGTTTGTCCTCCGCTCCGGCGGACTTCACGAAATAGCGCTTCGTCCCGGCTCGCACACCCCAGGACACGTTGCCGGAGTCCTGGGTCCGCTCGTCGAAGACGGCGAACACCTCGCCCCATGCGGACACCGCGTCCCATGGAGCACCGTCGTACCAGTCGGCTGCGAGGAGGCTCATGGGGTAATCGGCCGACGGGTCCGCACAGCGCTCCTCTAGCCGCTCCGTCGATCGGAGTCCACCAAGCCGTCCACCATGTGCACGATCCGGTCGCAGGCGGACGCGACGTGATCGTCGTGCGTGACCACCAGAAACGCGGTTCCGAGTCGCCGGTTGAAGTCTCGGACCATCTCGAGCACCTGCTCCCCGGATTGGGTGTCCAGATTGCCGGTCGGCTCGTCGGCCAGCACGAGCGCCGGGTCTGCGACCAGTGCCCTCGCGATGGCGACACGCTGCTGCTGGCCCCCGGACAGGTCGGTAGCCCGGTAGGTCATCCGTTCCGCGAGTCCTACTTCCTCGAGAAGATGCTCGGCTTTCTCGCGAATCCAGGCCTTCTTCCGGCCGTGGCGCGCGATCAGCGGCATCATGACGTTCTCGAGAGCCGAGAAAGCAGGTAGCAGGTGATGGAACTGGAACACGAAGCCGAGCGCCCGGCCGCGGAGCGCGGTGCGCGCCTCGTCGTCGAGCGCGCCCGTGTCGGTGCCCTCGATCACCACTCGCCCAGTGGTCGGTCGGTCGAGGAGACCGATGAGGTTCAGGAGCGTCGTCTTGCCGGACCCCGAAGGGCCGGTGAGCGCGCACAGGTCCATCGAGTGGATCTCGAGGTCGATGCCACGGAGCACGGGGGTCACGACCCGTTCGCCGTAGGTCTTGGTGAGCCCCTCTAGGCGGACGAGAGCGGGCTCCTCAGCCATTGCGGATCACCGTGGCCGGATCCAGGCGTGACGCGTCGCGGGACGGGAGGACCGCTGAGAGAACCCCCACGCCAAGGGCGACCGCTACGGAGCGGCCGTACAGCCAGGCCGTGAGCGCCACCGGGAACGTCGCCGACCCATCCGGATTGCGCGCGAGCCCTGCGAAGAAGACGGCCAGGAGCGTCCCAAGCCCGACGCCGACGAGGGACCCCACGGTCCCCAAGATCGCCCCCTGGTAGAGGAAGATCCGCGTCACCGACGAGCGTCGCGTACCCGTGGCGCGCAGGATCCCGATTTCGCGTGCCTTTTGCACGACGGAGACCGCAAGGACGCTCGCGATGCCGAGGGCGACGGCCAGGATGACGAACACCTGGATCATGATGCTCGACATGCTCTGCGAGCGGAGGCCGACGAGGAGATCCCGATTCTGGGCCATCCACGAATCGGCGACGAGGCCCGTGCGATCCGCGATCCCGAGGGCCAGATCTTCGGCGCCGAAGATGTCGTCGCCCTTCACCTCCAGCGTGGATACACCGCCGTCGAGTCCGAAGAGCGTCTGAGCCCCTTGGAGCGAGACGAAGATCAGACGCTCGTTGAGGTCGCGGCTCCGGTAGTCGAAGATTCCGGAGATGGAGTACACGCCCCCGCGGTCTCCCGCGGCCTGGAGCCGGATGCGTCCGCCGGTCCCGACACCGAACTTCCGCGCCAGCTCGGTTCCCACGACAACGCGGAAGCCAGTGAGGTCGAAGGTGCCGTCCACCAACCTCCCGCGGACGTCGACGATGGTGGAGTAGCTCTCGAGCTCGATGCCCCTGATGGTGGCCGAGATCGATCCGAGCCCACGGGTCGCGATCGCGGGACCCGTGACCGTAGGCGCGACTCCGACGACACCGGATGTCCGCTCGAGGAGTGCTTCGACCTCGCGCCAGCGCACGATCGACCGCACCCGCTGTGGCGGCCTCTCGGTCTCCACCGCGCGTAGGGCGTCGCCCGGCGCGGCGCCACCTTCGACGACGCGGGGCATCTCTTCGGGCGGGCGGACCACGACGTACGCCTGACTTCCCAGGGTGCGCCCGACGATGCTCTGCTGTAGACCCGTGATCAGCGCCGAAAGGAAGATGATCACCCCCACCCCGACGCCGATGCCGGTGAGGATGAGTCCGGTCTGAAGGCGCCCGTCCCGGAGGTACCGCAGCGCGACGAACAGCTCGAATGGCACGTTCGGACGCCTCGATCTACCGGACGCGCACCCGGGCTCCGACCTCGGGGGAGCCTTGGGGTGGGACCACGGCGTCGCCCTCCTCCACGCCCGAGAGGACCTCGACCCAGCGCCCCGCCCTCAGCCCGATCTCGACGGAGCGCCGTTCCAGGCGGCCATCGAGCGCGACCGCGACCCAGGGGGCCGTGGTTCCGAGTCCACGCACGGCCTCCTCCGGAAGGACCCAAGCCCCTTCGCGGCGGCCGACTTCGATGTTGACCGAGACCGTCATGGACGGGAGCAGATACGACGGAGCGTTCGGAAGCGCGAGGCGCACCTCGACGGTACCCTGAGCGGGGTCCACAGCGGGAACGATCAGAGACACCGTCGCGTCGAACGCTTGTTCTGGGTACGCGTCGGCCGAAGCCCTGGCCGGCGACCCCACGACGAGGCCGGCGAGGTTCTCCTCCGATGGAAAGACGACGAGCTCCATCGGTGCGTCGTACGCCACCTCGAGGAGCGCGCGCCCGGGCTGGACCGCGTCGCCGGCCTCGACGGAACGAGCCAGGACCACGCCCCCCGCCGGCGCTACGATGCGCGTGAGCGCCAGTCGGGCCCGAGCCGACTCGAGCGCGGCGCTCGCACGCGCCTCGGCGGCGCTGCGGCCGACGGACCCGCCCACGCCCGCGCGGGCGGCCTCCAGACGACTCCGGGCATCCGCGGCGCGTTGCTCGGCCTGCTCGACCCGCTGCCGGGTCAGGCCCCCCTCCCCCGCGACCGCGCGGAGGCGCGCCAGGTCCCGATCCGCCTGCTCGGCCTCGCGCTCCGCCTGTTCCAGCGTCGCTTGCGTGGTCGCCCGAGTCTCGGCCAACACGGCCTCCGCCTCGGCGACCGCCGCGCGGGCCTCACGGTCCTCCAACCGCACCAAGAGGTCACCGGCGGAGACATGGTCGCCCTCGCGAACCATCACCGCGTCCGCCGTACCGACGATGGCGGACCCCAGCACGGCCCTCGAGGGCGGTCGGACCCGCCCCAGGAGGACCAGGCTGCGCGCGATGTCCCGACGCTCGAGCGAGACCGCATGCACGGGTATCGGACGCAGCGCGCGCAGGCCCGCCGACGCGGCGAGCAAGGCCAGGGCGGCGACGGTCGTCCAGCCTACGGGATGGCGCCGGAAGCGGTCGAGCATTGTTGCGGGGGTAGGTGGGCGAGACCGAGGGAGGGGGTCGCGTGGGAGAGAACCCTCTGCCCAGGCACGGGTTCCGCCGCGGCGGGGGTTATACCCGCATTCGTGGTTGAGCCGTCCACGAGCGGTTGCACCGATCGGGCCGGAAGGGCACGTCACCGGGCCCGTGGCGGCCCCGGCACAACCGTTCCGAGGGCCGCACAGTGACAATGCGGGACCTTCCCCACAGCCCGAGGCGGGTGAGTCCCCATGGCAGCCGGCCCACGACGTCGGGAAGATCGTGGTGCCAGCACGAGTCCGACCCTTCCATCCGGGGGCGACGAATGGCATCGAGAGCGCGACACCTGGACGCGGACGCCAACTCGGGCCGTTCGACCTCGCCGGCCACCCTCCTGGGAATCGGTAGCGTCCTCGTCTTCATGACCTTCATGCGAGACTCCCTCGCCCCACTGGGGTGGGTGGTGTTCGCTCCCTTCCTCGTCTTCATCTGCGCGCGCGGAACGCTCAGGCGCCACCTCGCGCTCTTCGCGACGCTCGTGGTCGCGTTCGTCGCCACAGTGAGCAAGATGAACTCGTGGGAGATCCCCTGGGGGCCCGTGCCCTTCTTCGCAGCGCCGTTGGCAGTCTCCTACTTCGTCGCGCTCTCCGTCGCCGGGTTGGTGCATCGCCGGGTCGGCGTTCGATGGGGGGTCTACACGTTCGCCTCGGCCGCCACGGCGCTGGGGTGGATCCAGTACACCTTCACGCCGGGCAGCAGCTGGGGAGTCCTCGCGCATACGCAGCTCGACAACCTGCAGCTCGTGCAGCTCGCGGCCCTGACGGGCGTCGGAGGCGTCACGTTCCTCGTGGCGCTGGGCTCTGGGCTGGCCGCCGCCATGTGGACCTATGGCGCCAGGAGCGTGCGCGGCGACCTCGCGGTGTTCCTCGTCGCCCTCGCAGGCGCGCTCGTGTACGGAGAACTGCGGCTGTCCACACCGGCCCCGGGACCGCTGGTACGTGTCGGTGAAGTCGTGTCCCCCGTCACCCACCGGGAGTTCTTCACCGCCTTCGAGAACATCGATACGCTGCGGCCGCTGGACGACGAGCTGTTCGCCAGGAGCGAGCACGCGGCCGAACTCGGGGCCGAGGTCGTGGTGTGGCCGGAGATCGCCACGCTCGTTCCGGTTGAAGGGGAGCGTTCTCTCACCGAGCGCGGGCGCGCGTTCGCAGAGGAGCGCGGGGTGCTGCTGCTCATGGCTTACGCGGCGGTCGAATCGATGCAGCCCTTCCATTACATGAACAAGTACCGCCTCTACCTTCCCGACGGGACGCTGGCCGACGAGTACATCAAGAGGCACCCCGTGCCGGTCGATCCCGAGACACCCGGCACACGACACGCCCGTGTGGTGGTGCTCGACGGCGTGGGTTACACCGGGGCCATCTGCTACGACTACGGCTTCCCGGCGATCGCCCGGGACAATGCGCGAGACGGAGGGGACATCGCCCTGATACCGTCGTCCGACTGGCGCGGAATCGATCCCGGGCACGGACGAATGGCCCTCATGAACGCGGTCGCGGTGGGCCTGCCGATGGTCCGGCCCGTACGCGCGGCGACGTCGATCGCGACCGATCAATACGGACGGCTGCTCGCCGCGCTCGGAGCCGATAATGTGGGGGACGGTGTCCTGATCGCGGCGGTCCCGGCTCAACGCGTGCCGACCCTGTATGCCCGGACGGGGGAGGTGCTGCCGATCGTCGCCCTGCTCTTTTGCGCGCTCGCGGTTGGCGTGGCGGTGCGCAGAGGTTCTCGCGAATGGAGAGAACGCTCACGCGGTCGTATCCCGCCGGTCCTGGACCCAAGATGAGAGGCGGGCAACAGCCACCTCGAGCTCGTCGCGGGTGACCGACGGATAGACGACGCGGAAGCATCCGCGCTTGGTGTGGCCGAAGCCGACGCCCGGGGTGAGCAGCACCCGCGCGGATCGGTACAGGTCCATCCATAGCGAGAGCTCGGCCGCTTCCGAGTCCTCGTCGAGGAGCTCCGAGAGGTCGATCCACACGAAGAGGCTTCCTCGGCTCGGCACGTACGGCACACCCAGCGTCCGCAGCCCCTCGACCACCAGGGCGTAGGACTCGGTCAACCTCATCTGGCTCTCCCGCAGGTACGCCGTCATGAACGCGGAGTCGGTGAGGACAGCGCGGAGTAGCCATTGGGTGAGGTTCGACGCCGTGTGCGACAAGTTGACGTTTTCGTACGCTTGCAGCAGGGCTTCGTTGTGGGAATGGAGCATCCCTACGCGAAAGCCCGAGATCCCGAGATCTTTCGAGACGGCGTACCAGAGGTGCAGATAGTCGCTTCGCCGATCCGCCATCAGACGCGCGAACGAGACGAATGACACGTCCTCGTGGTAGTCCTGTCGGATCGCCGGATGGGACGTGTCGATGAGCGAGAGCCCATACAGCTCGTTGACCACCAGGTGGATTCCACGAGCCATGCACCAGTCCGCGATCTCCTCGAGAAGCGGGGCCGGGTAGATCGCCCCGGTCGGGTTGTCGGGCGTGGTCAGGACGAGCATGCGAAAACGGCGGCCCGACGCCTCGATGTCGCGTCGCGCTCGTTCCAGATGTCCGATCGAGAGCGTGGGCCCGCGCGCGATCTCGCTCAGCTCGTGGTAGGTCACGAGGTCGTAGCGCTCGACGCCCGCCATGTTGCCGATGTCCTGACGGTAGACCGGGTAGCACGGCGCTGGGATCACCGCTACGTCGCCGGCGTCGGCGAGGAGGTGGGCGGTCATCTCGATCACGCTCGTCGCGCCGGCGGAGACACCGAGGGAGTCCGGGCTGATGGGGCACCGGGTCAGGTGCTCGGAGAGGAACGAAGCGGCCGCGACGCGGAATGGAGCCGCGCCCCTGTGGGACGCGTACTTGGGCACCCAGTCCGGCACCTCGCCCGCAGCCATGACCTCCTCGAGCCTCGACCGGAGCAGCGGCCACGACAGGCGATTCTCCGCGATGTTGAGGGGGAGGGCGCCGCTCGGGTTGTGCGTGGGGTGATAGCGATCCGCCATCGCGTCGCGGAACGGCGCGTGGTCGATGCGCATCGGCGTCGCGGCAGCTCGCGCCCCGCGGGCCGAAAGCGAAGAAGAGCTCACGAGACCCCTCTCCTCGGATCGTAGGCGGTCGTCATGTCTAGCGCTCGGCTCAGGCCTCGCTGATCCAGACGATCGAGTTCGGTGGCGGCGCGGGCGGTCGCGCGTCATCGGCCGCGGGCTCACGCGGTGGAGGTGGAGGTGGCAGCCGGTTCTGACGCGCGTAGTTGGGAACCGCCAGCAGGGGTGCACCGTTCGCGAAGCTGCCCGTGATCGTCATCACGCCTTCGAGAAGGTCCTCCCGCCACTCGGCTGCGAGTCCGGCGTCAGGACCCAGGGCCTGCGTGATGTCCTGATCCGTCTGCTCGATGTTGTAGACGAGCGGCCCGTAGCGCAGGGCGACACGGCCGCGGTCGGCCTCGATCCGCTCGTCGGCGCGGATCCGCTGAACGAGCATCGGCAGCTCGAGCTCGACCTTGTCTCCTGGCGCCCAGACGCGGGTGATCACCGCGTATCCGCGCTCGATGGAGGGCTCGATCGTGCTGCCGTTGAGACGAATTCCCCGTATTCCGTTCGTGTCCGGTCGGCTGGAATACAGGGGACTCACGCCCCGGTCCGGCACCCGGATCAGCAGACTGAAGGTACGGCGCGCAAGCGGCCGCAGCGTGATCGCGATGCGGCCGTCCCACGGGTACTCGGTCCTCTGCACGACCTCGACGTCCGTGCCGGCCACGTCCGGTACCGTCACCGTGCTGCCGATGAAGAGGTTGACGGCGATCGCATCGCTCGACCGCGAATACATCCAACGCGGAAGGCTGAGCAGGGTTCTGGAGATGTTGCTCGGACAGCAGGGCACGTTGTGCCACGGAGTGCGGCGGGCGCGGCCGTCGAGCGGATTCGTGTAGTGGAAGTTGCGGCCCTCGAGGTCGGTCGCGCCCAGCAGCCCGTTGTAGAGCGTCTCCTCGAGCAGATCCGCGAAGCGGGCATCGCCGTATAGGCGGCCCATCTTCGCCTGGAACATGATCTCGCCGCAGCTCGAGCAGGATTCACAGTAGGAGTTGTTGCGCAGCGAGTAGTCGGGACCGAACCCTTCCGACGACTCACCACTGCCGACGCCGCCCGTGATGTAGTACTTGCGGTTGACGATGCTGTCCTGGATCGACCGCACGGCGCCCAGGTAGTCGACGTCGCGGGTCGCCAGCGCGATGTCCACCATGGCCGAGTAGTTGTAGACGGCGCGCACCGCGTGACCGACCGCCTCGTACTGCTGCACGACGGGCAGATGACTCTGGACGTACTCGTAGCCGTCACGACGGCAGTCGAGTAGGAACTTCGCCAGGTCGACGTACCTACTGCCGCTGCCTGCACCTTCGACCCGGTCGATGAACCTGCCCCACCGCACCAACGCCTGCTCCATCTCCTGATGGCCGTCGAACCACTCCTGCTTCGGCGGCGGACCGATGTTGTCGTACCACAGATCGGCGAGCTCGCGGGCTGCGTTGAAGAGGCGCCGGTCCCGGCCGTCCGTCATCCTGTAGTGCGCGATCGCGGCCTCCAGGAAGTAGCCGGCGACGTACCCCTCATGGTTGCTGCGGCCCTGGGCCGACCACCGTTCCGCCCAACGCCCCGGATCGCGCAGCGTGAAGGCGGTCTGCAAGTAGCCATCCGGATGCTGCGCGGCGAGGATCCGGGGGATCCAGTCGTCGAGCGTCGCGCGCATCGCCGACTGCGCCGCCAGGATCTCAGGATCACCCTTCGCGTCGACCATGTTCGCGATGCACATGGCCTCGACCGCGTTGCAGACGTACGCGTTCGAAAACACGTAGCCCTTGTGGGCGCCGTGCGGCAGCCCGGCCAGCGCACGCGCTGCTTCGTCGAAGTTGTCCAGCCCACCCGCCCCTTGCTCGAGGTCCGTGCGCTCGAGCTGCTCGATGCAGTGTGGAATCCAGTTGACGATCAGTGACTTCGTCCGCGCATCCCAGAGGCGACTGTCGAGGCGGTACCTCGCAACGTCGACCGGTTCGAGACCGGTCTCCGGCGGTGGCGGCTCGACGATGACGCTGAGTGTGGAGGAGGTCTCGGCGTCGCCCGAGCGAGCCATCAGCTCGAGCACGTAGGTTCCCGGGGCGGAGAAGGTCGCCGTGGTCATGAGGGCACCGGGATCGGAGAATTCGACCGTGCCGGGCCCCGACGCGCGTGCCCAATGGACGGCCGGTGGCAGGCCGGGCACGGGAGGCGGTGGCTCGGGCTCGCCACGGCGGCCGCGAACGCGGCGGGGCGGCTCGCCTTGGCCTGCCCAGGCATTCAGGTACGTCCTGCCCGGCCGGATCACGACGCGGTCGGGCCCGGCGACGGCGGCCAGTTCCATCACCGCACGGACGGTCGGGTCCCCCCCACCGACGCCGGACGCCAACTCGACGAACGAAGGCATCACGACCACGGCCGCAAACGTCCCGCCGATCGCGCTGATCGCCTCGCGCCGGTTCATGTTCGATTCGTTCGTCCCGTCGCGCATCGCCGGCCTTCCCGTGTCCAGATTTCGGACTTCGCCTGCGGTCGAGTCAGCGTACGCCCGGTCGGACCGGCGGGTCAATCGGTGCTCTCGAGCGCGGACGTCGGCGGGGAGCTCGGCGCGGGCCACAGAAACAGGTCGCGAAGCCGAGCTGGAGCCCCGCTCCTCTTGACACGCTAACAATATCGACAAAGTTGGTTTTGATGGCCGGCGCCGCTCTCGGCGCCCGGGTCGGGCTCCGGATGGGAGGCGGACGATGGGACGATCACTCGGCGAGCTGGAGCAGCTCCTCCTCCTCGGGCTTCTGCGGGCGGGTGGCGACGCTGCCGGGATGGAGCTCCGCGACGACCTGGAGGAGCGCACGGGCCGCAATGTCCTCCCGGGAGCCGTCTACACCATCATGGAGCGGCTTCGGGACCGCGGGCTCGTGGCGTCGTACACGGGTGACGCCACACCGGAGCGCGGCGGTCGACGGCGCAAACACTACCGACTTCTGCCCGCCGGCGAGGTGACCCTGGCCCGCGCGTACGGGCAGGTGGCGGCGATGGCCGACGGGGTCGAGGACCGCCTGCGCGCCCTCCTGGAGGAGTCGTGAGCGCCGTCGGCGCGGGCCCGCGGCCGCCTGGCTGGGCACGCTGGCTCGCCGAGCGGCTCGTGGGGGGACCCGACCGCGAGTTCATCCTCGGCGACCTGGAGCAGATGTACGGCGTCCGTGTTGCTCGCGCCGGAGGCGCGGTCGCGTCGGCCTGGTTCGTCCTCGCCGCCCTGAGCACCGCGGGGGCACAGCTGCGCTCCGAAGCCCTCGCCGGCCTGGCCCAGGACGTCCGGCTGGCCCTACGGCAGTTCCGGCGCGCGCGGCAGGTCCATGTGAGCGCGGCGATCGTGCTCACCGTCGGCCTGGGGATCGCCACCTTCGCATGGGGCATCTACTACGCCGAGCATATCCGCGGCCTGCAGATCGACGGCGGCGACCGCGTCGTCGAGCTCGCGCTGCTCCAGAGGCAGAGTGGCCTGCAGCGGCCCGACGTTTCGCTCCACGACTTTCAAGCAGCCACCGCGGGCACGCCGGTGTTCGAGATCGGCGCCCTGGTCGGCACGGCATCGATCCAGTTCAACGACGACGCGTCCACGCCATTGATGATCTCGGCCCTGCGCGTGACGCCGTCGTTCTTCGAGTTGATGGAGATGCGGCCCGAGCTGGGTCGGCTCTTCGACGCCGCCGACGCGGTGCCGGGGGCGCCGCGCGTCGCCGTCCTCGGGCACAGGTTCTGGACGGACCGCTACGATGCGGATCCTTCCGTGATCGGCCGCTCGATCCGGGTGTACGGGGAGCCCACGGTTGTGGTCGGTGTCCTTCCGGAAGGTGCTCGTTATCTCGGCTCCGACCCGCTCTGGCTTCCCGCCGGTCCGTATGACGATCCCGGGGTCCGGGAGTGGGTCGCGCTCATGAAGGTGCGCGAGCACGTCACCGTCGAGGAGGTCGACGCCCAGCTCGCGTCCGTGGCGGCTGGGCTGGCCGAGACCCAGCCCGGCGCCTGGGAGGACATGACGCTGCGCGCGGCCCCCTTCGGGTCAGCAATGCGAGGACCCAACACGAGCGCGAAGGTGACGATGCTCTCGTGGACGGGCGTCCTGCTCTACCTCATGGCCGTGGCCAACGTGGCCAACCTCTTCCTCGTGCGCGCCCGCGTACGCGCCCGGGAGCTGGCCGTGCGCCGTGCCATCGGCGCGGGACGCCTGCGCGTGCTGAGGCAGCTCGCGCTGGAGGCTTCGGTCCCGGCCACGCTCGGCTTCGTGGGCGGCACGTTGCTGTCGGCGTGGGCGCTCGAATGGTACCGGGGAGCCGCGTCGATCTACGGCCGGGGGCTCCCGGGCCCGGTGTGGGTCCACTACGGGCTCGAGCTCCCGCACCTCGCCGTCTTGGCGTTCAGCGCGTTGGCGAGCACCGTGTTCGTGTCCGTGGTGTCGGCGGCGTGGGCGCTTCGCCGGAGCGACGCGGAGCTCCTCCGAGGAAGCGATCCGGCGCGGGCCACCTTCGGCCTGGGAAAGGTCCTTCTCACGATCGAAGTCGCTTCGGGTGGAGCCCTGCTCCTTTTCTCGACTCTGCTGCTCACGGGCACCTGGAACCTTCGCACCGTCGACTACGGGTTCGAAACGGAGTCGATCCTCACGGGGATCATCGAGCCGGGACCCGCATACCCCGACGACCGGAGCCGTCTGGCCCTCTACCAGGCGCTCGAGGCCGAGCTCGAGACCGTTTCGGAGGTGGAGTCCGTCACGTTGGCGACACAGCTCCCGATGATTCGGCTCGGAGGGCTCCGCTGGATCGAGGTCGAGGGATGGGAGTGGGACGGCAAGGACGTTTCGCAGCTTCCGCGCCGCTACGCCGACTTCGTGACGCCCTCCTTCTTCCGGACGTTCGACCGGGCCGTCGTCCGCGGCCGTGGGTTCGACTCGGGCGACGACGTGATGTCGGAGCCTGTGGCCCTTGTGAACGAGCACTTCGCCCGCACCTACTTTCCCGACGGGTCGCCGATGGGCCGGCGCGTACGCATCTGGAACGGCGCCCAGCCAGGCCCCTGGCGCTCGATCGTCGGCGTGGCGCCCCACATGTGGATGGACACCGACGTCAACGCGATCCCCGAAGGCATGTACGTGCCCCTGGCGCAGGCCCAGGGCTCCTGGGCACAGATCGGGGTGCGGGTACGTGGAGAGCCGGGCGCGTTCGCCCCGGCGTTGCGCGAAGCCGTTGCGCGCCTCGATCCCGAGCTCCCCGTGACGGAGGTCCAGACCATGGAGGAGCTGATCCACGGACGCACGTCACTGTACCGATTCCAGAGCCCACCCTTCATCGCGGTCGGACTCGCCGCCCTCTTCCTCGCCCTAGTCGGGCTGTGGGCGGTCGTTTCCTATCTGGCGTCGCTCCGCGTGAGGGAGTACGGAATCCGGTCCGCGCTCGGGGCTACTCGCCCCGGCCTCGTCCGTCGCGCGGCGCTCATTGCTGCGCTCCCGACCGTCGTGGGCATGATCGCCGGAGTCGGGCTCGGGATGTTCATCGTGCGCGGCTTCGAGCGCTGGCTTTTCCTGGTGGAGCCGTGGTCACCCTTCGCGATCGGCACGACGGTGGCGACGCTCGGTTTGTGTGCCGCCCTTGCCACGCTGCTGCCGGCCCTGCGCGCGAGCCGCGTGGATGTCGTGGAGGTGTTGAGGGCGGAGTGACGAGCGGGGGTCGGTGCCCCCCGTCACTCCGAACCGCCGCGCAGCCTCCCCATCAGCTCGTCGACCCAGCCCTTGACGATTCTGGGCTCCGGCTGGGTTCGAGGGTCACTCCGGATGATCACGAAGCCGCGCCCGTCGGGCATCACGTCATAGCTGCGATCACCGTTGGGGTCGTCTTCCAGATAGGTGCTCACCCCCTTGGTTGTGAGTGCGGGTGCACAATGAACCTCGCTCGCCGCTTCATCACCGAACGCTTGTCGGACGACGTGAACCGTCCAAGGTTAGGGGCGTGGTGGCTGGCCCGGTCCGCCTACGCGATGGGGGTCGTCATGGACCATCGAGACGTGCGCCGCCCCGTTGGCTTCCATTGGCAGGCGCTTCTCGTATACGCGGGCGGGGCGTTCGCCGCCCTGGAGGCCATCGCCCTTCTCATCGACCACGTTGGCCTTCCCGAGTGGTTCTTCACGGCGGGCATGGTCGTCCTGGGCCTCGGAATGCCCGTGGCTCTCTGGCGTCGGTCACCGCCTTCAGACGAGGTCCGATCCGCTGGCCCATCCGCCGCGGGATGGTCGCCGCCCTGGCTCGGCAGATGGCCGCGCGTCGGAGTCACGCTGCTCGCTGCGCTGGCGGCCTGGGCCATTCTTGCCACGACCTGGTCGGCGTTGGTCGGGCGGGAGAGGGCCGCCCTACGCGTTGAGGCGGTCGTCGCCGAGGTCGCGATGCTGGCCGAGGCCGGGCAGTGGGACGAAGCCTATGCGGTCGCGCTTCGGGCACCGGGCGGGGACGGTGCGAGCGCCGGCCTGTCGCCCCTTTGGCACCGGTTCTCCCGGACCGTCAGGATCGAATCTTCACCTGCCGGCGCGACCGTATGGCGCGCCCCCTACGACCCGGAGTCGACAGAATGGGTCGTGCTTGGCACCACCCCCATGGACGGAGTCCCGTTCCCCTTTGGCCTGTCCCGGCTCCGCTTCACACTGCCCGGCTACGACACGCTCGTGGTCGTGGCAGGCGTGCCGGCAGAGCGCGCCCCGATCGTAGGGACTGGGGACACCATCGGTCCGTACGTCCTGGACCGACCGGACGCACGACCTCCGGGGATGGTCCGCGTGCCGGGATCGCAGGCCGTCATGGCGGGTCGCGCGGTGGAATTCGCGGACTTCTTCCTCGACCGGTACGAAGTGACGAACCGGCAGTTCGCCGAGTTCGTCGAGGCCGGAGGATACGAGACGGCCGACTTCTGGCCCGTCACCACACCCATACGAGGTGCACGTCTCGGCTGGTCGGAGGCCGTGCGGTCTTTCGTCGACCGGACCGGCCGTCCCGGTCCGGCCACCTGGGAAGCGGGAACATACCCGGAGGGTCGCGGCGACTTTCCGGTCTCCGGCGTCAGCTGGTACGAAGCGATGGCCTACGCTGCGTTTGCGGGGAAGGACCTCCCCACACGGCACCATTGGAGCCAGGCGATGCAGGTTCAGGCCGCCGCCTGGATACTGCCCCGGAGCAACCTCGAGGGAACCGCGCCGGCCGCCGTGGGAGCGTATGCCGGCCTCAGCCCGTTCGGGGCCTACGACATGGCCGGAAACGTGCGTGAATGGACCCTCAACGAGATCGCCGGGAATCGGTTCCTGATGGGCGGCGGATGGAGCGACCCCTTCTTCAGCGCAATCAACGGCCTCCAGTCGGACCCGCTGGATCGCTCGGAGCTCAACGGGCTCCGACTCGCGGTGTACCCCGACACGACCGGGCTGGGCTGGGCGAGACAGCCCCTTCCGGCGCTCACCTACGCGCGCTTCGACACGATTCCGCCGATATCGGACGAGGTGTTCGCCGTCTACCAGACGCAGTTCTCGTACGACCACACGCCGCTCGAAGCCGTGGTCGAGGCTGCGGACACGACGGACCGATGGATTCGGGAACGCGTCGCGATGAGGCCTGCCTACGCCTCGGACGACCGGCTGCTCCTGTACCTCTATCGTCCTCTGGCGTCGGAGTCACCGGTTCAAACCGTGGTGTACTTCCCCGGTGGCGCTTCCCGCTCGCTGCGGTCCATCGACCAGATGCGGACGATCCACTTCGACTTCCTCATCGCTTCGGGACGGGCGGTCGCGGTCCCCGTGTACTGGGGTATCCTCGATCGGGGCCGCGAGCTGATGCCCAGGGGCCGTTCTGCCGGCTACCGGGACCAGGCCGTTCGATGGTCGAAGGACCTCCGGCGCTCGATCGACTACCTGGAGACCCGGTCCGACATCGATTCGGAGCGGCTGGCCTACTACGGGTACAGCTTCGGTGGCATCAACCTCGCGACCATGGTCGTGATGGAGCCGCGGTTCAAGGTAGCCATCGCTCTGGTGGGTGGCTTTTCCAGGGATCGGACCCTGGCGGAGGTGGATGACATCTCATACGTGCACCGCCTCACGGTGCCGTTGCTCATGCTGAACGGCACGCTCGATCCCGGGCGTCCGATCGAGGAGCGGGTCCGGCCGTTCTACGACCTGGCGGGAACGGACCCCGCCGACAAGAAGCTCGTGCTCGACGACGGCGGGCACTTCGTGCCACGGGCGACGCTGGTGCGAGAGTCACTCGACTGGCTCGATCGCTACCTCGGAGTCACCCGATAGACCGGAAACCGATCCCACCCAGCGCCTCACCGAAGGGCGACGAGGATCCCGACGACGGTCAACTCGAACCCCGTCGTAGCCTCCCCATCAGCTCGTCGACCCAGCCCTTGACGATTCTGAGCTCCGGCTGGGTTCGAGGGTCACTGCGGATGATCACGAAGCCGCGCCCGTCGGGCATCAC
>QJYK01000221.1 GCA_003248075.1 Gemmatimonadota bacterium | reverse complement strand
GATCCGGTCGACGACGCCGTATACGGGTAGAGGTCGTGGACGATGCTCAGCCCGGCGGCGTTCGCCGAGTCGATCATGGCGAGGGTCTTTTCGCTCCAGCCCCACTGGCCGGCTCCGGTGGCCTTGTGGTGGTTGATCTGCGCAGGAATGTGGGCCTCGTCCGCGATGCGGATCAGCTCAGCCACCGATTCGAGGAGACCGCTCGCCTCGTTGCGCATGTGCGAGACGTAGATGCCACCTCGCGCCGAGGCGACCTTGGCGAGCTCGATCACTTCCTCGGTCTTCGCGAAGTTCGCGGGCACGTACAGCAGGCCGGTGGAAAGTCCGAGCGCCCCCTGGCGCATGGTCTCGTCCACCAACGCCTTCATGCGCTCGAGCTCGGCCGGCGTGGGATCGCGGTTCTCCATGCCGAGGACCTGCTCACGGGTCCACGAATGACCGGCGAAGAAGCCCACGTTCGGCGCCACGCGCATCGAGTCGGCGTAGGCGTCGAGTGGCCATGGCTGCGCACCCGAATGGAGGGATGCCAGGATCGTCGTAATCCCTTGCCGAAGGAAGTTCTCCGCGAGGGGGTAGTCGTCGATCGTGGTCTGGATGTGCGCGTGGTTGTCGATGAACCCCGGTGTCACGACGCGCCCGGTCGCGTCGATGACGGTGCGGGCCTGGGACGGGTCTATGCCTTCGCGTGAGACCGCCGCGATGCGCCCATCCCGGATCGCGACATCGGCCGGGAAGCGGGGCGCGCCGGTCCCGTCGACCACGGTCCCACCCCGGACCAGGATGTCGTAGACCTGCGCGGAGAGCGGTGACGCGACCAGGGAGAGCGAGACGAGCGTCGCGAGAACGTGCCGAGCCATGGTGCCTCTGGAGTGGGGGTGGGTCGCCGAGCGGGCAGGTCCGTGTGTCATCGCTTACCTCGTCCCTTCCTGGGTCTCTGCTTCGGAAGCGCTTCCACGGTGATGCGCACGAGCTCGCTCAGCCAGCCGGGATCGTCGATCCGGTGCTCGATCAGGAGGCTCGGCCTCGCTCCTGGATAAGGGGGAGCCTCCACCACGTCGACGATGAAGGCGCGTCCGGCCTCGGTCGGCTTCACGAAGAGGCGATTGTCACAGATGACCCCGAAGAAGGTGCCATCGGCGTACAGGCCGAACTCTCCGAACATGCGCTTCCAGGTGGCCGACAGGTCTTCGTCGAGCTGGTCGACGACGAACTCCACGAACGCGAGGTCGGATGCCATAGGGTCAGCGAGCGGTTCCGGACGAGGAGACGTCGCTGAAGATCTCGGCCCCCGACGGTGGCGACAAGTCGGCCCCGAGGCCCTATCATGGCCGATCCCGAGAGGCCGTCCCACCCGCTGCCGCCGAGTGCACGATGTCCAAGCACATCAGGAATTCGCTCCCGACCTCCGCGCTCCTCGCAATCGCCTGGCTGGCGCCGGCGCGGGCCCAGACCCCGGTACCCTATCGGCCGGCCGTCATGTCCGCCGACGAGTACGCGGCCGCGGAGCGCTTTCTCGGCGAAACCGCGAATCCACTCGTCCTCGGTGGGACGGTTCGCCCGACCTGGTTGGACGGAAACCGCTTCTGGTACACGAACACGATCGCGGAGGGTACGGAGACCATCCTCGTGGACGCGGCATCCCGGCAGCGCGGTCGCGCCTTCGACCACGGTATCGTGGCGCGGGCGCTGTCCGCCGCCACTCGCAGGGCGGTGGGCGCTTTCGAGCTCGAGGTCGTGGGGCTGGACGTCGAGGGACGGACGGTGGATCTGGGCGTCGGGACCAGGACCTTCCGCTGCGGGACGGTCGAAGGCGGCTGCAGGGACGTCGGGGAACGAACGTCGGCGTTCCGGTCCACCACCGTCGTCTCGCCCGACGGAAGGCGTGAGGCGTTCATCCGCGGTTACGACCTGTGGGTGCGAGAGCTCGAGACCGGGGCCGAGACTCGGCTCACCACGGACGGGGTGGAGGACTACGGCTACGCCACGGACAACGCCGGGTGGACCAAGAGCGACCGCCCGGTGGTGCTGTGGTCTCCGGACTCGAGGAAGCTCGCCACGTTCCGCCACGACGCGCGCGGGGTCGGGGACATGTACCTGGTGAGCACCGGCGTGGGCCATCCCGAGCTCGAGGCTTGGAAGTACCCGCTCCCCGAGGACTCCGTGATCTTCCGCATCGAGAGGATCGTGATCGACCTGGAGGGCCCACGTGTGGTACGCCTCGAGATGCCGCCCGACCAGCACCGCTCCACGATCTGCGACCACATCCGCTGCGGCGGGACCTTCTCCGACGTCGAGTGGAGCAAGGACGGCCGCGAGCTCGCCTTCGTGTCGAGCTCCCGCGACCACAAGGACGCGTGGCTACGAATGTCGGACCCGGTCACCGGTCACGTGCGCGAGGTCATGCACGAGCGCTCGGAGACCTTCTTCGAGTCCGGCTTCAACCGCGTGAACTGGCACGTCCTCAACGACAGCGACGAGGTCATCTGGTACTCGCAACGTGACGACTGGGGCCACCTGTACCTGTACGACCTGAACACCGGTGAGCTGAAGCGCCAGATCACCAGAGGCGCCTGGAACGTCCTCCAGCTGCTTCGCATCGACGAGGCCACGCGCACGCTCTATTTCACGGGGGCCGGACTCGAACCCGGAGATCCTTACTTCCAGTACTTCTACTCCGTCGGCATGGATGGAGGCGATCCGGTCCTGCTCACCCCGGACAGCGCGAACCACACGATCTCGCTGCCGGACGAGGGAGACTTCTTCGTCGACACTTGGTCGACCCCGGTCATCCCCCCGGTCTCCGCGGCGCGTGACCTCGCGGGTCGCCAGGTCGTTGCCCTCGAGAAAGCGGACATCTCGCGGCTCGTGGCAAGTGGGTGGCAGCCGCCGATTCCGTTCATCGTGAAGGCGCGTGACGAGGAGACCGACCTGTACGGGCTCATGTACCGGCCGACCGACTTCGATCCGACACGAAAGTACCCCATCATCAACTACCTCTATCCAGGACCTCAGACGGGGAGCGTGGGGAGCCGCAGCTTCAACCCGGCGCGCCGTGACCATCAGGCCGTCGCGGAGCTGGGATTCGTCGTGGTCGAGCTGGATGCCATGGGGACTCCGATGCGCTCGAAGTCGTTCCATGCGGCGTATTACGGAAACATGGGAGACAATGGCCTTCCGGATCAGGTGGGCGGCATCCGACAGCTCGCGGCCCTGAACCCGTGGATGGACCTCGATCGGGTCGGGATCTGGGGGCATTCGGGCGGAGGCTTCGCCTCGACGGCGGGCATCCTGCGCTATCCGGATTTCTACAAGGTCGCCGTCTCTCAGGCCGGCAACCACGACAACCGGACGTACGAGGACGACTGGGGGGAGAAATGGCAGGGGCTCCTGGTCGAGGAGGATGACGGCTCCACCTCCTACGACAATCAGGCGAACCAGCTCCTGGCGGGTAACCTGAAGGGCAAGCTCCTGCTCGCGCACGGAACCATGGACAACAACGTTCCGCCCAACAACACGCTCGAGCTCGTGGACGCGCTCATCGAGGCGAACAAGAACTTCGACCTGATCATGATGACGAACCGACGCCACGGGTTCGCCATGGAGCCGTACATGATGAGGAGACGCTGGGACTACTTCGTGAAGCATCTCCTGGGTGCCGAGCCACCGGCCGACTTCGAATTCGGCCGAAGGCGACCGGTCTCCTGAGCCTGGTGCGTCCAGGCGCGGTGCTCAAAGCCGGTCGGTCGCCACCTTCTCGAGATTGAGGAGCTCCTCGGCGTAGATTCGCTTCAGGAGGATCGGGGCCAGGACGCGCTCCAGGATCGGGACCGGCCCCCTGGGGGTCCAGGCGGTCTCGATCGTGACGTTGGCGTGGGCGCTTCCGACGGGATTCACCGTGAAGGTGGTGACCGAGCCGGTGCCGCCCAGGTCGCGCTCCACGAGGACGCGGCCCGGCTCCGGCTCGACGACCGCGGCCCGGAATCGTTTGACGGCGCCGAAGACCTTCATGCCGAAACGCAGAACCGTCCCCTCGCCCCGTCCTCCCGTCTCCACGCACACGTCGCGAAAGATCCTGGCCGGGAGGATCTGCGGGTGTCCGTCGTGATAGTCGGCGAGGATGGCGTAGACCCGCTTCGCCGGCGCGGGTACGAGACGGGTCGCCGTGACCCAGATGGGGCGGCGTCGGGGAACCCCTGTGGCTTCTGGCACCGGGAAAACGCTCCGGCGAGAGTGGAGGCCTCTGCCGCGCGGCCCGCCGCCCGGCACCTGATCTACGACTGGAGCTGCCCCGTCGTGACGTGGGGTCTTTCTCACCCGCACACAGGGCCCCATCATCCGCTCCTTCGGAACCGTGCGACCCAGCTCAGGAGGGCCCCGATGTCCCGGTCTCCCGTTCGCGCCCTGCGGCCGACTCTGGTCCTGCTATGTCTTTCCTTGCTGTCGGTGTCCGACGGGGCCGCTCAGCAGGGCCCCCGTCCCATGACCATCATCGACCTCATGGACCTCCCGTCTCTCGGGGATGCGCGCTTGTCGCCGGATGGAAGGCAGGTGGTATTCGTGCGCACGGGTACGGACTGGGAGAGGAACCGCACCGTGTCCCATGTGTGGCGGATCGACGTGGACGGATCCGATGAGCTGCAGCTGACCCGGGGCTCCGAGGGCGAATCGAGCCCACGTTGGTCCCCTGACGGCACCCGCGTCGCGTTCCTCTCGGACCGGGACGAAGGTCGCCCCACGCAGCTCCACCTGCTGAGCATGGCGGGTGGCGAGGCCGCGCCACTCACGCGACACGCGACGTCGGTGGGCTCCATCCAGTGGTCGCCCGACGGCGCCTGGATCTACTTCATCGCCGCGGACGAGCGTCCCGCCGACGAGAAGGCGAAGGTCGAGCAGCGCGACGACGTCTTCGCCTATGACGAGGACTACCAGCAGCGGCACCTCTGGCGGGTCGCCGTGGGCACCGGCGAGGAGCAGCGGTTGACCGAGGGCGACTTTTCGGTCCTGGGGTTCGAGCTGTCGCGCGACGGGACCCTGGTGGCGCACCACAGAGGGCCCGACCCGCTCTTCGGCGACTTCGAGCGCGGAGAGGTCTGGGTGATGCGCGCGGACGGAGACGAGCCGCGGCAGCTCACGGACAACGGTGTCGCCGAGGCTGGAGCGGAGCTGAGCCCCGACAACCGCTGGGTGCTGTTCACGTCCGGTTCGCGCACCGACCTCGGCGAAAGCTACTTCAACACCAACCTCTACGTGGTGCCCGCGGCCGGCGGCGCGGCCCGCGAGCTGGCCCCTGGGCTCGGCGTCGGACTGGACCAGGCGACCTGGTCCGCCGACGGCCGCTCCGTCTACGTCCTCGCCAACGCCGGAGTGCGCGACCGGATCCTGCGAATCCCGCTCGAGGGTGGCGAGCCGGTGACCCTCCTGGACGGTGATCAACAGCTCGGCTCATGGGCGTACGTGCCCTCTCTGGATCGACATGTGCTCACGCGTCGGACCTCTCAGAGCCCCGGGGACGTGTGGACCCTGGGGGCAACCGCGCCGCAGCAGGTCACTCACGTCTTCGACGATCTGGGCGACCGTTTCCGACTGCCCCGGGAGGAAGCGATCCAATGGCGCGGTGAGGATGGAGTGACCGTTGAGGGACTGCTGTACTACCCGCTCGACTGGCGCGAGGGGCAGCGGTATCCGTTGGTCGTGCAGACGCACGGCGGTCCCGCCTCGAGCGACCAGTTCGGAGAGTGGAGCTCGAGCGACTACGTCCAGGTGCTCGCCGCCCTGGGATACTTCGTGCTCAAGCCCAACTACCGGGGGAGCACCGGTTACGGGGACGACTTCCTACGGGACATGGTCGGCCACTACTTCCAGCAGGCCCACCTCGACGTCATGGCCGGCGTGGACCACTTGATCGACCGGGGGCTGGTCGACGGTGAGCGCATGGCCAAGATGGGTTGGAGCGCCGGCGGGCACATGACCAACAAGATCATCACGTTCACGGATCGGTTCAAAGCCGCTTCGTCCGGTGCGGGAGCGGCCAATTGGATCTCGATGTACGCCCAGTCGGACGTGCGCACGTACCGGACGCCGTGGTTCGGTGCGACGCCGTGGGAGTCGGACTCGCCCATCGACGTCTACTGGGAGAGCTCCCCGCTGAAGTACGTCTCGAACGTGAGCACTCCGACGATCTTCCTCGTGGGCCAACAGGACCCACGCGTTCCCATGCCCCAGTCGGTGGAAATGTGGCGCGGTGTCAAGCAGCAAGGGGTTCCGACGCACCTGTACGTAGCTCCTCGCGAGCCGCATGGGTGGCAGGAGCTTCGCCACCGCCTCTTCAAGTCGAACGTCGAGCTGGATTGGTTCGAGAGGTGGGTGATGGGTCGGTCCTGGACCTGGGAGAAGGCGCCGGGGGCCAAGGAGGCCGAGAAGACGGTCTCCTGACCCCGGCCGCCGTGTCCGGTATACGACGTCCCGCTGTCCGGGAGCTCCGGCCGGGCCTCCATGTGCTCGAGACCGCCGTGGACGATTTCGACGTGCGGGGCGCGGTGGCGGTGGGGGAGCGTCGGGCGGTGGTCTTCGACACCCTCAGCCACCCGGAGCAGATGCAGTCGGTTCCCCGGCTGACGCGTGGCCGGGCGCTCACGGTCGTATACAGCCACGCCGATTGGGACCATTGCTGGGGCACGTGTGCGCTCGGGGGGGTGACCGAGGTCGTGGCACACCGGGCGGCGGCCGAGCGCTTCGGCCGCGACGTCCCAACCGAGCTGGCGAGGCGACGCCGGGAGGACGGCGACCACTGGGACGCTGTGCGTCTCGTCCCTCCCACGCGATCCTTTTCCCGTCGCACTTCGTTGGATCTCGGCGGGGTCACGCTGGAGCTCGGCGCACTACGCGGTCACACCCCCGACTGCATCGTCGGAAGGGTACCGGAGTGGGAGGTGCTGCTCGCGGGGGACGCGGTGGAGACGCCGCTCCCGGTGGTGAATGACGGCGCCGCCGTGCCTGCGTGGGCGGATGCTCTGGAGCGGCTCCTTGCCAAAGGTGGCTTCGGCCTGGTCGTGCCCTCGCACGGGCCCATCGGAGGCGCAGAGATCATCGAGCGCAACGTCACCTATCTGCGCGGGCTCCTCGCGGGGCGCGGCGGACCCCCGCGAACCGCGCTGTCCCCGTTCTACAGGCGGACCCACGAGCGGAACATCCGACTCGTGGAAGCCGCGCTCGGCTAGCGACGGAGACGGAAGAAGAGAATGGCGCCGACGGCCGCGAATCCGATCGCGGCTTTGAGCATCGAGTCGCGGTCCCAGTCCACCGAGGTGGGCGCGGATCGCGCCCGCACGGCCTGGTCGACGTGGATCGCGCAGAACGACGAACCCTCCTGCGCGTCACGCTTGCACTGATCTCCCTTTTTCGTCGTTCCCTGACACTGCGGCAAGGCTCACCTCCGTTCCGGGTTCCTGACAACCATACGGAACGACGGCCGCTGTGGTTCAACCGGGGAGCCTACGAGCCCCGGAGGCCCCGGTCAGCGGTAGGGGTCATCCGTCGCCAGATGGCCGCGCACGTAGTCCCCGACTCCCTCCTCCACCGACCGGAAGGGTCGGTCGTACCCCGCGGCACGGAGCCGGTCCATCTCTGCCTGCGTGAAGTACTGGTACCGGTCCCGGATCTCGACCGGGGTGTCCTTCCAACGCACCTGCAGGTCCGTCCCCACGGCCGAGTACAGCGCGCGCATCAGCTCCAGCCAGGTCTGCGCACGGCCTGAGCCGAGATTGAAGAGCCCGCTCACCTGGCGGTTCCTCATGAGCCACACCATGACGTCCACGCAATCCTTCACGTACACGAAATCCCGCATCTGGCCCCCATCCCCGTAGTCCGGATGGTGCGACCTGAACAGCGTCACCGGGTCCCCGCGCGCGGCGATCGGATAGGCCTTGGTGACCACCGACTGCATGTCTCCTTTATGGTGCTCGTTGGGGCCGTACACGTTGAAGAACTTCAAGCCCACCCACTGCGGGGGCACGGGTCCGGCACCCAGCACCTGGCGGATGACCCAACGGTCGAAGACATGCTTGCTCCAGCCGTATGCGTTCAGTGGTACCAGGCGAGCGAGGGCTTCCGGGCTTGGGTCGTCGTCGAAGCCCGCGGACCCGTCTCCGTAGGTCGCTGCCGAGGAGGCGTAGAGCAGCGGCACCCCGTTGTCGGCACACCAGCGCCATATCCGCTGCGAGAGCCTGTAGTTCGTGTCCGTGATGAGATCTGCGTCGGTTTCGGTCGTGGATGAGATCGCGCCCATGTGCACGACGCAGTCGATGTCGGCGGGGATCCACGAGCTCGTCCAGCTCACGGCGTCGCAGATTCTTCCATTTGTCGTCGCGCCCCAGACGGTCGACGACGCTCACCGGTCCCAACCCCTCTTCCTCGAGACCCGCGACGAGATTCGAGCCGATGAACCCGGCTCCTCCTGTGACGACGATCATGCGACGCTGACGCTCCTGCGACGGGTTCCTACGGTCGAGCGCACAAGTTCGCCCCGGGCCGCGGCGTCGGGTAGGTTGCTCGCGTGGCCGACGATCTTCCGGGAGGTCTCATGCCAATGTCGCGAAGGGCGTTCGTGGTGGGAGCCGCGGCGGCCTCGGTGGTACGCCCACCCGCTCGAGCGCAGGGCTCCTCGCCCACGTCGGTCGAGCCCGATCGATTCGATCCCTGGGTGGAGGTGGACGCCGCGGCGCTGCGCTTCAATCTGGGCGTGGTCAGCAGACTCGCGGGAGGACGCCCGGTGCTCGCGGTCATCAAGAACAACGCCTACGGGCTGGGACTCACGAACGTGACCACCGCGCTCGAGGCGTCGTCCGCGATCGCTGGCTTCGCCGTCGTGAAGGCGGACGCCGCGCTCGCCCTGCAGGAGGCCGGGGTGGGTAAACCGGTGCTGCTCATGGGCCTGGTGGACGACCGCGAGGCCACGGAGTTGGTTCGGCGCGGCGTCCACCTGGCCCTCACCACCGACGATGCGGCCGACCGCCTGGAACGGGCCGAGCGCTCCGCGGGACGTCAGGCCATCGGTCACGCCTACCTGGACACGGGCATGAGTCGCATGGGGATTCCCCATCACCGCGCGCTGCCGTGGCTCGTGGAGCTCGCACGACGGGAGGTGCGGATCGAGGGTGCCTTCATGGCCTTCACCGAGGAGGCCGACTTCGACCGGGAGCAGCTCCATCGCTTCCTGGCGGTGGTCGGCCAGGCCCGTGACCGGGGAGTGGGGCTGGGTCGACTCCACGCGGCTTCCTCGAACGGGGTCTATCATCTGCCCGACGCCCACCTCGACATGGTGCGCCCGGGCATCGCCCTGTTCGGGGCCTATCCCAGCGAGCCCGCGATCGAGCGGGCGAGAGGCGAGCTCCGGGCGGCCGTGAGGCTGCGAGCACGCGTCGTCCGGGTGGAGCGGCTCCGCCCGGGAGACTCGGTGTCCTACGGCCGAACCTACGTCGCCGACCGTTCGACCTGGATCGCCACGATCCCTGCCGGGCACACGGACGGGATCCCCCGGGAAGCCGTGCGCGGACAACGGGCGCTCATCGGAGGACGGCTCTATCCGTTCATCGGAGCGGTGAGCGCCAGCCACTCGATCGTCGAGGTGGGTCCCGAACAAACGGTGCGGGTGGGCGACGTCGCCACGCTCCTGGGCCCCGACGCGCCGGAGATCGAGCCCAACCGGATCGCGGCCGCCACGGGCCGCTCCGTCTACGACGTCCTCATGCATCTGAATCCCACCCTCCCCCGGGTGCTCGTCGAGGGTTGAGCCGACCGCCTGGGGCGTGGGCGAGCCGACGGGTGGCCGGGTTGCCCTTCGGCTTATATTCGTCCGGCCCGAATCCCCGACCCGAGCTGTCGACTTCATGGAAACGAAGCGCCCCACCGTGCCCGCCGCAGAGGAGATCCTCGGCGGCTACTTTCCCGTGCTCGACCACGGATTCGTGTCCCTGGTCGACTACATGGGCTCCGACGAGGACGTGGAGCGCGCGGCGCGGGTGAGCTACGGGTATGGGACGCGGAGGGTCTCGCAGACCCGGGGGCTGGTCCGGTATCTGCGACGACACCGGCACACGACCCCGAGCGAGATGGTGGAGCTCAAATTCCACTGCGCGATGCCGATGTTCGTCGCTCGCCAGTGGATCCGACATCGCACGGCGTCGGTCAACGAGCTGAGCGCACGTTACTCGCTCATGCCCTTGCTGTTCTACACGCCCCCCAGAGACCAGTTCGGGGTACAGAGTCGGGCGAACGCGCAGGGGCGCGAAGGGGGGGTGTCCGACGAGGTCTGGACCGAGGCCGTCCGTCGCTGGGAGGAATTGCGGGAACGGGCCGGTGGCGCATACGCGTGGATGCTGGAGCAGGACGTGGCGCGGGAGCTCGCACGCATCGAACTCCCCGTATCCACGTACACGCAGTGGTACTGGAAGATCGACTTGCACAACCTTCTGCACTTCCTGTCGCTCCGGGTGGATGCGCGGGCGCAATGGGAGATCCGGCAGTTCGCGTGCGTCATCGCCGGGATGGTCAAGCGGGTGGCGCCGCTCTCCTACGAGGCCTGGGTCGACTACGATCTGGAAGGCCGCCCCCTGACCCGGGCCGAGCGCGGCGTGCTCGCACGACTCCTGGAGGCCGACGAGGCGGGCGTGCGCGTGCGCGACGGCGCCGGGGTGCCCACGGACGGGCTCAAGGAGGCCGGATTGTCAGCGCGCGAGATCCGTGAGCTCGTCGAGAAGCTGGCTCCGGCCGATCGCCCCGATTTCGAGCTCGACCTGGCAAGGATGCGTTCCGCGGAAGACGTGGCCCAGGAGATGTATCAAGCGGTCCCCTCGACCTTCGACTGAGCCGTCAGCGGCTCCGGGGACGGCCTGTAAGGCTCCCCTTCATCGGACCCAGACGGTCTTCACGTTCGTGAACTCGCGCACGCCGATGGGGGACAGCTCGCGACCGTAGCCACTCTCCTTCACCCCGCCGAACGGGAGTCTGGGGTCGGACTTCACGATCCCGTTCACGAAGCAGTTGCCGGCCTCCAGGAGATCCGCCGCGATCCGCTCCCCCTCTCGGTCGTCCGCGGTGTACACGGAGGCACCGAGCCCGAAGCGCGTATCGTTCGCGATCCGGATCGCATCCTCCGTGTCGTGCGCGCCGATGACGACGGCGACGGGGCCAAAGAGCTCCTCCTCGTACGCGGGCATGCCGGGGCCGACGTCCGTCAACACGGTGGGAGGATACCAGGCGCCCCGGCGCTCCGGCACCTCGCCCCCGAGCGCCAACGTCGCCCCCGCCTCGACCGAGCGTGCCACCTGGTGGTGCAGCGCGTCGCGCAGGTCCACGCGGGCCATCGGGCCGATATCGGAGGTGGGGTCGAGCGGGGGTCCCATCACGGTCGCCCGCATCCGCTCCACGAGCCGGGCTTCGAAGGCAGCGCGAACGCCGTCCACGACGACGAACCGCTTGGCGGCGATGCAGCTCTGGCCCGTGTTCAGCATGCGTCCGGAGACGCATGAGGCCACGGCGTCGTCGACGTCGGCGTCGGCGAGCACGAGGCTCGGGTCGCTGCCGCCGAGCTCGAGGACGCATTTCTTGATGACGCTTCCCGCCCTCGCCGCGACGGCCTTGCCCGCCCGGACGCTCCCGGTCAGGCTCACGGCGGCCACCGACGGCGCCTCGATCAGCGTCCCCGCGACTTCGGTATCGATGAACAGGTTGGTGAACACCGCCGGAGGGAAGCCGGCGTCCGCGAACAGCCTCTCCAGCGCGAGGGCGCATCCGGGCACGTTGGGAGCATGCTTCAGCAGGACCGCGTTCCCTGCCGCGATCGCCGGCGCGGCGAAACGGATCGCCTGCCAGAAGGGGAAGTTCCAGGGCATGATCCCGAGGACGACGCCCAGCGGGCGATACGTCCAGTAGCTGCGGGACGCGTCGGTCTCCGCGGCCTCGGGCGCCAGGAAACGCTCCGCATGCTCCGCGTAGTACTCGGCGGCCCAGGCACACTTCTCGGCTTCCGCGACCGCCTGTGTCAGGGGCTTGCCCATCTCGGCCGTCATCAGGCGACCGTATTCGTCCTTCCGTTCACGAAGGAGGGAGGCCACGGCCCCGAGGAGACGGGCCCGCTCGCCGAACGACGTGTCACGCCATCGTCGTTGGGCTCGGGCCGCGTCGGCCGCGAGCTCGAGGGCCCGCTGGGCATCGAGGGTCGGGTGGGACGAAAGGGTCTCGCCGGTGGTCGGATCGACGGCGGTGAACGACACGGTGGCCTCGTGGAACGGGGACGTCGGGGGGGCGCCGCTGGCGGCGGCCACCCCCGCCTACCCCCTCGTCCCATCCGGGTGTCAGTCGATGCGCAAGGCCTCCACCGGATCGAGTCGACTTGCCCGCCATGCCGGGATCCAGCTCGCGAACACGGCCACTCCCAGCAGGATTCCCGAGACGCACCCGTAGGTGAGCGGATCCAAGGCCCCGATCCCGAAGAGCTGGCCGCTCAGCGCACGACCGACGGGGATCGCCGTCGCGAGGCCGACCGCCGCACCGATCAGCACCGGCGGAAGCGCCTGCCGTACGACGAGGCGTCGGACGCGTCCTCCGTCGGCGCCCAGCGCGACCCGGACGCCGATCTCCTGGGTGCGCTCGCTGACGGTGAACGAGATGACCGAGTAGACCCCGACCGCGGCGAGCACGAGCGCGAACGCGCCGAAGAGCGTGAGCAGGAGCGTCGTCACCCGGCGCGTCGAGGCGGCCTGGGCGAGCGCGTCGTCCACCGTGCGGATCGCGTACACGGGCTGGTCCGGGTCCATCTCCGCAACGACCTGGCGCACGGCTGGGAGCACGGAAATCGGCTCCACGGTCGTCCGGGCGACGAGGAAGAGCTGGTTCTGGACCTCGCCGATCTGCGCGTGGAGGGCGTACACTTCGGGCGCCGGCGGCTGATCCAGCCCGCGGTTCCTCGTGCTCCCCACCACGCCGACGATCTCGAACCAGGGCTCGTCCGAGTCGGCGCCCCCCACCTTGAGTCGCCGGCCCACGGGGTTTCGCCCTCCGTAGTAGCGGTCCACCACGACCTGGTTCACGATCGCCACGAGCGGCGTGTCGGCGCGGTCCCGGTCGTCGAAGACGCGTCCTGCGACGAGCGGGATGCCGAGGGCGCCGAAGTAGCCGGCCGTCGTAATCGTCGCGAGCGCGTTGGGGAGTGCCCCGTCCGGATCGGCGTTGCTGCCGTCGAGCCAGAGCTCCCGGTAGGCAAACGCGATGGGTGGGAACTGGGTGCCTGCACCGGCCGCCGCGACGCCGGGCACGGCCTCGACACGCTCGGCGAGCGTGCGGAAGAACGCGGGAACCGCCTCACCCGAGTAGCGCTCCCTGGGCAGGGTGAGGCGCATGGTGAGAACGCCGTGGGAGTCGAAGCCCGGAGCGACGCGGATCATGCGCACGAAGCTGTTGAGCAGGAGCCCGCCGCCCGTCAGGAGCACGAACGCGAGCGCGACCTCGACGCCGACCAGCGTCCGCTGGAGACGCTGTCGGCTCACTCCGGTGGTCGCGCCGCGCCCTTCGGTCTGAAGCGTCTCCGAGAGGTGTGTGCCCGACCCCTGTAGGGCCGGAGCGAGGCCGAACACGATCCCTACGCCCAGCGCCAGGGCCGCCGTGAACATCAGGACCTGACCGTTCACCGCGACCGAGCCCGCGATCGGGAGGGCGAAGTCGGTGAGGAGGCGCTGGAGTCCCGCCGCGCCAATCCAGGCGACGCCGATCCCGATCGCGCCGCCGAGCGCGGCGAGCAGCACGCTCTCCGTGAGCACCTGGGTCACGAGCCGCCCACGGCCGGCCCCCAGCGCGGTGCGCACGGCCATCTCTCGACGGCGCCCCTGTGCTCGGGCCAGCAGGAGGTTCGCGGTGTTCGCCGAGATCAGCAGCAGGACGAACCCCACAGCGGCCATCACGACGAAGAGCCCCGCGCGGAAGAGCTGGGAGTTGACGTCGTTCCAAGTGCTGGCGCGCATCGACCAGCCGCCGTACTCCTCGAACTCGGCGCCATATGTCTGCTCCGCCCGTCGAGCGAGCACCGCGAGCTCGGTATTCACGTCGGCGAGCGTGGCGCCGGCGCGGATGCGCGCCATGACCTGGAACTGCCGACGGTTGCGCTGGAAGCGCTCGGGACCGATCCCCATCGTGGTCCATAGATCGGTACCATAGATCGTGACGCCTTCGGGGATGATGCCCACGAGGGTGTACGGGGCGTCGTTGACCGTGATCGTCCCGCCCACGAGCGACGAGTCGGCCCCGAAGCGGTCCCGCCAGATCCGGTAGCTGAGCATGGCGACCGCATCGCCGCGTGCGACCTCGTCGTCCGTGAAACCGCGGCCCAGATGGGCGTCCATGCCCACCGTCCGAAGCGCATTCCCCCACCAGAAGCCGGTGAACACGTTCTGTGGGGGGCCCTCCCATCCGATCTGTCGGTTCCCCATGTCCCAGGCGACCACCTCCTCGAGCGTGGTGGACTGGTCACGGATGTCCGTGAACTCCGCGGGGGAGAGGTTCTCGAAGAAGCCGAGCGGCGCGTTGAGCTTGGGGTACGCCGTGCCCACACCGACGATCCGCCCGGGCTCGGGGAAGGGGAACGGGTCGAGGATGAGCCCATACACCGCGCTGAAGATCGTCGAGTTCGCGCCGATCCCCAGGCCGAGCGTGAGCGCCACGACCGCGCTGAACGCGGGGTTCTTCCGTACCCCGCGCGCGGCCAGCCTCAGGTCCTGCAGCAGCGTCTCCATCATGCCGTCTCCATGGTCTCGTGCACGGCGGGCGTGTCGGATGCGGTGGGCGAGGTTCGGTCCGACGGACCCGAGGGCTTGGCGCCAGTACCAGCCGTGCGCGCCCTTTCCCAGGTCCGCTCGTTCCGCGAACTCCTCCTGCAGGTCGCCGAGCTGTGCGCAGCGCTGATCCCGATGCGCGGTGATCGTCACGATCCAGCGCGCGATCGCCGGCGGGCGGGACGGTCTTGACCCCGCGGCGCTCATGCGTCCGCCGCGTCCAGGTCGAGTCCGTCCCAGAGACTGTCGATCATGCCGCGCGTGGCGCGCAGGGCGTCCGCGCCCCCCGGGAGGAGTCGAAAGAGGCGACGCGCGCGACCGCCTCGACGAGGGGTGGGATCGCCCTCGAGTGAGGCGACGAAGCCTTTCTCCTCGAGCCTGGCGAGCGTGGCGTAGACCGACCCGACGGTTACATCCCGTCCGGTGCGGCGCTCGATCTCCTGGCGGATCGAGACCCCGTAGCCGTCGCCGCGCAGGCGCGCCACCGCGAGCAGGACGACCTGCTCGAACTCTCCGAGGAACTCTCCCTTGCCCATGTCCGCCGTCCGTTTAGGCCTGAGGGACCGAAATGTTCTACAAATACGAATCTATAGACGCGCTTCGAGGCGGGAGGGTTTCATCCGGCCTTGAACGAACGAGGGCGACCCTCGATGGGGCCGCCCTCCGCGGGCGGGTGTGGCTCGCCGGTGGGGACGCGAACGCCCCGGGTCGCCTCTCAGCCGCCGACCACGCGGTACACCCTCAGGCTCTGGACGTCGAGCTCGTCCCGCGCGTACCCGTAGAAGCGGTCGCCGAGCGTGCGCAGCGGCAGGAACTTCCCGGGGAAGGAGACCACGCCCAGGTACCGCCCAGAGGCGTCGAAGACGTCCCAGTCCTTCGAGCCGAGGTCCTGCGCGTCGAACGAGCCCTCCTCGCCGGCCAGCTCGGTTCCCGAGAGCATGCGCTGCACCCACAGCGATCCGGACGGCCCCAGCGCGACCTGCACGTACAGTGGGTAGTGGTCGGCGAATTGGGCCTGGTCGAGCAGTGCCTGAGCCTGCGTGCCCGGGACGCCCTGCTGGCGCATCGCGTCGCGGATGGCGTCGAGCATGACCCGCTTGTCCCGGTCCGTGACGGTCTTGGGCTCGCGCGGAAGGGTCACCACCCGGGACAGGGCGCCCGTGGCGTCCCACAGCTCGAAGCGCATCGCGTTGTTGCGCGACGTGACCAGCGTGCCCGTCGCATCTGCGTCCCAGATCGGCTCCGGATCGAAGAAGCGGACTTGGGCGCGGCCTCCCGAGAACCGGATGGTCTCTCCGGCCGGCAGCAGCGCCAGCGTGTCCACGGGCGTGTCGCCCAGCCCGGCGGTCACGATCGGGTCTTTCCGCGGGGCGCTCGCCGTGTCGGAAGGGTTCACCACGCGGCGCTGCACCACCAGGCGTCCGCCGCCTGCCATGTCCCAGCGCAGCGGCATTCCGGCGGTGAGGTCGAGGAGCGAGCTGGCGATGAAGGATCCATCCAAGGCGAAGCGTTGCACGCGGGCGTTGCCGATGTCGGGCACCACGAGCTCGTCCCCCACGACGAAGACGCCGTTCATGGCGATGCCGAACTCGCCGGGCCCACCTCCAGGGCCGCCGATGGTGCGCAGATACGCCCCGCTCGCGTCGAAGACGCGGACGTCGCGGGCCTGGGCGTCGGCCACGTAGACGTTGGCGGCCGCGTCGACGTCGACGCCGATCACCTGGCCGAACTGGTACTCGGGCGCCGCCTCGACGTCACCGATGTGCAGCTCCTCCACCAGCGTCCACGCCTCGCCGGGTCCCCACATCCCTTCCGCAGGGTTCGCGACCACCTGCACCCCGGCGCTGTCCGTCACTGTTCCGGCCCACTCCGTCGCCTCCCCGCTGGCGCACGCCGCCAGCAGGGGCACTGCGGCCATCCAGGCCGCCATCCGTATCCCCGACATCTCGCGCTCCCGTCTCGCATCCGCGCGCGCGCCGTTGCGCGCACGCCTGCCTTACGGGATCGTTCCGCGGATCCTTCACTGCGTCGTGCGCGCACGACGCGAACCCCGGGTACCACAGGAGCACGCGTTGACCGAGCCCATCCGCCTGTTCGTGACCGGCGGCACCTTCGACAAGGAGTACGACGAGATCCACGGCCGGCTCTTCTTCGAGGACACGCACATTCCCCAGATGCTCGAGCTGGGGCGGTGCCGACTGGACGTGCATGTGCGCACCCTGATGATGATCGACTCGCTCGAGATGACGGACGCCGACAGGGAGCTGATCGCACACAACTGCGCCGAGGCACCGGAGCCCCACATCGTCATCACCCACGGCACGGACACGATGGTCGATACCGCCCGGCTCCTGGCGGAGCGCGTGAGCGGAAAGACCATCGTACTCACTGGAGCCATGATCCCGATCGCGTTCGGGAGCTCGGACGGTCTCTTCAACCTCGGTGGCGCGCTCACGGCCGTGCAGGCGCTCGGTCCGGGAGTCTACCTCACGATGAACGGGCGAATCTTCGCCTGGAACGACGTGCGCAAGAACCGGGATACCGGCGTCTTCGAGTCGCTGGCGGGGTGACGTAGGCGCGAGGCCGCGCGACTCCAGGGGTAGCTGGCCGCGCCTCCACCTGGGCGATTCAAACCTTTTCCGCTTAGGATGGATCCAATCCTCACTCAATTTGGTTGCACCTCCTTTGTCGCATCACTATCATAAGCTGCTTATGACAATTGACGACCCGGATCGGATGGACTGAGGAGCCATGGGCATCGACGCGGACACCCTGTACGGCACGCTGAACCTCCTCGTCCTGCGGGCCCTCAGGGACGGACCCTTGCACGGGCTCGCGGTGAGCCGTCGCATCGAGGCGGAGACGAGAGGCACCCTGCGCGTGGAGGAAGGTGCGCTGTACCCGGCGCTCCACCGGCTGGAGCGGGACGGGCTGCTGGAGGGTTCGTGGGGCCGAACCGACGGGAACCGGCGCGCGAAGTTCTATCGACTCACGCGAAAAGGTCGCCGCCGGCTCGAGCGGGAGTCGGCCCAGTGGGCGCGGCACGCGGAGGCGGTGGCAGCGGTGCTGGGTCTCACGACGCCGCCCGGGCGGGGTTGAGCCGAGGTGGAGCGGCGCGATCCACGCCGGACACGCTCTCTGCCTGGGAGCGTCGAGCCAGACGTGCGCGAAGAGCTCGAATTCCACATCGAGGGACGTATTCGGGAGCTGGTGGATCAGGGGTGGAGCGAGCAGGGGGCCAGGGAGCAGGTCCTGGATCGCTTCGGGGACATGGAGGAAGTGGAGCGCCTCTGCCGCGAGTACGATGCGCAGCGGATCGAACGGGACACCTGGAGGTGGACGGTGGATGGGTGGATGAGAGATGTCAGGTACGCCCTCAGGGGCATGCGTCGAAATCCTGGCTTTTCCGCAGTGGTGGTGGCGACCCTCGCCATCGGGATCGGGGCCTGCACCGCGGTGTTCAGCGTGGTGGAAGGGATCATCCTGAGGCCTTTGCCCTTTCCCGAGCCGGAGCGGCTCGCGGTGGTGTGGCAAGACGATCGCGCCACGGGCACGGTGCGAGAGGACGCGTCACCGGCGGACTACTTCGACTACGTCGAGCGCACCCGGGCGTTCTCGGAGCTCGGGCTGGTCGCCTCGGGCACGGTGGTGCTCACTCGGCCGGATGCGGAGCCGCTCCGCCTGTCGGCGGCGGCGGTCACGCCCAACCTCACCTCGGTGCTGGGACTCTCCGTCCAGCTCGGAAGAGCGTTCACCCCCGAGGAGAATCTGCCGGGGGGACCGGGCGTGGCGATCTTGTCGGACGGAATGTGGCGTCGCACCTTCGGCGCGGATCCCACCGTCGTCGGGAAGGTGGTGACGATCGACGGGGAGCCGACCGAGATCGTCGGGGTTCTGGAAACCGCGATCGAGTTTCCCTCGAAGGGAACCGACCTCTGGACGCCCATCCGGCAGACTCCGGCCGGCGCGACCCGGCAGTCGCACTGGGTCCGCGTGATCGGCCGGTTGTCCCCGGGCGCCACCGTCGCCTCGGCGCAAGCCGAGATGACGCGCATCATGGCCGCCTTGGAGCGGGAACATCCGGAAGCGAACACGAACCGCGGCGCGTTCGTCGAGCGGCTGTCGGACGTGGGGCGTTCGGACCTTCGCCGCACCCTCTGGGTGCTGCTCGGCGCGGTCCTCGCCGTCTTCCTGATCGCGTGCGTGAATGTCGCGAACCTGCTGTTGGCGCGTGGTGCGGCGCGCGCACGGGAGTTCGCCGTCCTCGGCGCCCTCGGCGCGCGCCCGGGTCAGGTCCGACGCCGGTTCGCGGCCGAGGGTCTGCTCGTCGCCGGTCTTTCCTGCGCCGCGGGCATCGCGCTCGCGGCCGGAGGGATCCGGGCCCTGACGGCCATGGCGCCGGCCGAGCTCCTGGTCCTCGGGGAGCCCCGCCTCGACACCGCGGTGCTCGGCTTCGCCCTCGCCGTGGCCGCGGTCGTCGGAGTGGGCTTCGCGCTCCTGCCGACGCTCCAGCACCGGGACCGGGCACTCCAGGGTGCGCTCAGGGACGGACGTTCAGCGGACGCTTCCATGCGGATGCCGGTCCGCCGGGTGCTCGTGGCCGGTCAGCTCGGGCTGGCCGTAGTGCTCCTCATCGCCGCAGGGCTCCTCGCCGGCACGCTCCGGAGCCTCCAGGCCGTTGACCCGGGGTTCCGCCCCGACAACCTGCTCAGAGTCTCCTTCGCACTTCCGGCGTCCCGGTATCCTGCGATGGATACGTGGCCCGACTGGCAGGAGATACACCAGTTCAACCGGGCCGTGGTGGACGGGGTCTCCTCCCTTCCGGGGGTCCGCTCGGCGGCCCTCACCCTGAACCACCCGCTGGATCCGGGTTGGACGAACTCGTTCCGCATCGAGGGCCGTCCCTTCGACCCGGATCAGGGTGAGATGACCACGCGCCTGGTTTCGCCGTCGTATTTCACCACCGCCGGAATCGAGCTCGTCGCGGGACGCTTTCTCGACGACAGGGACGACCTGGACGGCGAGCCGGCGATCGTTCTCAACCGCGAGGCGGCACGACGGTACTTCCCCGATGGCGACGCATTGGGAAGCCGGATCGGGTTCTGGGGACCGAATTTTCGGCGCATCGTGGGCGTCGTCGAGAACGAGCGCCTTCACGGTCTCACGGCGGACGCGCCGCCGACCATGTATGCCAGTCTCGCCCAGGCCCCCCAGCGTGGAGGGACGGTGACGCTCCTGGTCGCGACGGAAGTGCCGCCCCTGTCGTTGGTGGACGGCGTCCGACGCGCCGTCACTTCGATCGACAGGGACGTCCCCGTCTTCGACGTGACCACGATGGCGGCTACGGTGCGTGAGGCGTCTGCACGAGAGCGCTTCGCCTCCCTCGTCCTCGGGATCTTCGCGTGCGTGGCCGTTCTACTGGCGGTCCTCGGCGTCCACGGCGTGCTGGCCTATCTCGTGGCCCAGCGAGGTCGGGAGGTGGGGGTCCGCATGGCCCTGGGTGCCACCCGCCGGGACGTGGTACGCATGATCGTGGGCCAGGGGGCGCTCATGGCCGGCCTGGGCCTCACCCTCGGGATCGTCGGAGCGCTTTCCCTCTCGGGGCTCCTCCGCGGCCTGCTCTTCGGCGTGAGCTCGACCGATCCCGGGATCTACGCCGCCGTGGTAGGCGGCCTGGGCTTGGTGGCCCTGATGGCCACGGCGCTCCCGGCCGCGCGGGCGGCGGGGATCGACCCGGCTTCATCCCTGCGGGGGGAGTGACCGCTCAGCGAGGTCGACCCCCCGCACGGGGATCCGGTCGGAGGGCCCGCGCCCTGCGCACCACGGCGGCAAAGCGAGGGTCCGCCCGCAGTGGGTCCCAAACGGGGTCCGCCCTCAAGGTCGAGAGTCCGGGATCGTGGCGCGCGACCGCTTCCTCCAAAGCGGACAGCGCGCGGTCGTGCTCGCCGATGCCGACGAGCGCGGCGGCCCGCTCGCTGGCGGGGACCGGCTGCCCGGCCGCGACAGCGGACGCCTGACGGTCTGCAGTCCAGCGCCAGAAGCCCCGCGCACCCTCCCGGGAGAGCGCCGTCTGCAGTGCCTGGACCTCGGAGGTGCCCGGTGCGCCCTCACCGCCGGATTCGCTCCACCGGGCGACCGCGCGTGCCGCACCCTCCAGGTCCCCCGATGCGACCCGCGCGCGCAGCAGGGTCTCCCAGGCCGGGATCGACGAGGGATCTTCGCGTGCGACGCCCGACGCCAGCGACGCCGCCTCCTCGAACCGTCCGGCGGAAAGGAGCTGGCGCGCCGCGAACATCGCCCCGTCCTGGCCGGCGCGCTCCGCCGTGGCCACCTTCACCCGGACCTGCTCTTCGATGTGTCGTCCGAGCTGCGTCATGGCCGCCGCCCAGGCCGTGTCGGAGGACGCATCCATTCCTGGGACCACCACGACCCTGTGGACGCCGGGCGCCGTCGGTGTGGCGGCGGTGGGCGGTACCGAGACCGTAGGGGCGACGGTACGGATGAGCGTGAAGACCTCTCGCGTCTCCGCGCTCAGGCTGTCCATCTCGAGGGCCCTGCGGGCCTCGTCCTCGGCCAGCCCGATCTCTTCGGGGGACGGGTCCGGAGCGGCCATGCTCAGGACGAACCGGGCGCTGGCGAGGCCCGCCAGCGCGGGGGCGAAGTCACCGTCCTCCGCGAGGGCCTGCTCGAAGAGCCCCATGGCGGCCTCGTATCCCTCCGGCGTACCCCGCTCCAGCTCGAAGCGGCCACGCAGGTATGCGTCCTGCGCCGCGGGCGAGACCTCACGTGCGGCGGTCCGGTTGAGAAGCGTGGATTCCTCGGCGCTCAGCTCGGCCCTCAGCTGCTCCGCGATGTCGAGGGCGACCTCGCTCTGGAGCGCGAGGACATCCGAGACGGAACGGTCGTACTGGTGCGTCCACACGTGCGTGTCGCTGGCGGCGTGGATGAGCTGGACCGTGATCCGCACCTGGTCGGCCTCGCGTCGCACCGATCCTTCGATGACCCCGTCCACCTGGAGCTCCCGGCCGATCTCGGGGATCGGCGTGCCTCCACCGGCATAGCGCATCACGGACGTCCGCGACACCACTCTCAGTCCGGCGATCTGGCTGAGTTGCGCGATGAGCTCCTCCTGCATCCCGGCGGTGAAGTAATCCTGCTCCGCGGTTCCCGAAAAGTTGTCGAGCGGCAGCACGGCCAGGGACCGGATCGGCTCCGTCGGGTCGTAGGCGACCAGGTCGACCGGTTGACGGCTCGAACGAGAGTCGGGCGGGGCGACGAGCTCGCCGATCAGGCCGACGCGGACCATCCACAGGCCCACGGCCGCGAGCGTGACGGCCGTCACGCCCAGGAGGGCTACCTGGGGGAGCCAATCCCCGGTACGCCGGCCGCCCTCGTCGAGGCTTTCGGTGCGCTTGATCCCCTCCGCCGTAACGTCGTAGACCCACGCGATGACGACCGCCGGGGGAAACAGGAGCGCGACGGCGATCACGAGGATCCGGAGTCCGGTCTCCCCGAGCCCGAAAGCCGGGAACACGATCTCGGCCAGCTGCAGCAGGACGAACGCGGCGGCCGCATAACCCAGGGCGAAGCGCACCACGTGCCTGCGCTTCATCTCGGCCACGAACTGGGAAAGGCCGGAGGTCGTCTGCCTGAGGTCGCTCATGTCGTCGTTCGGGAAACCGTCGGGGGTGTCGGGTCCGAAGCGCCCTCCACGGGCGGACCGGAGGAGCAGTCGTACACGGGGTCGGCCTCCGGGTTCGCCAGTCCCCAGGGGAACCGGGAGCTCAAGTCGGGCCCCTGTGCCCGGGATCGCGTCTCCGGAGCACCGACCGAACGCGGAGCAGGAACCGCTGGGGGTCGACCGGCTTGACGACGCACTCGTCGGCGCCCGCGTCCAGCAGCCTCATCTGGACGGTCGGATCGTCGGATCCCGTGGTGACCAACACGGGGAGCGCGGCGGTGGGCACGTGGGCTCGAACGTGCTGCAAGACGCCCAGCCCGTGCACGCCCTCCATGTAGAGATCGAGCGTCATGAGATCGTATCGGCGCCCGCCTGCCACCATCTCCAGAGCCTTCGCCCCGTCCGACGCCTCGTCCACCGCGAAGCCCTCCTTCTCCAGGATGGTGCGGATCACCAGTCGCGCGTCCTCGTCGTCGTCCACCACCAGGACGCGCAGCCTGGGGGCCTCGGAGGTGGCCGCCTTCGGCGGTGGGACGGCCTTGGGGTAGGCCCGTGCCAGCGCGGCGGCGATGGCCTCGGGTGGGGCTACCTCGTACACCGCTCTCCGCCCGGATACGCGGCGGAGCCGCTCGAGGGCCCGCTCGTCCGTGGGGTCGGCCGTCGCCACCACGAGCGACACATCACTGCCGCGGAGGGGCACGACCGAGAGGTCACGGGCGACCCTGGAAGGCAGCAGGCTGCTGGGTTGGCGCGGGAGTCGGGCGAAGTCGGCGACCTCCAGCTCGAAATGGTCGGCCACGTACTGGGTCAGACGCGCGACGCCGACCCCGGTGGCGTCCAGGACCGCCGACCAGGCCTCCGCGGGGGACGCGTCCGCAGGCACGTTCAGATCGGAGGCGGACTCCAGCCTGGCGATGCGCGCGACCGCAACGATCCAATGACCGGCCGATTCCTGCAAGCGCTCCCTCGCCGAGTGGACCATGAAGCCACGGCCCGAGGCCGCGACCGACTCCCAGGCAAGTTGACTGCGGTCCCGGCGCGCCGCCACCCTTTCGCCTCATGCCGATCGCATATCTCGATGGCCCACGGCTCCGCCGATCGCTGCTGGCAGCTTGTGAGCACGCACAGAGGCAGCGCGCGGAGCTGAACCGTATCAACGTGTTTCCGGTTCCCGACGGAGACACGGGCACGAACCTGGCGCTGACGGTTCGTGCCGTCGCGGAGCACCTGCAGGGCAACCGGGACCGGAAGGTGGCCCTCGTGGCCCGGGAGGCGGCCGAGGCGGCGGTCCTCGGTGCTCGGGGGAACTGCGGGATGATGCTGTCCCACTTCCTGCTCGGCTTCGCCGAGCGCGTCCGGGATCGGTCCCGGATCGGGACCGCCGACTTCGTCAGCGCGCTGCACGCGGGGGTTGAGACCCTGCAGGCGTCGCTGGACCGACCGGTCGAGGGGACGATCCTCACGGTCATGCGCGATACGGCGGCCGCCGGCGCCGCCCGGAGCCAACCCGATTTCCGCGGGCTGCTCCAGCACCTCGTGGAGTCGGCGCGGGCATCCCTCGCCAGAACCCCCGACCTCCTTCCAGCCCTCCGGGCCGCGGGGGTGGTCGACGCCGGGGCGAAAGGGTTCGTCAGCCTGCTCGAGGGGGCTCTGGCCCTCATCGAGGGTGACCCCATCGTCGCGTCCGGGGGCGGGCCGGGTGGCCCGGGCCGTGACCCGGTCGCGGGCGCGGTGGACTATCCCGTCGCCTCCGAGCGCCACGGCTACTGCACGGAGGCCCTTCTGCGCGGCGCGGACCTTCCCGAGCGGTCGACCGTCCACGAGCGGCTGCGTCGCTTCGGCGACTCGCTGATCGTCCTTCGCTCCGGAGACCTGTTGAAGGTGCACGTCCACACCGACGACCCCGATGGCGTGTTCGCGGAGCTGCGGGCATACGGCACGCTCGTGGCGCACAAGGCCGAGGACATGCGGGCGCAACACGACGCGGTGGCCCGTGCCGCGGCGGGACACGTGGGACTCGCGCGGCGGCCCATCACCGTGATGACCGATTCGGCCGCCGATCTACCGGAGGAGGTGGTGCGCGGCCACGGGATCCACGTCACCCCCATGCTCCTCGTGGAGGAGGACCGCACCTTCCGCGACGGCGTGGACATCACGGCGGAGGAGTTCCACGAGCGTCTGGCGTCGGAGGATCCCGTGCCTACCACCAGCCAGCCGGCGCCGGCCGACTTCCTGGAAACCTTCGCCAGGGCCGCCGAGGACGGAGAGTGCGTGGTCGGGGTGCTCGTGGGATCCAGCCTGTCGGGCACCTTCTCGTCTGCCGAGGCCGCCGCACGTCGGTTCGACGTCGCTCCGGTGAAGCTGGTGGACTCGCGGGCGGCGTCGCTGCTCCAGGGGCTCCTGGTGATCAAGGCCTGTGAGCTCGCCGAGCTCGGCTGGGCACCGGACGCCATCGCGCCGGAGCTGGGACGGATTCGAGCTCAGTCGGGCCTGCTGTTCACCGTCGACACGTTCGATCGGCTTCTGGCCTCGGGGAGGGTGGGTCGCGGGCGGGCGATCCTGGGGTCGGTACTCCGCGTCAAGCCGATCCTGGGACTCGGACCCGACGGGCGGGTCCTGCCCCTGGGCAAAGCGCTGGGCCGGGCACGATCCCGCGAAGTCCTGCTGGGGGTGCTCCGTGCCAGGATCCCCGAGGGGACGAGGCGCGTGCGCTTCGGCATCGTCCACGTCGGCCTTCCCGGGATCGTCGACCCGGTGGCGGCCGAGATCCGTGCACGCTTCGGTGACGGTGTCGAGATCTTGGCTGCGCCTGCGACGCCGGTCATCGCCACCCACCTGGGGCTGGGCGCCTGGGGCGTCGCCTGGATGGTGGAGGATTAGGTCAGCTCTTCACGAGCTCTTGAGCTTCTGCTTCCCCGAGACCAGCGCGTCGTACGTCGCTCGCTGGGCGGTCGAGAGCTGCGTGGGGAGCGCGACCAGAAGGGCGCGGGAGCCCTTGCCGTCCGGCAGATGCAGGACCAGTTGGTCGCGTTCGGCGGGAGCCCGGTAGGGCGATGCGCGCCCGGTCGCATCGACGCACACGGTGCGGCCGGGGGCCAGGGACTCGGCCAGGAATCGGCCGTACTCGGTCCATGACGAGATCGGGTCTGCCGCGCCGGCAGCGACCTCGGGCGTCAGCCTGTCGCGGTAGTAGGCGACGGCTGCCTCGTATCCCGCCGGGTCGGCCGACTTCAGCTCCCGCAGGCGCTCTCGATAGAACTCGCGGGGGTCCCTCGCTCCGGACTGCTGGAGGGCCTCGGCGAGTCGTTGTTCGGCCGCGGCGGTCGTATCGTCGGACATGCACACAGCTTCGCCGGAAACCGTCCGTTGCGTCAACGTGCAGCCCGACAGGCCGAACGCGGCACGCGCACGGCCGCCCGGCACGTTGCCCCCGCTACGGCCGGGGGGTAGGTTCCCCACATGGTCACCCCGATGCCACATTCCCCGACGGGAGCCCCCCGACCCGACGACTTCCTCGAGCTTTCGTGGGAGATGTTCGGGGAGTTGTGCAGGGCGTTGGCACTCCGCGTCGCCCGGGACTACAACCCCGAGGTCGTCATCGGGATCGCGCGGGCGGGCGTCATCCCGGGTGCGGTGATCGCCTCGATCCTACGGGTCGACTTCTTCTCCATGAAGATCACCCGCAAGGAGGGTGAGGAGCAGGTGCGCGAGCGTCCGGCCGTCCTGTCGGCTGCGCCCATGCAGGCGGCGGGGAAGCGGGTTCTGCTCGTGGACGAGATCGCCACCTCGGGAGAAACGCTCCGCCTGGCGCTCGCCGCGGTCCGCGACATCCGGCCCGCGGAGGTTCGCACCGCCACGAGCTTCGCCCGGAGCAAGGGCTACAAGCCCGACTACTACGCTCTGGAGACGGACTCGACGGTCATCTTTCCGTGGGACCGGAAAGTCTTCGATGGCGACGAGCTGATCGTCAACCCCCTCTACGAACAGGTCCTGGACGAATAGGCGTCCGAGCCTAGCCTCCCTGCGCCATCGAGTCGAGGAACTCCCGATTCGTCAGCGTACGTTTCATGCGCGTGAGGAGAAACTCGATGGCCTCCGCCGCAGGCATGTCGGACAGGAAGTTCCTGAGTAGGTAGACCCGGTTCAGCTCCGTGTCGCTCAGGAGGAGCTCCTCGCGCCGCGTGCTCGAGCGATTCAGGTCGATCGCCGGGAAGATCCGCTTGTCGGAGATCTGCCGGTCGAGCACGATCTCCATGTTCCCCGTGCCCTTGAACTCCTCGAAGATCACCTCGTCCATACGGCTCCCGGTCTCGATGAGGGCCGTCGCGATGATGGTCAGCGAGCCGCCTTCCTCGATGTTGCGGGCCGCACCGAAAAAGCGCTTCGGCTTGTGCAGCGCGTTCGCGTCCACGCCTCCGGACAGGATCTTCCCCGAGTGGGGCACGGTCGTGTTGTAGGCGCGCGCCAAGCGCGTGATCGAGTCCAGCAGGATCACCACGTCCTTTCCGTGCTCGACGAGCCGCTTGGCCTTTTCCATGACCATCTCGGCCACCTGTGTATGCCGCTCTGCAGGCTCGTCGAAGGTGGAGGAGATGACCTCCGCGTCCACGTGCTCCTCCATGTCGGTCACCTCCTCGGGCCGCTCATCGATGAGCAGGACGATGAGGTGGACCTCCGGATGGTTCTTGGAGATCGAGTTCGCGATCTGTTGGAGGATCGTAGTCTTCCCGGCCTTGGGCGGTGACACGATGAGGCCGCGCTGACCCTTTCCGATGGGCGAGATGAGGTCGATCACGCGCGTGGCGAGGTTCCCGTTCTCGGCGAGCTCCAGGCGAAGGCGCTCTTCGGGATAACGAGGTCGCAGGTTGTCGTACCCCAACCGGTGCTTGGTCTGCTCGGGGTCGAGCCCGTTGATCGACTCGACCTTGAGCAGCGCCAGGTACCGCTCGCCGTCCTTCGGCGGACGCACCTGCCCGCAGATCGTGTCACCGGTTCGCAGGTCGAAGCGCTTGATTTGCGAGGGACTGACGTAGATGTCGTCGGGGCCGTAGAGGTAGTTCCAGTCCTGCGATCTCAGGAATCCATAGCCCTCCGGCAGGATCTCGAGGACACCATCTCCACGCAGCACGACCTCCGTCTCCAGCAGGCTCTGCTCGATCCGGAAGATGAGGTCCTGCTTCCGGAGCCCGACGTAGTTCTGGATGCTCAGGTCCTCGGCGAGGTCGTGCAGCTCGCCGACGCTCTTGCTCTTGAGCTCTGCGATGTCCACGGATTGGCTCCG
>QJYK01000211.1 GCA_003248075.1 Gemmatimonadota bacterium | reverse complement strand
AGCTGCTCGGCGGCTGATCAGCGAGCTTCCTGAGGGCGAGGTGAGCGATTCCGTGTTCGAGGAACTTTTCGATGTTCCTAGAACACGGCGTCCAAAAGGGCAATAACTTCCGAATGGTGGCCCCAACGGGATTCGAACCTGATGGAATGGACTCCTCCCGCGACTTGAACGGCATCATGGTGCCAGAGTCGCCTTGCGTCCACCCTGCGGGTGGAAGGAGGAGTCAAGATGGATCGTACGACGATCGCGGTCGATCTGGCGAAGACGGTGTTTGAAGTCGCGGTGTCCGGCCACCCCGGCCAGGTCCGAGAACGTCACCGGTTGTCGCGCGCCGGGTTCGGCCGGTTCCTCGCGGAGCAGCCGCCCGCCACCATCGTCATGGAAGCGTGTGGCTCCGCGCACCACTGGGCCCGGCAGGCGCACCGCCACGGACACGACGTCGTGCTCGTCCCGCCGCATGCCGCTCGCCCCTACGTGCTCCGAAACAAGACGGACCGGACCGATGCCAAGGGGCTGCTCGAGGCGTTCCGGAACGCTGACCTTCGTCCCGTGCCCGTGAAGTCGGAGACGCAGCAAGCGCTGGCCGCCCTGCATCGGCTCCGCTCGACGTGGGTCGCGGCGCGCACCGCCCGCCTCAACAGCTTGCGCGGGATCCTGCGCGAGTTCGGCGTGGCGATCCCTCTGGGGGCGCGCCATGTCGTGCCGCACGTCCGAGCCCTCCTCGAAGACGTGGACGCCGGGGTGCCCGGCCTGCTCCGCGATCCCCTCGGCGAGGCGCTCCGCGAGATCGGCGAGCTCGAGACCCGCATCCACGCCGTCGAGAACCAGTTGGCGACGGTGGCCGAACCGGCCATGGTGATCCGTCGCCTGCGCACGGTTCCCGGCGTTGGTGTCTTGACGGCGACCGCCCTCGTGGCCGTCGTCGGTGATGTCCAGCGCTTCCCTTCCGCGCGCCACTTCGCGAGCTACCTCGGTCTCACCCCGCGCGAACACTCCTCGGGGCAGCGCCGGCACCTCGGCGCCATCAGCAAGCACGGCGATACCTACCTGCGGATGCTCTTCATCCACGGCGCGCGGGCGGTCCTGCATCATGCGAAGTCCAAGCTGGTCCCCGACCGGTTGCGGGCGTGGGCGTTGCGGGTCGAACGCCTCCGTGGCCGCAACAAGGCCGCCGTGGCCCTGGCCAACAAGCTCGCGCGGATCGTGTGGGCGGTCTGGCGGAGCGGAACCGACTTCACCGTCGCGCCGGTGATCTGATCCGCGTGACGGACGAGCTCACCCAAGGCTGCGCGGCACACGACCTGATGGCGAACCGGCTCCGACCGGCGCGAGGGAAAGGCCTGTGAACACGATGGCCCTTCCGGCCGTTGTCACGATTGGCTCCCCGCGCGCGACTTCCATCATGGCCCGGAGCGTGAATGCTCCACCCGAGAGGCCGGAGATACGACTGCAGTCTGAGCTGGCCGCCGCCTTCGCGTGTCCGCCACGCCTTCTCGTGGGTGCAAGCTGCGATCCGCACTCGACGACCCGGGATGGCCGATCACCGCCTCGGGCGACCGATCCCCGCCAGGTGCCCGCGTTGCCCGTGTCACGACGTCGCCCGGGATCAGCCCCCTCCCGGTCCGAGGGGAAGCCGGCAAACACGGTGGCCATGAAAGGTCGCGAACCCGATTGGCTCCCCACGGGCCTTGAGCCCCCGCGCGACCCCTTGCCCGAGGAGTCCAGATACGTGTTTGATCACGGCCACGTTTTCGCCAGTATTCCCAAAATGTTACGGGCCGACCCCCGACCAAATCGACTGCAAGACTA
>QJYK01000265.1 GCA_003248075.1 Gemmatimonadota bacterium | reverse complement strand
AAGACGACCTGGTCCATGGCTTCACCATCTCTGGACCGGATATCGACTGGACGGTGAGTGGTGAATCGTGCGCCGTTGACCCCATCTTCGGCGTCGAGGTTTGTGCGTACAAGTTCAAGGCCGGCTTCGAGTTCGATTACGGCTTCGGCGCGAGGCTGCCGATGAACGTCAGCATCGACGCTGCCGACGCGGTGGACGAGGGTACCACGTTCAGCCCGATGAGCCTCGCAAAGGGCGTGGACTGGTCGGCCGCGGACTACACGGCGGCCGGGATCGCCGCCGAGAACGGCAACGAGTTCGTCATGCGCTACAAGTTCTTCCTCGGCGCTTACGTCGATGTCGCGGAGATCGAAGTGTTGGGCTGTTGCGCGAACATCGACGTGAATAAGTCCAGGAGTGGGCCGACCCCCTTCGGACCGGGGGCCGTCTTCGCCCTTCCCGCCATCGACTTCCCCATCGCGTCCAAGAGTGTCGCCAAGGCCTCGGCGGAGTTCGGAGCCTATGCCAAACCCAAGGTGGGGTCGGACAAGTTCACGGCGGATTGGATGGCGTCGAATGGACTCACCGGCGGCGGCTCGCTCACGTACACCGACCCGTCGGTCCCCCGGATCCTCAGCTCCGTCTTGGCGGTCGACGGCCCCGGGCTCGGGAATCTGCAGATCAAGAATTCCAAATACGTGTTCACGCAATACATGGTCGAGTTGGGAGCCTATTTCTCCGTCGACATCTTCAGCTTGTACACACATCGATTTCCGATCGCGATCACGAACTTCGACCTGAGCAACCTCTTCCCGGACATCTCGGTGCCGATCCACGCGGGCGCGAACCCGACGACCTTGAACGCGGGGGTTTCGATCCGGAACGTGGCCCCGACGGTCGGTGGCATCACGGGAGCCCCGACGGATCCGGTCGCCATTTCCGATCAACCCCTGGGCGTAGGCGCTCCGTTCACCGACCCGGCCAACGCCGCGGATGAGCCGTACAGCTGCGCCGTCGACCACGACGACGAGACGGGCGCGATGGCTGGAACGGTGTCCGGCACGACTTGCACCGGCCCCTACCATACGTACACCGAGCCCGGCGTCTACACCGTCACGGTCCACGTGACCGACAAGGACGGCGGAACGGGTAGTCGTTCGACCGATCTGCCCATCGTCGTCTACGATCCCGACGGCGGCTTCGTCACCGGTGGCGGCTGGATCGACTCGCCTGGAGGGGCGTACATGCCCGAAGAGTCGGTCTCCGGCCGGGCGGTCTTCGGGTTCGTGGCGAAGTACAAGAAGGGACAGACGGAGCCCGACGGGAATACCGAGTTCCAGTTCCACGCGGCGGACCTGGACTTCCACTCCGACAGCTACGAATGGCTCGTGGTGAATCAGGGCGGCACGAATGCCCAGTTCAAGGGCGTGGGCACCGTCAACGGTGCGGGCGTATACAAGTTCATGCTGTGGGCCGGCGATGCCGATCCCGACACGTTCCGCATCAGGATCTGGGAGGAAGACGGCCAGGACGAGATCGTCCTCTACGACAATGGCGGTCAGGCCATCGGTGGCGGCAGCATCGTCATCCACACGAACTAGGCAGCCGGTGCGGCAGCCGTAGTGATGGCTCGACGGGCAGCCCCGCAGGGACTTGGAGCCCTGCGGGGCTGCGTGTTTCTTCGGCCGTTGGGTGCCGCTGGGGGCATCGCCGCCGAGCCGCCTCATCCACCGTAACGGCAACCGATCGATGCCCCGTTACGACGAGCACCAGGTCAAGGCCTCGCACAACTCCTATTCGAAACAGGCATCGCTGGCCGAGCAGCTGGAGGGCGACCCGCAGGTCCCCGGGGCCGTGCCGTGCGGCGGCCTGGAGCTGGATCTGGTTCAGGCCGAGGATCGCCTCGAATGGCAGGTGGCGCACCGGGGGCCCTTCGACGAGGCCGATCCGGCCAAGCGCCTGCTGTCGGACTGGCTTGTCGAGCTGAGGGAATGGGCCGAAGGCCACCCTGACCACGAGGTCGTCACGATCCACCTCGACCTCAAGAACGCGCCCCGGGGGGCGAGCCATGCCGAATACGCGGCGGGTCTGGACGAATACCTCACTCGGGCGGTCGGCCGCGACCGCATCTACGGCCCCGCGGACCTGATCGGAGGGGCGCCCGACCTGGTCCGTGCGGGGCGGGCGGGCGGGTGGCCACCTGTCGAGCTCATGAGAGGAAAATTGGTCTTCTGCCTCTCGGGCCGCCCCAAGCGGAAGCAGCGCTACGCCGAGCAGCTACCCCGGGAGCGGCTTTGCTTCGTCGACCGCTCATGGGCGCGCTGGGACCGACCACCTCCCGAGAGGGGGCACTGGCTGTTCCTCAACGTGCTCGTCACCAACCGCAAGCCGCGCTGGCAGGACCTCGGCGGCTTCCTTTCCACCCGCGGCTTCGTGGTAAGGGGGTTCAACATCGTGAACGCCGACCGTTGGAGGCAGGCGAAAGCGGAAGGGATCCATTTCCTCAGCACCGACGTGCTCCGCGACCCCGACTTCACGCTATCGTCGTGAGGGAACGGGTCTCGCGACCCTTCCGGAGTCAGGGAAGGGCACCCTCGCCGAACCATCCGGTCTCACCCGTGGGCGCCCGCACGTACAGGTACTCGTCGAACCGGCCCAGCACCGGCACCTCTGCGCCCGGGGCCAGCTCGACGACGACCGGGGCATTCGAGCGGGGTCCCGCATGGAGCGCGCCTCCGGCGAGGGCCGTGCGCACCTCCACGGGTCGGTCGACCGGCTCGGTGAGCCGGGCCAGGACGTATCCCTGCCTGCCGTCGGGCAGCGCCACCCGATACCAATCCGCCGAGCCACCGAGCACCCGAAGCGGTGTATAGCGTCCGAGCTCGCGCACCACCCCCGAACGGGTGGAGGGCGATGGCCGCAGCCTGATGCCCTCGTTGCGCAGGCGAACCCATGCGCCCAGCTGACCCACGTCGGCGGTGAGCTCGGCGAGGCTACCCCGCGGTCTGCGGATGAACGGGTCGGGGTCGACGGGCCCCTCGCCCCTCCGATACACCCCGAAGTGGAGGTGGGGCGGCGTGGTGCGCGCGTTGCCGGTATTGCCGACCAGCCCGAGGACGTCGCCGATCCGGACGCTCTGGCCGCTACGCACCATCTGGCTGTCCAGATGGGCGAAATAGATGTTCGCGTTGCGGGCCTCGTCGCGGAGCCAGACCACCTTGCCGCCGAGGTTGGTGACCTCGACCCGCCTTACGACCCCGTCCGAGGTGGCCACAACGGGCGTGCCACGCCGCGCGAAGATGTCGATTCCGTGGTGAGAGCGCCGGCCGCCCTCGCGCTCGTCGCCGAACACGCTCTGGATCGCGCGCTCGTCGATCCCCTGGACCGGAAACGCCAGCTGGGCCTCCAGGCGCAGAACGACATGGTAACGCCCCCCGCGGAGGAGCTCGGGCTGGACGCGGAGGATGAAGTCCCCGCCGCGCCAGGGCTCGTAGCTGAAGTCTCCGGGAACGGAGTCGGCGGTCACCACCGGGCGCATCGGATCTCGCTCGTCCTCCGGGACCCGGAAGAGATCCACGAAGACCCGCGTGTCCTCGTCGGAGTCCAGGCCCACGGACGCCTCCAGGCGCTGTCCGCGTCCCACGCGGAGCCGGTAGGCCATGGCGCCCGGCTGTTCCGGAGCGATGAACCCCTCTTCCTGGAAGGGGATCGTCACGGGGACGGCTTCCTCCACGGCCCGATGCCCCGCGGCCACCCAGTCCCGACCGAGGGCGGTGCGGTCGAGTCCGGCCTCCGACAGGGCCGCGAGGTACGCCTCATACGGCGTCAGGTCGCGGAACCGGTCCTGAAGCTGCTCGACCTCCTCGCAGCCAAGCCCCGCCAGCAGAGCGGCGAGCGTGGCCACGAAAGGGAGGCGTCCTCGAGTCATGCGATCCTGGGGTCTGGGTCCGACTGGCGATACAGTCGCGCGGGCGGTTGGGTTCCCGATTCTGTCCCGGGACGACGGCACGGGGCAAGCAGGCAGGCGCCGGTTGCCGAAATTGAGGGCCCACCCGCGCGCCGTTAGCTTTCTGCGCTTTGCCACCACCCAGGGAAGAGGCAGGAGTCTTGGTCCGGATCGCGGCCATCGAGGCCGGGAGCATCGCCGAAGAGCTGGAGCTGGAGATCGGGACGAGGATCGTCCGGATCAACGGAGCGCGCGTGCGCGACGGGATCGACCTCACGTTCCTGCTCGCGGACACCGAGCTCGAGCTCGAAGCGGTGGGACCGAACGGCGAGGCCGTGATCTACGAGATCGAGCGGGACCCGGGGACGCCCCTGGGGATCCAGCCGGCGCCCGACGCGATCCGCGAGTGCGCGAACAAGTGCGTCTTCTGCTTCATCGACGGCAACCCCGAAGGGGTGCGCGACTCGCTCTGGCTGCGCGACGACGACTTCCGGCTGTCGTTCACGTACGGCAGCTACGTGACCTTGACGAACCTGGGCCCGAAAGGCATGCAGCGGCTCGTGGACCAGAGGATCTCCCCTCTGTACGTCAGCGTGCACGCGACCGACCCCGAGGTGCGCAGACGATTGCTCGTGAACGAGCGGGCCGGCCTGATCCTGGATCAGCTGGGATGGCTCCTGCGGGGTGGCCTCGAGGTCCACACCCAGGTCGTGCTCTGCCCCGGTTGGAACGACGGGCACCATCTCGACCGCACGATCGCGGACCTGTGGCAGCTCGGCGAGGGCATCCGATCGCTCTCGGTGGTGCCGGTGGGGCTCACCCGCTACAACCTGAACCGGCCGGTGCGCCACCTCACGCGCGAAGAGGCTCGGGCCGCCGTGGCGCAGGTGGACGCGGCCCGCGCACGGGCCTTGCCGGCGCGTGGGGAGGGGTGGGCGTACGCCGCGGACGAGCTCTACCTGACGGCGGGGCTTCCACTCCCGGAAGCGGACTACTACGACGACGGCGCGCTGTACGAGAACGGGGTCGGCGCGGTCCGACGCTTCGTCGACGCCTTCGACGAAGGCCTCGGGCGGGTCCCGAGGTTGGACGGCCACCGCGTCCGCCTCGTCACCGGAGGATCGATGGCGCCCTTCCTCGGCGAACGGGCGCCGCGGCTGGCCCATGCGACCGGCGCGGACGTCGAGGTCGTGGTCGTCGAGAACCGCTTCTTCGGCGAGACGGTGACGATCGCCGGGCTCCTGGGCGGGGAGGACATCCTGGCGGCGCTTGGCCCGTCACGTGAGCGGGACGTCGTGCTCCTCCCTGCCGAGGCGCTCAACGCGGACGACCTCTTCATCGACAGCTTCCCCCTGGCCCGGATCGAAGCGGCCGTCGCGCCCGGACGGGTCCTCCGCGGCTACGAGGTCACCGAGGCGCTCGGGGCCCTGTGAGCCGACTCCCGGTGGTCGCCGTCGTGGGCCGCCCGAACGTCGGGAAGTCCACCTTCTTCAACCGTGCCATCGGCCGACGGCAGGCCATCGTCGACGACCGCCCGGGTGTCACGCGGGACCGCAATTTCGCGCGGGCCGAATGGGGCGGGCGCACCTTCTTCGTGGTCGATACCGGAGGGGTGATCGAGGGGAGCGACGAGCCCATGGACCGCGCCATCCGGACCCAGGCGATGGCCGCGGTCGAGGAGGCCGACGTGATCCTTCTGCTGGTCGATGGAAAAGACGGTCCCCACCCGCTCGACGAGAAGCTCGCCGAGGTCCTCCGCAGGGCCGGGCGCCCGGTTCTGCTGGTGGTGAACAAGATGGACAACCTCCCCGGAGACCCGGGCCACCACGATTTCTGGTCGCTGGGGCTCGGCGAGCCCCACCCGGTGAGCGCGATCTCCGGCAAGGGCTCCGGGGACCTCTTCGACGCCATCGTCGCCTCGTTCCCGCCGTCCGCCGAGCCCTCCGAGGACGAGAGCCACGTCCGGGTCGCCGTGATCGGGAAGCCCAACGTGGGTAAGTCCAGCTTCGTCAACCGGCTGTTCGGTGAGGAGCGGGTGGTGGTGAGCGAGATCCCCGGAACGACCCGCGATCCGGTCGATACGCCGCTGCGCTACCATGGCAGGAACCTGGTCTTCGTGGACACCGCCGGGCTCCGGCGCCAGTCCCGTGTGACCGACGCCCTGGAATACTACAGCGCGCTACGCACCGAGCGGGTCGTTCGGGACGCGGACGTGTGCGTGCTTCTGGTCGACGCGTCCGAGGGCGAATTGCACCACCAGGACGTGCGCATCGCCGAGCAGGCCTGGGAGGCCGGTGCGGGGCTGATCGTGGTCGTCAACAAGTGGGACCTGGTCGACAAGGAGACGAACACGGCGGCGCATTTCGAGAAGAAGGCGGGTCAGCGGTACCCGTTTCTCGCCTGGGTGCCGTTCGTGTTCGCGTCCGCCCTCACCGGTCAACGCGTGCGTCGCACGCTGGACCTGATCGTGGAGGTGGCGGACGAGCGGAACCGACGCATCGACACACCCGAGGTCAACGAGGCGCTGGGCGCGCTGGTCAAGCGACAGCCTCCCCCCCATCACAGGGGACGACCGGTCAAGCTCAAGTACGCCACCCAGGTCGGAACCGCGCCGCCGACGTTCGCTCTTTTCGCCAACTACCCGAAGGCGATCCCCGACAGCTATGTTCGTTACCTGCACAACGGGTTCCGCGAGCGCTGGTCGTTCGCGGGCTCACCCATTCGCCTGAGGATCCGGGGAAGCCGCGACTCGTGACCTACGCCCTCCTCGTGCTCTCGTACCTGGTCGGTGCCACGCCGACCAGCTACTTGGTGGGAAAGGCGCTGCACGGGGTCGACCTGAGGGAGCACGGATCCGGGAACCTCGGTGCCACGAACGCGTTCCGGGTCCTGGGCTGGCGCTCCGCGCTCCCGGTGATGGTCGTCGACGTGGCCAAGGGCTTCGTGCCGGTGGCGCTGTTCCCCGGGCTGGTCGGGGCGCGCTTCGCCTGGGCCCTCGCCTTCGGTGCCGCCGCGATCCTCGGCCACATGTTCTCGATCTGGGTGCGGTTCCGGGGCGGAAAGGGTGTGGCCACGAGCGCCGGGGTGTTCCTCGCGCTGGCGCCCGGCGCGGTCGGGGGCGCCGCGGTCGTCTGGCTCCTCGTCCTCGTGGGCACCCGGTACGTGTCGCTGGCCTCGATCTCGGCCGCGATCTGCCTCCCGCTCTTCGTGCGGCTCTCGTCCGGCGGGGCGGGCGAGGGGCTCTTCGGGTTCACCGTCGCGCTCGCCGCCGTCGTGGTGTGGGCACACCGGTCCAACCTCCGGCGCCTCATCAAGGGGCAGGAACACCGCATCGGCTCGGCGCGCCGGGGAGCGGCCGGCGGGTGAGCGCCGGCCTGCGCGTCGCCGTGCTCGGAGCGGGAGGCTGGGGCACGGCCCTCGCCCTGCTGCTGGCCAAGCGGGGACACGACGTGGTGCTGTGGTCCTACGAGCCGGACGTGGCGCGCTCCATGCGAGAGCGGCACGTGAACCCCTACCTCGAAGGCGTCGAGCTTCCGGCGGCTCTCGATGCCACGGACGATCTCGGCTCTGCCACCCGCGGCGCCGAGCTGATCGTGTCGGTGAGCCCGTCCCAGTTCGTTCGCACGGTGATGATGGAGGCCGCTCCCTACATCGCGGGCGATGCCCTCGTGATGAGCGCGTCGAAGGGGATCGAGCTCGAGACGCTGCTGCGCATGGACCAGGTGATCGCGCAGATCCTTCCGGCCCGGACCATGGAGCGCTTCTCGGTTCTGTCCGGCCCGAGCTTCGCGGCGGAGGTGGCGCGGGAGGCCCCCACCGCGGTCGTGGTGGCGAGCGGGAGCACCAGCGCCTCGGCACGCATCCAGGAGGCGTTCCAGACGGGCTATTTCCGCGTCTACACGAACCCGGACGTGGTCGGGGTCGAGCTCGGGGGCGCTCTGAAGAACGTCATCGCGCTGGCGGCGGGCGTGACCGCGGGCCTCGGATACGGGCACAACACCCTGGCCGCGCTCATCACGCGTGGGCTCGCGGAGATGACCCGGCTGGGGCTCGCCATGGGCGCGGAGAGGGCTACCTTCTCCGGGTTGGCGGGGATGGGCGACCTCGTGCTGACCTGCACCGGGGACCTCAGCCGCAACCGGACCGTCGGGTACCGTCTGGGTCGCGGCGAGCGTCTCGAGGACGTCCTGGTCGACCTGCACGCGGTGGCCGAGGGTGTTCAGACCGCGGCGGCCGTGTACGAGCTCGCGCTGCGACACCAGGTCGAGATGCCCATCGCGGAGCAGGTGTTCGCGATCGTGCACGAGGGGCGGCCGCCCGCGGAGGCGCTGCGGACGCTCATGCTGCGGGATCCCAAGCCCGAGGAATGGTCGTGAGGGGTGGGGCCGCCCACCGCTGCGAGGAGTGAGGATGCAAGATCCGATCGCGAGGAAGGAGTACTACTCCATCGGCGAGGTGTGCGACCTCACCGGTCTGAAGCCGCACGTCCTCCGTTACTGGGAAACGCAGTTCGAGGTGCTCAACCCCACCAAGAACCGCGCGGGGAACCGGGTCTTCCGTCGGAAGGAGATCGAGCTGATCCTCCTGGTACGCCACCTCCTCTACGAGCAGAAGTACACCATCGAGGGAGCGCGCATCCGGCTCCAGGAGATGCGGAAAGCCGGCGAGCTGGAGGAAGAGCGCCAGGAGGTGGTCGCACCGGAGTTCCTGGCCGGCATGAAGGAGGAGCTGGAGCGGCTCCACCGCATCCTGTCGACGGATCAACCGATCCCGGAAGACTGATCCACCCGACGCGGGGGCTCGAAAGCGGGCCGATGAACATTCTGTGCACCAACGACGACGGGTACTTGACCACCGGGATCCAGACGCTGGCCACCGCCGCCCGCTCGCTGGGGGCCGTGACCGTGGTTGCCCCCGACCGGGAGCAGAGTGCCACGAGCCACTCGCTGACGCTCCACCACCCGCTCCGGGCACGCCGCACGCCGGACGGCCTGTGGATCGTGGACGGCACCCCGACCGACTGTGTGATCCTGGCGGTCAACGAGCTCCTGCGCGGCAAGCCGGAGCTGTGCGTGTCGGGCGTGAATCACGGCCCCAACATGGGCGAGGACGTCCTCTACTCCGGCACGGTGGCTGCAGCGATGGAGGCGACGGTCATCGGGATTCCGTCGATCGCGTTCAGCTACGTCGGGGACCACTACGAGGAGCTGGAAGGGTGGAGCGGCATCATCGGAGGACTGCTGGAGCGGCTCCTCGCCCACGGGTCGTTTCCGGATCACACGCTGTTCAATGTGAACCTGCCAGGGGTGCCCGCGGACCAGGTTCGCGGCGTCAAGGTGACCTCGCTGGGGCGACGTCAGTACGCCGACTCGATCACGCGGGCGCACGATCCGTCCGGACGGGAGTACTTCTGGATCGGGGGGGGCGTCGCCGCATGGAGCGGAGGCGGCGACTCCGACTTCCAGGCGGTCCGGGATGGCTACGTCTCGGTCACCCCCCTCCATCTGGATCTGACCAACTACCGGCTTCTGGAGGAGATCCGAGAGTGGGACCTGGGCCTGTAGACGACCCCCGCTTCATCGGATACCGGAGGAAGCTGATCGAGGACGTCCGGGCTCGCGGGATCGACGACCTGGAGCTCCTGCAGGTGTTCGATCAGGTGCCCCGACATCTCTTTCTTCCCGAGGGCGTGTGGCCGAGGGCCTACGAAGACGCCCCCGTACCGATCGGCTACCAGCAGACGGCATCCCAGCCATCGCTTCAGGCGTACTACCTCACCCTCCTGCGTCCCGGGCGCGATGAAAAAGTGCTCGAGATCGGAACCGGGAGCGGCTACCTGACGGCCCTGCTCGCGCGCATGGCGGACCGGGTGTACTCGATCGAGCGCGTGCGTGAGCTGTCGCAGAAGGCGCGCAAGGCGCTGGATGCCCTCGGATACAAGAACGTGGCGTTGATGGTGGGGGACGGGACGATCGGCTGGCGAAAGTACGCGCCCTTCGACGTGATCGTCGTGTCCGCCGCATCGCCGTCGGTGCCGCAGGCCCTCGAAGACCAACTGGCCGAAGGCGGACGGATGCTCATCCCGATCGGGTCCCGCGACACCCAGGACCTCGTCCTCGTCAGGCGCGCGTCGGGTGGGGTCACCCGGGAGGCCGTCCTGGGCGAATGCACCTTCGTACCCCTGCTCGGGCGCTTCGCCTGGAAGAGTGAGACCGGCTCGTGAAGCCTCTCCGGAAACTCTACGACTGGGTCCTGCATTGGGCGGACACGCCCCACGGGACCGCGGCGCTGTTCCTCCTGGCGCTGGCGGAGTCGTCGTTCTTCCCGGTGCCACCCGACCCGCTGCTGATCGCGCTGTGCCTGGGGGCCGCCACGCGCTCGCTCCGCTTCGCGGCCGTCGCCACGGCCGCGTCTGTCGCAGGGGGGATCGTCGGATACCTGATCGGGGCGGGGGCCTGGAACCTGGTGCAGGGCCCGTTCTACGCGTACGTGCCCGGGGTCAGCCCCGAATCATTCGAGCGCGTCCGGGCCCTCTACGACCGGTACGACTTCTGGGCCGTCTTCCTGGCCGGCCTGACCCCCATTCCCTACAAGGTCTTCACGCTGTCGGCGGGGGTATTCCGGATCAACTTCCCGGTCTTCGTCTTCGCGTCGCTTCTGTCCCGTGGCCTACGGTTCTTCGCGATCGCCGGGCTCATCTACCGCTTCGGACCGAACATCGCGCTGTTCATCGATCGGCATTTCGATCGACTCGCCTGGGCGTTCGGCGTCCTCCTGGTGGGCGGCTTCCTGCTCATCCGCCTGGCTGTATGATCTGCCTTCCGCCCGGCCGGTGCGCTCCTATATTCGGGCGCAACGGTCGTTCCGCCTGCAACCCCAGCCGGAGCCGCACATGAGCGGAGACCCGACCCGGGACGCCCCCGGGCGTCCGATTCCCGACAACGACGGGGAAGGTGGCGGCGTGGGACGGAGGCTCCCACCCCCGGCCTTTCCCTCGGTGGGCGGGCGCGGTGCGGCGCGGAGCCGCGGCCAGACGACGTCCGAGCAGCTGGGGGAGGCGTACATCTCCCCCGACGACCCGGTGCCACCCCGCCCTGGGGAGGCCGCGATGGAGGACATCGATCCGGAGGACGTCGTGGTAACGGGCATCGGAGACGACTCACACCTCGATCGTCTGGAGCTTCTGCCGGGCGGTGACCCCTTCGTGCTGGAGGTGCTCGAGACGCTCGAGAAGCTCGCGGAGGGGATCCGCAGGCGAGGCAAGGCGGGGCTCCACGTCACTCCCGGGATGACGCGCTTCGAGGCCACGCTGCGCGCTTACTGCGTGGGTTACATGGCAGGCAGGGCGGGCGATTCGGAGGAGTGAAAGGGTAGGCGCACCCCGCGCCTGACCCGCCGTTTCGGGGGCTGTGCGAACGTCGATCTTGCGCATTGAACCCGGACATGGCATTCTGGTCACCCCAAAACGTATGTTTCTGTCCGTGGGGGACCGGACGACGAAGCCGCAACCGGGCAGGAGGTTGGCGTGCAGACCGTGAGACGCCGCGGTCCCGAGATCGACATCGCGCAGAGACTCGAGTACGTTCGTGGCCATTCGAACTGCACCACGCTGAGAGATTTCTGGCGTGAGCTCACGCTGGACGGCGCGTACCAAGTCAGCTACGAGGCCGTTCGCAACTACCACCACGACCGCGAGCCACCGGTGGAATACCTGGTTCAGGTCGCCCGGGTCTTCGACGTGGACCTGGAGTGGTTGGCCACGGGTGTGGGCGTGAACCGGAACGGCAACGGGCAAGAAGAGAACGGCCACGTTGCTGAGAACGGCGAGGCGGCCGATATCGGCAACGGAGTCGCCAACGGGAACGGCCTCGCCAGTCATGGGAGGGAGCGGGCCCGGGACGAGTCGGACCTGGCTCGGTGGGAGTTCGAGAAGGGGATCCGGGAGCACCTGAGGCGCTACGACCGTCTCACTCCGCTGGCCACGGCGGTGCTTCTCCGCACCTGCGACCGCTTCTATCGGGACGCGCATCTTCGCGCGCACGCCACCGGCAAGGCGGGCCCCACCCGGCCCTACGTGGGGCGCTTCGTGGGCAAGGCCATCGCCGGGCCCCTGGTCAACGCGGTGGCCGGTACGGTGAGGACGTGCGACCTGCATCCCTGGCAGCTGGAGAGCTACGTGCTCGGGATGTGCAGCGCCTTGACTGCGCTCATCCCGAATCCCAACTGGGTGAGCCCGCAGGCGACCGAGGGCGTGAACTGAGGGCCGATCGCGCGTAGACCGTCTTCCCGCTGTGCCCTTCCCGTCGTCGGTGACGTCCTTCCGGACGCCCCTGCAAAGGTCGGCACCGTGGTGCTACCTTGCCGCGGCGCGGGGGCCTATGCGGCTCTGCGCTCACCACTCGTCCCCGTAGCTCAGGTGGATAGAGCGACTGCCTCCTAAGCAGTAGGTCGCGCGTTCGAGTCGCGCCGGGGACACTGACAGAAAGCGAAGCCCCACAAGGTTTTATGGCCTTGTGGGGCTTCGCCTATTTCGGTCCAGGCAACCGAGTGTGCCTAGAACGTGCCTGGCTCGGGCGCAAAAAATCGGGCCTACTGGCGACCGATACGACGCACCGCGGCCAGTACCCCGGAGGCCTCTGGTTGCTGGTAAGTCCGCTGGACCGTCTCGGTCGACTTCCATCCACCGGCGGCTGCCACGTCCTTGATCGGCATAGCTTTGAGCTCGGTGTCGAAGAGGCGGCGGTACGGATGCCAGCGACCACCTGCCAGCTTCGGGAGCCCTGCGAGCTTCTCGGCGCTCACGAGCCATTCCCCCGCTAGGTCCTTCCGGACGGGCTGACCGTCGTCACGCGGAGCGGGGAAGAGCCATGCCACGCCGACCCGCGGGTTGCGCTCGAGGTGTGCCTCGAGGGCTGCCCGTGCCGCCGGAGGAAGCGGCGAGAGTAACCGCGGCGCGGCTCTCGGCAGCGCAGGACGTCATCCGACGTGGCCGCTTGCGTGGGTGGATGTCGTGGGCCTGGGCGCTGGCGTGGCGGATTCCCCGGAAGCGAAGGGCTGGCCGGTACGCGCCCACAACGGTGGCGCGATTGCGCTCCCGCGCGACCCGGAGCTCGAGGAGGAAGCGCTCGCCGTCGAGTGGACGACTACGGCGTCGGGCGCAATCCAAATCGTTGGCAAGGACCTGATCCGAAGGGCGCTTGGGCGCTCACCCGATCGACTACGACGCCGTCGTCATGGGCCTAGCGATGACCGTCGGTCGCGTCGTGCGGCCACCGACCATGTTCACATTCCAGTTGGTGCAGGGATACTTGTATGGCTGACATCGTGAACCCTTTGTGCTGAAAGTGAGGTCGAGCTCGGCGGGCGGAAAGGGTTGGAAGGGAACGGCGCACCGGGCAGAGCCCGGGCAGCCCGCTGTGGAAGAGGCGAGGAGTCAGGGATTCACCGAGTGGCTCGATCGGCTCCCGGCACCACGTAGAGTCCGTTCCCCAGCGATCACCGGAAAGTCGTGGTCGATCCGGTGATCGCCACACCGGCCAAGTGTGAACCTGGCGTCCTGACTAGGCTCGAAAAGAAAAAACTGAATCCACAGTGAGTCACAGCGCCTCCCTTGGACGGTATCGACCATCTCGTATCGACCACTGGCGTCCTCGAAGACCTTCGCAGGTAGGGCGTCGCCGAGCACACTGTTGAAACGCAGACGGACCCTGAAACTGTCGGCCACCGGTTCCCCTCCCATCGTCAACGTGCCCGTTACTCGGACTTCGTGGGGTTCAGTGTCCAGTTCGAACACCTTCAACTCACATCCAGCCAACACGACGAGTGCGGCGATCACCGGAAGACACTTTGGACTTCGGGGTGGCGGCAGGCCGTGGGGACGGGGCCGGCGGGGCAGATGCACGGTGGCCTCCGACGCTGGGGTGGACAGACCCGACGCCTCCTTGCGGGGGACGAAGCCACGGGCAGTATGGCATCGGTCAGCCGACGAAGGCCGCACCGGGTAGCGTCAGGGGTTGGACGAGCAGCATGCCAAACCTATCGGCCGCAGCGCAATAGTGCACGCGTTCGAAAGCGTGGCATAACCGCAGCAACGCGCACCATGGGGGCGTCTCATCCAGCCGTCATCTCGGGAGCCGGCCGGCGTTGTCGTGCGGGTCTATCCGCTGACGCCGCGGAGACGCAGGTTTGCGACATGCCCCGGCTACACGGCACAACGGCCCTGACGCTTCAACGAGGGCGCATGAGCGATCAACGCGTTAGCCGACAGGACGGTTGGAGTCTCCTATCCGGTCCCGGGAGGCATGAAGTGAGGCGATGCAAGGTGCTCGGAACGATGGTGTTCCTGAGCCTGTCCTCATGCGATCGGCCACGCGAGGACGGGGCGTTAGTGACCGTGACCGACTCCGCAGGCGTGCGAATCGTGGTCAACACAAGCACGGCAGGTGTGGAGTCAGGGTGGCGATTGGCCTCGGAGCCCGTGTTCAGGGTGGGATGGGAGGAGGGGGACCCGATGTTCCAGTTCCTCATGGACGGCTTCGTCCGTGACGATGGGTCGGTGGTCGTGGCAGACGCGACGACCAATACCATCTATGTCTTTGGACCCGGCGGGGATCTCACATATGAGCTTGGCGGACCTGGGGAGGGCCCCGGGGAGTTCGAGCAACTGGGTGGGGTTATCGGAGGCCGCGCCGACACGGTGATCGCGCAGGACGGGTTCAACGGCGGTCTGTCCGTGTTCGCGGGACGCGCCCTCGTAGTGGATCGTCGTGTGGGGTGGGCCTGGAGGACGGGTCGATCTTTCGTCCAACTTGAAGGTCGGACCGACGAGGGCGAGCTGCTTTTTGTGCCGGGCGCATGGGGCGGGGGGGTTAGCGATCCTCCGACCTGGAATCAGGCTCCCGTCCTGCGGCTCAGCCCCGACCTGGAGTCCGTCGACACGATCGTCCTTGCGGATCACTTTCAGTCCGTTCCCAGACAGCAGCAGAGAAACACCGTCCGATACCTCGGATTCACCACCATCACCGGCGATAGGATCGTCCACGGGCGAAACGACCGGTCCGAGGTCCTCTGGTGGGACACCGCGGGACGCCTTGTGCAGATCGCCCGGTGGGACCACGAGTTTCGAGAAGCGTCCGAAGAGGACTGGCGGACGTTCGAGGAGAGCTACCGAAGCCAGCTCGCCGGCGAGATCGCGGCTCAGCCCGAGCGCTTCAACGAGATTATGGCTGACATGAAGGGCAGCTTCGGTGGGACGGTGCCCGCATTCCAATATGCTGTTACCGACCCAGCCGGCAACGTATGGCTGGCCGATCACAGCTTCACGCTACAACCCCCAACCCGCTACTCGGTCATCGCCTCATCCGGCGAATGGCTCGGTCGCATCGAGGTCCCGACAGGTGCCCGTTGGCTCGCCACCACCGACTCCTATTTCTTGGGCGTCGAGCAGAACGAGTGGGACGTGCAGGCGGTCGTGCTCTACGAGATCATCAAAGGCGACTAGCGACACAGCCCCTAGGTTTGAGGGAATGCCTGACCGAGTGAGCCACTTTGGCCACCCTCTTGGACGTACGGGCACGTTCTCGACAGTTGATCCCGAAGCAGCGCCCTATCCGGGCGGCGCCCGGCCACCTCCGCAGGTGGCCGGGCCAGTCCACACGTTCTCCTATCGATCTGCGCTCCGAATCGGCCTTCAGCCTCTCGGCGCCACGAACGCTTTGACGGCCGGGTCGTCCCGCATCCTGTAGAGGACGGGTTCGTGGTGGTCCCACGGTCCGGACCAGGTCTGGCGGAAGTGTTCAGCTGCGCAAGCGCGGTCATCCAGGGCAGCACACAGAAGCCCTGCCCAATAGTGCCGCTGCGGCGGCGTCAAGTCCATTTCGCCGGTAAGGAATTCGTCGAGCGCGCTCATTGCCGCCGCCCGGTCACCCGCGATCCCTGATGTGATTCCGAGGTAGCCGCGATCCCATACGGATCCCAAGTCGGCGACGATGCCCTCGAGGGCTTCGCGCGCCTCCTCAAGTCGCCCGTCCGCGTAGAGCCAGTACGCCCTCTGCCGTCGCATGGCCGGCCGTGCAGCCTCCTCGGACGAGAGCGCATCGTACCAACTCACGGCCTTGTCGAGGTACTCCCGTGCGAGCACTTCGGAGTGGCCGTGAGCCTGGAGTGCGAGGCCAATATTGCCGTAGTAGTAGCCGCCGGCGTTGGGGCGAGACATGGCCTCTTCGAGAGGCGCCTGCAGCTGTGTGACGAGACCCTGCGCCGCCATGGCGTCCGCCACGTACCACGCGAAGTTCCCGTTCGATAGGAAGCGCTCAGACCCCTTCCTTCCGCACTCCGCTTCCTGGGCGAAGTCACCCGCGAAATGTGCAGTCCTGCACCACTGCGTGAAGAAGGAGATCCAGTCCTTCATCGGCTCGCGATCCGGGTCCAGCGTCGCGAATGCCTCAAGGGCCGCCTTCGCCCTTCCGTCTTGAACGGCCCAAAAACCGTAGTTGTAGACGGCCTTCGTGCCGGGGTACGCCTCGGCCGCAGCCCGGGCCAGCTCCACGGACTCCTGCGAAGGCCCTTCTTCTCTCCGCATCAGTTGGATGTCAATGCGACGCTGATAGTAGTCGCTGAAGCGATCTCGATTCGCCCTCACGATGGCCCAGAGAGAGTCGCTGACTGCGACCATTTCGGTAATCCCATTGTTCGTCGCCGCATTGCCGGACGCGATGGCGGCCATAAGAAGTGGCACAACGAACGTGGGATCGAGCTCGTGGGCGCGGTAGAAATGGGGCAGCGCTCCAACGTTGTTCCCCGCGAGATAGGCGCGCAGACCCTCAACGTGTGCGGCGATCGCGTCTGGGCTCGCCTCAGGGATGTCCTGGGCGACAGCAGCAGAGGGACGCAGCAGAAGAGCGGAGACGAGGAGAAGCGTAGATCGGCACATGGCATCCTCCGGGTGAGGCAGTGGAGATCACTGCGCCTTCAATCACACCTTGGGCACACAACCGAGCGGACGTGCGCCCACTGGATTCCCGGACGGAGGAGCGACGAGGTCGGGACCGAAGACATCGCGACGCTTCGCACTATCTAGTCGGTCCGCTTGCGCAGCGCAACCGCATTGTGGGTCAGCTAGTCAATGCGTGTAGCATGCGTGTTGGAGATGACAGAAATGCCGTCCTGGATTGTGTCAGTCCGCGTCTCTGTGTCGCTGTCCCGCCTTCGTGCGCCAAGTGAGGACCCCTGCGCGTCGCGTATAAGGCACCCGACAATGTCAGGCATCGCAAATCACTGGCTTGAAGGTGGACGCGAGCGGCGTGACGTGGGTCTTGATCAAGAAGCGGCTTCGATCGGCGGGTCCACGTACCGGCCGCGGCTGAGCCACTTGCCCCGCGAATCCGAGTCGGGGTAGGTTCGCGAACGCCCGGACCCCGCTCGAGAGCAGGCGCGAAGGCAGAATGCGTCGACCCGCGGGTGACGCGCTGCCAGATGAAACGTCCTTTGAGGACGTCGAGACGAGGAGGTCTCCGTGCCTGCATTCCCACGCCAGATGCTGTTCGGCCCGGCAATCGTTATCGGTGCGTACGTCGCGCTGGGCTCCTGTAGCCCCTCGGGCGAGCCCGAGCAGAGCGCGGCCGCATCGAATGAGGACTCGCCGACCATCCAGGGCACGTACAGACTTGTGTCCCGCGAGCTGCCAGACGGTACGATCGTGAGGCCGCCACAGGTCATGGGGCTCCAAATCTACACGGAGACACATCGAAGCATCACCGTCACCGGAGAGGACGCGGCGGGGAAGTTCTTCGCCATGAGGGTTGCCGCCTACACGCTCACACCCGCGGAGTATACCGAGACGGTACTGCTCCGGGCCTCCAACCTCTCGGGGAGCCCACCCGATCGTACACAGATCGACTATGACGTACCGGCTCAACCCGTGACCTCGCCCGTCACAGTGGCCGGGAACCGCATCGAATTCCGCCTTCCAGACGAACCCATGTTCGCGTTCGAGGGGACGACGTTGATCGCCACCCAGGAGGGGCGATTCGTGGACACCTGGCAAAGGGTTCGATGACCGGCGTGGCGGCACTCCGGGCCACGCTTTCGACCCGACACCCTGGGACCGCGCGTGCGCCTTCCCGCCCGAACTCCTGGAGGCATGAAATGACCGTTCCTTGCCCGATGTTTGCTCTGGCCACGGCAGTGCTCGTCGTATCCGCCTGCGCGCCAGCCTCACCCCCTCGGTCCGATGTCGCGCAGGACCGGGCCGAGATCGAGGCCATCGTCGCCGACTACGAGCAGGCGATCAACGACGGCGACCTCGACGGATCGGTGTCGATCTTCTCACCGGACGCCGTCTTTATGCCGGCCGGTGGTCGGGCCCAACGGGGGATCGACGCGATTCGGACCTACTACCAGAACACCATCCTGCGGAGTCCCCTCGATCTCTCGTTCGCCGTCGCCGACACCCATGTCGTGGGAGACCTGGCCTGGGCGACAGCGGCGATCGTCGGAACGCAGACCGCTGCGGACGGGACCGAGAATCCGGTGGTGGTCAACGGACTTTTCGTCTTCGGTCGTGATCCGGCGGGCGGGTCGTGGCACGTCGTCGCGTACAGCTTCACTCCTTCCGTGCAGTAAGCGATTGCTCGGGACGAGCTGTCTCACCCGGGCGGCACCCGATCGGTAGCGCACCGCCGCCACCTTCAGGCCCGCAGGTCAGACGGCTCCGGTACGCCCAGGCTGGGTCTGTCCCCCGCTCGTCCGATCAGAACCTGAAGTTCCAGCCGAGCTGCGCGCTCGTCGGCCCGGCCCAGAACTCGGGGGGCCGCAGCCCGAAGAGGCGCCACTCGCCGTTCATGAGCTTGGCGAGGGTCATGCCCAGGATGCCGCCGAAGGCCACGTCGCTGACCCAGTGCCGATTCGAGTTCAGCCGTGACCAGGCGTTGAGCCCCGCAGCCGAGTACAGCACGATCGAGGCGACGGGGTGGTCGATCTCGTCGGCGAGCGTGGTCGCGAACGCGAAGCTCTGGACCGCCGCCCCGGACGGGAAGGAGCTTCCGTCGGTGCCGTCGAAGAGGTCGAACGCGAATGCGTCGTCGATGTCGTCCGAGGGGCGCCCCCGTCCGAACATCCACTTTCCCGACCGAACCAGCCCCCCGCCGACGAGGTGACCCGCGATCACCCGGAGCCCCGTGCTGGCTACCGCATACCTCTTCGTGACCAGGCCGGCCGCGATGAGCTCGCCACCGACGATGCGGATCACCCAGTCGTCGCTGAACCCGGCCATGACCGTGCCGAAGTCGTCCACCCCCTCCGAACGGTGATTCTGGATGAACTCGGCGAGGGGTTCGTCGACGAGGAAGAGCGCGCCGACGCCCGCCCCAGCCACGATGGGGTGCCACCAGCGGAGCGCCGTCCACTCCTCGTCCCGCGTCGGCCCTTGCGCCGACGCTTTGGCGGCAGCGCCGGTGGTGAGCGCGAACAGCCAGGCGACCACGATCGACCTTCTCATGCACCCCTCCCGGTGGCGACGGAAACACATAGGACGTGTATGAGCCCCCGCTCGCAAGATCGGTGTCCACCCGGGCCACCCCACGCCGGCAACCCCCCGACGCAGGTTCACCCGGCTTCCCCGGAGGGGTGTTTCTGTTAGCCTTAAAGCTTTACCGATTCCGACCCCACACCGGGAGTGAGCCATGTACCCTTCGCGGACCGTCTTCCTTGGAGTCCTGGGGCTCGTCGCAGCAGGGGCGCCTGCTCGGGTCGAAGCCCAAAGCGGCGTCGATTTCGGGTTCCGTGGTGGCGTGTCGGTGGCTACCGCGTCCATCGGCTCCGAAACCTTCGACAAGAGCAACCGGACGGGATTCGCGGGCGGCGTCTTCCTGGACTACGAGGCCGGGGTGATCGGCTTCCAGGCCGGCGCCCAATACATGAAGAAGGGCGTCGATCTGGACCTCGGAAGCGTCGTTCACGAGTTCGATCTGGCCTACCTGGAGATTCCCGCCGTGCTGAAGGTGGGAATCCCCCTGGGCGTGTTGAAGCCGAGCGTGTTCGGCGGCGTCGGCTTCGGGTTCAATACCGGCTGCGACAATGGCGGCGTGGACTGCGCAGACCAGGTGAAGGGCACGGAGCTCTCCGGGATCGCCGGCGCCGACCTGGCCTTGTACCTGGGCTCGGCCTCGCTCTGGGCCGACGCGCGCTACCACTTCGGCCTCCAGGACGTGGCCGACGCCAGCGCAGTCGTCAGCGATCTCAAGAACCGGAGCTGGACGCTTCAGGCGGGGATCGGATTCCACCTGGGGGGCTGAGGCGCCGGGCGGGCCGCGAGGCTACCTTGCGGACCCGCCCCGCACTCCGGACCTTGCCGGGACACGCCCGTCCGGGCCGCTCCCCGAGGAGAGCCGAATGGCGAGAGTCGTTCTCCCTCGCCCAGCCGCCAGCATCCTGATCCTGTGCCTCGCGGCGTGCACGGAGCGCCGCGGCACCGGGTTTCCGACGGACGAGGAGTCCGTCGACCCGAAGGTGGCCGCGGACCTGGCGTACCACGACTCGGTCTCGCTGTCGCTGGTGGACCTCCGTGTGGAGCCCGGTCAGCCGGCCGTCTACGTCGGCGTACGCATCGAGAACCGTGGGTCGAGGGCCGTGAGAGCGGCCCGCGGCGTCTTCCTGCTGGTCGACGTCTACGGACAGCCCGTGGCCCGCTTCCGGGTGGATTATCCCGATCTGCTGGAGCCCGGGTCGAGCGCGGTGGTCCGATACCTCACCACCTCCCAGCCCCCGGTCCCGGTGCCGGTGGCACGGCGCCTGGACGAGCTCGGAGCTGGGAACGTCACCGTGGTGTCGACGTGGAACCGGTTGGCCTGGCCCGACGGACATCAGTCCACGGCGCGCATCTACGTCACCATGGCGAGGGGTGAGGGTGCCTATCGCCCCGGGAGCTACCCGGAGATCAACCTCGCCCGGGATCGATAGGACTCGTCGTTGCGTGGCCCGCGGGGCGCACGTCAATTGAGCGCAACCGTTTTCTTCAGCCCCCCGAACGGGAAGTCCTCTCATGCAATGCGTACGTCGAGCGCTGGCCGTGACGCTCCTCCTGGTCGGTCCCGGCTGCGGGGGAGCCCGAGGCGGGTCGGTTCCCGTCGGCGCCACCCCCGCATCCGACGGACCGCTGCCCCGGGGTGCCGAGGCCCGCTCCCTGCGGGGCGAGCTCCTGTTCCGGCCCGATCTTCCGGCGGAGGTGTTGACCGTATACCAGGCGCGCTACGAGGAGGCTCGCGTCGCCCTGGAGGCCGCGCCCGAGGACGTGGAGGCGCTCATCTGGATGGGACGCCGGACGGCGTACCTCGGACGCTATCGGGAGGCCATCGACATCTACAGCCGGGCGATCGAGCTGCATCCCGACGACCCGCGCCTGTATCGTCACCGTGGGCACCGCTACATCACGGTCCGCGAGATGGACCGGGCGATCGCCGATTTCATGAGAGCCGCGGAGCTCACCGAGGGGCTGCGCGACGAGGTCGAGCCGGACGGCCTTCCAAACGCGCGCGGGATCCCCACGAGCACGCTCCAGTTCAACATCTGGTACCATCTGGGCCTGGCCTACTACCTGTCCGGAGATTTCGAGCGCGCCGCGGGGGCGTACGCGCGCTGCGCCGAGGTGTCCCGTCACGACGACAGCAAGGTGGCCACCGCCTACTGGCGTACGATGACGCTCCGCCGCCTGGGCCGGGAACAGGAGGCCGGGCAGGTCATGGCGTCGGTGGACGACGGCATGGATGTGATCGAGAGCGGCGGCTACCTCGACCTCGTGATGCTCCAGCGGGGCGAGCGGAGCCCGGAAGAGCTGCTCGGGCCCGGGGGCGCGGACGCGACCCTCGCGAGCACCACGGCCGGCTATGGGGTCGGCGCCTGGTACCTCATCCGGGGAGACACCGCGACGGCACGCCACATCTTCGAGCGCGTGGTGAGCGGCTCGAGTCAGTGGGCCGCCTTCGGGTACGCGGCCGCGGAGGCGGAGCTGGCCAGGCTCGGGGCTCCATGACCTTCGGGCGCATTCGCCGGGTCCCGTGACCCCAACGGCGAGCCCCGGCCCGGGTGGGGCGATCGATTTCGGTCGCGCCCGCCGGGCGGTAGCCCGCGTCGCACTCCAGACGCCGCTCATCGAGGCCCCGCAGCTGACGGAGCGGCTCGGCACGAAGGTCCTGCTCAAGCTCGAGAACCTGCAGGCGACCGGCTCGTTCAAGGTCCGCGGGGCCGCCGCGCGCCTGTCCGCGCTGTCGAAGGCCGAGCGGCGGGCGGGCGTGGTCGCGTGCTCGAGCGGCAACCACGGGCGTGCGGTGGCGTGGGTGGCTCGGCACCTCGGCATCCCCGCCACGATCTGTGTGCCCGAGTGGGTGGATCCCGTCAAGCTGGAGGGAATCCGCCGGGCGGGGGCCGAGGCCGTGATGGCCGGGCCGACCTACGACGGGGCCGAAGAGCACGCCCAGGCTCTGGCCGCTGAGACGGGGCGTACCTTCGTGTCGGCCTTCGACGACCCCGGGGTGATCGCGGGGCAGGGAACGCTCGGGCTCGAGATCCTGCGCGCGACCCGGCGCAGCCCGCCTTCGGCGGTGTTGGTGCCCCTTTCCGGTGGCGGGCTCCTGGGAGGGATCGGGGCCGCGCTGCGCGCCGAGCTGGGAGACGACGCGCCCGCGGTGGTCGGGGTCTCCGCCGAGCGCGCTGCCGTCATGCTCGCGAGCCTGGTCGCCGGCCGACCGGTTCAGCTTCCCGAAGAGCCGACCCTGGCAAGCGCGCTCTCCGGCGGCATCGGCCTCGACAACCGTCACTCCTTCCAGCTGGTGCGCGATCTGGACCTGGAGCACGTCGTCGTGACGGAGGACGAGATCGCCGATGCCATGTCGTTCTGCTGCAACGACCTACATCTGGTCGTGGAGGGCGCGGGAGCGGTCGCCGTGGCCGCGATCCTGGCAGGGCGGTGGCACCCCCCTGACGGCGCGGCCGGCCCGATCGTGGTGGTGGTGTCGGGTGGAAATGTGTCGCCCGACATCCTCGCGGGGGTCCTGACTGGCCGAGGCCCCGTCACCTGAGAGGTGGGAAGGGCTTCGACTCCACCGCCTAAAGACGGCGCCTACCTGAGCCGGGTGATCACCATCTTCCCGGGAAGCGACATGGTGAGCTGGATCTGGGCACCCTGTCCGGTGCCGTTGGAGACCAGGTCGTGGATGCGGATCCCGGAGGCGCCGATGGGTCCCGAGTATTGAGCGGTCTGGAAGGAGACGCTCTCGTTGTCGGACGACGTGGTGGTCACCGGCCAGGGGAAGACCCCCGGCGGATCCGGGTTCGTGAACACGTCGGTCCCCGACAGGAAGTCGTAGGTGCCGAAGTCCCGCGCCGGCGCAGGGGAACCGGTCTCGTGGAGCATCACGGCGACGGCGAACTCGTCGAGCAGCGTCGTGAACGCCTTTCCGGTCTGCTCGAGGATCCCGGTGGTTCCCTGCCCGGCGAGCGAGTCCGTCATCGCCCGGAAGAGGGAAGCGTCCCCCTCGGGCGTGGTGCCCGCCCCGCCGTAGGAATCACCGAGCCAGCGCATGAAGGTCCACCCGCTTCCATAGACGCTGTGGCTCTCGCCCGCCCCGTCGGGCGTGACGACGATCCCGTTGGGCTGGCTGGACAGGTACCAGACAGTGCGGGCCAAGTTGAGCAGCACCCCGTAGTTCTCGGGCGTGAGCCTGAGCTGGTTGCCCGGGTAGAAGTCCGACCCCTTCACCTTGGCGCCGACCGCGGGGCCCCCCGCGGCCGCCCAGCCGCGGCGGGACGACATCTCGCCGGCGATCTCGGCCGTGCCCTCTTCGATCCACGAAGGATGGAAGCGCGACGCCCCCGCGCGCGTGGATGCGACGATGCGATTGTAGAGCGAGACGACGTGCTTGCTTTCGTGCGCGATGGTGCTGAGCGCCTGGTAGCTGTCCCCGTTCTGCATGTCGAGGATCAGGTCGGTGTTGAAGTAGATGATCTCCATGTGGTTGGAGGCCGGACAGCCCTGGGGGTACGGCAGCGTGTTGTCGAAGAAATCCCCGCTCCACACAAAGGCGGCGATCGTGTCCGACGCCACGGGCGACGCGAACAGCACCAGCTTTCCGTTTCCGTCGAGGTCGGTGGGCGCGCCGAAGTAGCTTTCGACCACCGGCTTGCCGTACGCGCTGTAGTAGTTGACCATCTGCTGGGCCAGGCCGACGGAGACCGGCTTGGTGGCCCGCTGGGCGCTGTCCTGATAGACGACCAGGTCGTCGTTCTCGTGGACGCGGATCCCGGTGACCTTCTTGGCTGCCGTCGTCGAGCACTGCGCGTCCGTCGAGATGTCGAACGTCATCTTCTCCGGAGAATCCACCTGCGCCGGCGCGGTCTGGAGGCGCGGACCCGCCGCCCGCAGGATCGCGTCGGGGTCCATACCCGCCACGAGCTCCCGCTCCTGCTCACGGAGCCGGGCGTGGACCCGCGCGGTGGACTCAGCCAGCGACGCCCCACGGCGCAGCGCGGCCGTCTGTGCCGACGTCATCCGCGGCAGCGCGAGCGCCGGAGCCCGGAGCGCGGCCGTGGGCGGGGCCGCCGCGGCGGTGACGCCGACCCCCGAGACGTACAGCGTCACGGTCTGGACGTCTGAGCGGCTGGCGGTCTCGGTCGGCCGCAGGACGGCGATCCGGTAGCGACTTCCCGCCGCGCCGGACGGGAGCAGGAGGCAATCCGTCACCGCGAAGGACTGCGCCTCGCCGGGGGCGAGGGTCACGGTCGTCTGGTTCGCGCACGGTTGCGCCACGCTCACGTTGGCCGATCCCGCGGCGCCGCCCACCGTGGCGGTGATCGTCGCCGCGCCCACGGCGACGGCGGTGACCAGGCCTGTCGTGGAGACGGTGGCGACCGACGCGTTGGAGGTGGACCACGCCACCGTCTGGCCGGTGACGGCCTTCCCGCTCGCGTCGGTGGCCACGGCGGAGAACTGCTGTGTGGCGCCGACCGCAGGTAGCGTGGCGGAGGAGGGGGTCACCGCCACCGACGTCACCTCCGGCCCGGTCGGGGAGTCTCCAGTGCACGCCGCGAGGGTGAGCGCGGCCGCTGCGGCCGTGAGGTGACGAAGCCTGTGCATTCGGGGGAGGGGGCTGAGGTGGATGCGGCTCGCCGCGGCGCCGCTCGGCCGGGTGTCGTGCAAGGACGGTGCCTGAGGGCCGCAGATAACCCGAAGAGCCTCCGGGAGTTCCTGTCAGTCGAGGAGCCGAGGTAGGACGTCCGCAGCCCGCCCCGCGATGGAAACGGCCGCATGCCGGGATAACGGCGTCGGCTCCGGGTTCACCTCGACGATCACGCCGCCGGCCTGCCGGGTCGCGAGAGGGATGGAGGCGGCGGGATGGACGACAGCGCTGGTTCCCACCACGAGGCACACGTCGGCCTCCGACGCCAGTCGGAAAGAAGTATCCAACACCGAGAGGTCCAGGGACTCGCCGAACCAGACGACGTCCGGGCGGAGCAGGGACCCGCAGCGAACGCAGCGGGGCAACGTCGCGGTGGACGTGCCGTCGACCGCCACCGCCTCGGAACGAGCCCCGCACCCCGAGCACCGGTCGCGCTGAAGCGCTCCGTGCAGCTCGAGCAGGGGGTAGCCGACGACCTCCTGCGCTGCCAGCTCGGCGCGGGCCCGGGCGTGGAGCCCGTCCACGTTCTGGGTGACGACCGCGAAGCGGCCCTGTGCCGCGCGCCTGGCGATGGCCCGGTGTCCCTCGTTGGGTGCGCACGCGAACACGACCTGGCGTCGCCAGGCATACCATTCCCAGACCAGGCGTGGGTCCCTGCGGAAGGCCTCAGGAGTGGCAAGATCCTCCGGCCGGTGCGTCTTCCACAACCCCTGAGCGCCCCGGAAAACGGGGACGCCGGACTCCGCCGACAGTCCCGCGCCGGAGAGGACGACGATGCGATGGGCCGCGTCCACGATCGCACGCGCCCTGGACAGCTCCGTCGTCAACTCCTCAGCGCCGCCCAGGCCAGAGCCGCCCAGCCGACCAGGAAGCACAGTCCTCCCAGGGGGGTGACGGCGCCCCACCAGCGCTGCCCGGAGAGCACCAGCACGTAGAGGCTCCCGGAGAAGAGCACCACGCCCGCCAGGAAGGCCCAGCCCGCGACGTGGGTCGCGGGCGTCGGCCATCGAGCGGTGGCGCCCGCGACCGCAAGGAGTCCGAGGGCGTGATACATCTGGTACCGCACCGCGGTCTCGAACGTGGCGAGGTCGGCGGCCGAGAGCGACCCACGCAACCCGTGGGCTCCGAACGCTCCCAGCCCGACACCCAGGAGCGCCAGGAGCGCGCCCAGGGCGAAGAACGTACGCTCCATCAGTAGGCCAGCCCGTAGGCCTCTCGCCGGGGGTCCGAGCCCGCAGCCAGCGTGCCGGACCCGGGCTCGACCAGGATCATCTGCGCCCCGCCGAAGGTGGCGGTCCAGCCTCGCACCAGGCGGACGTCGTGGCCGAGGGCCCGAAGCTCCTCGAGGGTTTCGGGCGCCACCCTGTGCTCGATGGAGAGGTTGAGCCCCCGGTTGGAGCGGAAGCGCGGCGCCTCGATCGCCTCCTGCGGGGTCATGCCGAAGAGCAGGAGGTTGTTCACGATCTGGAGAAGGGACTGGGGTTGGCTGTCGCCGCCGGGTGTCCCGAGGGTGAACGCCAGGTGCCCGTCGCGGGTGGCGAGCATCGGGGTCAGGGTATGGTAGGGGCGCTTCCCCGGCGCGACCTCGTTCGGGTGTCCCGGCTGGAGCGTGAAGAGGGCACCCCGGTTCTGCAGCATGACCCCGGTCTCGGGCTCGAAGAGTCCGGACCCGAAGCCGGCATAGAGGCTCTGGATCCAGGAAACGGCGTTGCCCCACCGGTCCACGGCGGTGAGGTAGACGGTGTCCCCGGAATCGTCGGTCTCGGAACGGTCGCCGAGCCCGTCCGCGCCGATCCCCGGCTCGAAGCCCTCCGACGCCCGAGCCGGGTCGACGATCCGGGCCCGCCCCGCCAGGTAGTCCGGGTCGAGGAGGTCCTGGATCGGAAGGTCGGCCAGCTCGGGGTCGGCGACCCACCGATCGCGGTCCGCGAAGGCGAGCTTCTTGAGCTCGATCAGCGTATGGAGATAGCTGGAGGTGTTGTGGCCCATCGTCTTGAGGTCGAACGACTTGGCCATCTCGAAGAGCTGGAGTTGCGCCAGGCCCTGGCTGTTCGGTGGGAACACGAAGACCTCGTGACCCTCGTAGCTTCCCCGCATCGGCTCGACCCAGGCCGAGGTGTGCGACGCGAAGTCCGGGGCCCGGAGGTACCCTCCCTCGGCTTCCAGGAAGGCCGCGAGGCGCTGGGCGACGGGTCCCCGGTAGAAAGCGTTCTTTCCGCCGCGCTGGATGCCCTCGAGGGTCTCCGCGAGGGCGGGGTTCCGCAGCAGGGCGCCTACGTGCGGGGGGGCTCCACCGGGCAGGTACTGGCGCTGGCCGGCGTCGTTGAGGCTGCCGCCCTGGTCTCGGAAGTCCGCCGCAAGCCGGGTGGAGACCGGAAAGCCGTCCCGCGCGTATCCGATGGCGGGCTCGAGAAGGGTGGCGAACGGCCGTGTGCCGAAGCGCTCGTGCACGTCCACCCACGCGGCGACCGCACCGGGGACGCTCACCGAGAGCGGGCCGGTCTCGGGGACCGCGTCCAGCCCTCGCTCACGGAAGAAGGCGGGGGTGGCCAGTGCGCCGGCCCGACCGCTTCCGTTCAGGGCGTGGATCCGCCCCGTCGCGCCCTCGTACACGAGCACGAACGCATCGCCTCCCACCCCGTTCATGTGCGGGCGCACCACGGCGAGCACGGCGGCCATCGTGAGGGCCGCGTCGACCGCGTTGCCACCCTCCTGCAGGACCCGCAGCCCGGCCTGCGTCGCAAGCGGGTGGTCCGAAGACACCGCGCCCAGGGTGCCCCGGACGTCCGGTCGGTTCGCGGCGGGGTAGAAGGCGTCCGCAGCCGGCTCGGGCGGCGGCGGCGACTCGCACGCCGTGAGCAGCAACGGTAGGGCCAGGACGGCGCCCCCGAGGGACGAGATGGGACCCGAAAGCCAGTGCATGCCTTCCTCCGGGGTGTTGGCAGCGAGGGCTCCCCACAGCTTGACGGTGGCACCCCCGAGGCGCCAGGGGCGTTGGCCCGCCGAGTGTGCTCCGGTTATCGTGCTCGGAGCGCCGCGCACCCGAGCCGAACACGATCCTCGTCCCCCGATGCCCGTCCGCCCGTCCGACACCTCGCCGCGAGGTTTCCCGAGCCCAGGACGCGTGGCCCTCGTGGTCGCCGTGGCACACGGGTTCAACGACGCCTATGCCGCGTTCGTGCATCCTCTGCTTCCGCGCCTCATGGGCAGGTTCGGGCTCTCCATCGTCATGGCCGCGACCCTGGCGATGGCGTTCTCGATCGCCTCTTCGGCCTTCCAGCCCCTGCTGGGATACCTGGCCGACCGATACGGTCGTCGCCTCTTCCTCGTGGGAGGCGCCCTGGCCGCGGGCTGCTTCTCGTCCATGCTCGGCCTGGCCCCGACCTTCGCGACTCTGGTCCTCGTCCTCCTCCTCGCCGGGCTCGGAAGCGCGGCCTTCCATCCGCCGGGGGCCTCGTATGCTGCGCGCGTGTCCGAAGGCCGGGGGAGCGGGATGCGCTATTCCGTCTTCGCGTTCGGGGGCACGGCGGGGTACGCGATCGGGCCGCTGGCGGCCGTGTGGATCGTGCAGGCACGCGGGCTCGAGGGGCTGTGGGTCGCCATGATCCCGATCGTGGCATTGAGCCCGCTGCTCTACGTCAGCCTGCCCACCGCGCGCAGCGAGTCGCCGGCCCGGCCGCCTCCCTCGCCGGGAACCGTCCTTCGCCAGCTCGCCGGACCGCTGGGACTCGTGTTCGGCGTGAGCGCCGCGATGGCCTGGGCGCAGAGGGCGTTTCTCACCATGGTGCCCATCATCGTGGCCCAGGCCGGGGGCAGCGAGACCGCCGGAGCGGTGATGCTCAGCGTCTATCTGGGCTCGCAAGCGTTCGGGACCGTCGCTGGCGGCTTCCTGACGGACCGCATGGATCGTCGGCGCATGCTGATGATGCTGTGCGGGCTGGCGCTTCCCGCACATCTGGCCGCCGTCGGCCTCCCGGTCGGTACGCCGGGCGCCTTCGCGGGGGCCGCGTTCGCGGGGTTCATGGCGATGGCGACGCTTCCGGGGATCGTGGTCACGGCGCAGGAGCTCATCCCGGGCGGAGCCGGGGTGGGTTCGGGGATCGTCATGGGGCTGGCCTGGGCCACGGGGTCGGTCGGGGTGCTGGCGACCGGCGCGCTGGCCGATGCGATCGGTCCACTCCGGGCCACCCTGCTCAGCATGCCGGTCATCCTGGTCGCGGTGGCCTTCGCGTCCCACCCGGTGCTCGGCCAGCACCGGGTGGTGGAGGCCTGAGCCGTGCCCTTCCGCTTCGAGCCGGTGCGCGACCGGAAGCTGAATCGTCTCGTCAAGCAGGCGGACCAGGTCCGGCTGCGTAAAGGTGCCTCCTTGTACTCGGCCGGTGATCCGGCGCCCGAGGTCTGGCTCGTGCGCGAGGGGCACGTTCGGCTGGTGCTGCCCGGCATGGAACGGGGCAGGGGCGCGCGCACGGTCGGGGTGGCCCTGCCGTCCGAGGTGTTCGGAGACGAGGCCCTAACGGAGGGGCACCGGCGGTACGGGGCGGTCGCGGGGTCGCGGTGTCTGGTCCACCCGCTGCCGGCGGGTCGCTTCCTGAGCGGGCTCAAGACGGCGCGTCGGAGCCTCGACGCGTACCTCGAGGGGGTGGAGCGCGAGCTGCACCGCTTGCGGCATGCTCAGGGCGGGTCGCGCGGGCCGAGCGCCGCCCAGCGCCTCGCGGAGGTTCTGCTCGACCTCGGGGAGCGGTGCGGAGAGCCCGTGGGCCGCGGCATTCGCCTAGGCGAGCGCCTCACGCACCAGGTACTGGCGGACCTTGCGGGCGCGCACCGCGCGACCGTCACGACCCTCCTGAACGACTGGCTGTACGAGGGTGTCCTTCAGGCCGATCCCGCGGGGCGTCTGGTGCTCGCACGTCCGACGGGGCTCTGGTCCCGGGCCGGGTACCATCCGCCCGAGATCGATCCTCTGGCCGCGCCCCCACCACGTTGACCGAAATCCCTGTGGCGCCTAGCTTTTGAGGCTCGATTCCGTACCCCGCAACACCCTCACACTCCGGGCTGGATCCGCGTCGATGTCGAAGCGCCATCCGGGTCAGCGCAGGCTGACCCAAGAGCACGAGGAGCACGAAGACGACGTCTTCATCGCCAAGATCCTGGAGATCGCCAACTGGGGTCGTCGGAACCAACAGCTCCTGACGGCGCTGGGTGTCGCGATCGTGCTCGCGGTGGGCGCCTGGCTGTACTACAGGAACTTCCGGGACTCGATGATCCAGCAGGCCTCCAACGAGCTCGAGTCGATCCACCAGAGCGTGGCTCTCGGGGACCCGGAGGGCGCCAAGAGCCAGCTGGCGGTCTTCCTGGAGCGGTTCGGCGGGACCCCGTACGCCGGCGAGGCCAGGATGCTCCTCGGGGAGCTCTACCTCGCCGCCGGGGAGTCGCAGCAGGCCCTGGCCGTCCTCGAGCCGATGGCCGCGTCGCCCCGGGAGCCCCTCGAGCTCCAGGCGGCTTCGCTGCTGGGGGCCGCCTACGAGCAGGAAGGGCGTTGGGACGACGCCATCGCCACCTACATGCGCATCGCGGATCGCTCCGACCTGGACTTCCAGGTTCGGGATGCGCTGGCCTCGGCGGCGCGCATCCGGGCCCAGAGGGGCGACACCGCCGGAGCGGTGGCCCTCTACGAGCGGATCCTCGCCGAGCTGGGCGAGAACGCACCGGAACGTGGCCTCTACGAGATGCGGCTCGCCGAGCTCCGCCAGGCCACGACCTGAGCGCTTCTCCCGCGGCATCTTCTCTCCCACGACATCATCCGGTCTTCTGCGCGCTACCCAGTCCCACCGGGGGGGTCCCACATTAACTTCGTATAATATGTATTATGTTAAGTTACGCTTGTCGAAACCCCCCTCCTGGCCACGCCTTCACCCGGAAACACGGCTCAGGGCGCGCACACGCACACGTGCCGTGCCGTTGGCCACGATCTCCAGCTCACGCGCCGCGGCATACGACAGGTCGATCAGGCGATCTCCGTGGAACGGTCCCCGGTCGTTGACGCGCACCACGATCACCCGACCGTTTTCCAGGTTCGTGACCTCGACGTACGTCGGGAGCGGAAGCGTGCGGTGTGCAGCCGTCATCGCGTTCATGTCGTACGGCTCGCCGGAGCTGGTGGAGCGACCGTGGAACTCCTCGCCGTACCAGGACGCCACGCCGGTCTCGTCGTACCCCTCCGCGCTGTCGAGGACCCGGTATCGGACCCCGAATACCTCGTATTCCGGTCGGTTTCCTCGGGTCGGGCGAGGTTCGCGGGCCGGGGCCGACGGCGCCGTGCCGGACGGCGCCGCGGTTGGAGCTGGCGCCTGTCCGGGATAGCCGAAGACACCGCACCCGGTCAGGACCAAGACCGCCGCCAGGACCGCTGCCGACCGCCTCATTCGGATCCGGGCTCCCGGTAAACCGTTCGCACGAGGCGTTCCTGATCGTCGGGCTGCAAGCGAGCTAAAGCACTGCTGGTGAAGCGCTTATCGTCGGTGACCTCTCGAAGGATCCAAATCCCCGTCGGCGCGTCCGGCAGCTCTTCGTCGACCCGCCCGAGCTCGACCTCCATGAGCTCGAGACCCTCCAACGGGCCCTCGAAGCGATCGAGATCCCAGCGGCCGACCCGCCAGCGCGTCTTCCGAACCACCCAGTCGCCGGCGGCGGCGAGGAGCTCTTCGGCGACCTCGCGAGGCACGAGGGTCTCGACCTCGCGCCGCTTGATCCCCTTTCCCCGCTTGAGCGTGAGCACCGGCCCCCGCTCCTCGCCGATGCGGATGCGCACCGACGGGTCGCCGGCCTTCACGTATCCCTGCGTGTAGCGCGCGCCGGCTCCGAGGCTCGCGGCCAACCTGGCGTCGGTCCGAACCAGGAAACGCCGCTCGATCTCCCAACCCGCCTCTCCCATGTCAGCGCTCGGGCTTCTGGCCTACGACCGCGATCCTGCGTCTCAGCATGGGCGCGACCCCCATGAGCAGGCGCTCCACGAGGCGGAGCCCCGGGAGATGGGACTCGGCGTAGTAGGCGCGCTCGATCCGGAACCCCGCGTCGAGCAGCATGCCGGTGATGCGTGCCATGGACTTGTAGTCGACGTGGCTCACATCACGCTTCAGCAGGATGTCGTGGTTCTTGAGGACCTCGAGGACGTGCCCGCGATGGGGGGTCCAGATGCTCAGGCGTCCCCCGGGCTGAAGCAGGCGGAACGCCTCTCGAACCACACGCATCGAGTCGTCCGGATAGAGATGCTCGAACAGGTCGGCAGCGACCACCAGGTCCCACGCCCCGGCCTCCAAGCCCGTCTCTCCGGCGTCTGCACACACGAAGCGCAGGTTGTCGTGGGGGTCTCGCTCGAGTCGCCGGTTGCACAGCTGGATGCTCTTGGCGCTGAAGTCGATGCCTACGACCTCCTGCGCGAGGTCGGCCAACGCGAAGCTGAACGTGCCCCAGCCGCAGCCCAGGTCCACGATCCGGTCCCGTGAGGACGGCCTGTGCAGCTCCAGGACCTTCGAAATCCGGTATCTCTGGAAGCGGCTGTCGTGGTCCGTCAGGTGCGTCGGATCCTCGAAATAGGCGCTCGTGTCGTAGTATTCCTTCCCGATGCGCGTGGGGTCGCTCATACCGGTCGAACCGCTCTCACAGACGCCCGAAGAGCGCGCCGAGCTTCAGCCACCAGACCCTCCACACGGCCTCCCGCACGATCTTCTTCGACATCTTGGACTCGCCGCTGTCGCGCTCGGTGAACAGAATCGGGATCTCGACCAGCCGGTACCCTGCCCTCCACGCCCTGAACTTGAGCTCGATCTGGAAGGCGTAGCCGTTGGATCGGACCCGCTCGAGGCCGACGGTCTCCAACACCTTCCTACGCCAGCAGTTGAAGCCCCCCGTGGCATCGCGCACCGGCATGCGCGTGATGGTCCGGGCGTACCAGGATCCGAAGTAGCTCACCAGGAGCCGGCTCATGGGCCAGTTCACGACCGTGACGCGGCCTCCGACGTATCTGGATCCGATGACGACGTCGTATTCGTCGATCTTCTCGAGAAACAGCGGGAGCGAAGCGGGCGGGTGCGAGACATCGGCGTCCATCTCGAAGAGAACGTCGTAGGCACGCTCGAGCCCCCAGGCGAAGCCCGCGAGATAGGCTTTCCCCAGTCCATCCTTGGAGTCGCGGTGCAGCACGTGGACGCGCGCGTCGGCGGCCGCCATCTCGTCCGCGAGGGCACCCGTTCCATCCGGTGAAGCGTCATCCACGACCAGCACGTCCAGGCGCGGGTCCTGCCCCAGGATCAGGGGGACCTTCCTGGGAAGGTTGTCTCGCTCGTTGTACGTGGGAACGATGACCAGGTACCGACCCTCACTCAAGGGACGCCTCCGATTCTGCATCGCCGTCCTTGCCGAGCGCTACGGCACGAAGCCAGAAGATACCGGCCGGGAGGAGCTCGACCACCGTGGTCCACAGCCGCGCGATCACGGCGAGGACACCGGCTGGACCGACCCCCAGATGCGGTCCGAGGAACAACACCAGAAACCCTTCGCGGACCCCGACACCGGCTGGAGCGAACAGCATCAGGTAACCGAGCACATAGGCCGCCGCAAACGCCGAAGCGACCGGCACGATCGCTCCGACCCGGCCGAAGCTGACGGCCAACAGCCAGAACGAAAAGGCGTACAGCATCCAGTTGGCCGTGTACAGCAGGAGCCACCGCAACGCATGGACGCTGGCCAGGCCCTCGGGGGGCTCCCGCCGGATCAGCCGGAACCAGGCCTGCGCGAGGCCGCGGAAGACCGGTGGCGCGAGCCCGACGGCCACGGCCACGAGCAGCGACAGGGCCAGGGGAACGGCCCAGCCCCGGACGTCCGCCGGCGCGGCCAGGAGCGCCCCGAGGCCCACGATGCAGGCTGCTGCGAGCCCGATTCCCTGGCCGAGCACCGCCGCGCCCGTGGCAGTGGCAGCCGGAACGCCCCTGCGCCGAGCGAGCAGCGACAGCCCGGCGATCTGCCACACCTTGCCGGGGATGTAGCGTCCGAGGTTGGCGACCATGAAGATCCGGATCGCGTCTCCGGCGGCGACGGCCGGCCCTCCGAGGTCCAGCACCAACCGTCCCCACAGCGCCGCCGACGCGAGGTACCCGCCGAGCAGCAGCAGGCTCGACGCGAGCAACAGCGGGAGGTTCGGAACCCATTCGCCGGCGTCCACCGCGGCCAGCTGCTCGACCCCTAGGCCCACGCGCTGGAGGATGAACCACGTCACCGACACGGTCAGGATCAGCTGGCCGCCCCGAACCGCGAGCCTCTTCAGGCCGGCCTCCCGCGCTCGGGCCTGAGTCCTGCGCCCCAAAGGCCCAGGAGGACGACCACCACCGCCAGGCTCACCCAGAAGCTGCGCGCCACGGTTCCGGACCGATACCACATGTCGACGGTGTGCGTGCCCGCCCCCACCGGGACGGCGCGCAAGGTGTGGTAGGCTCGCAGCACCGGGGCGGCCTCTCCGTCCACGGTGGCGTGCCAAGCGGGAAACCAGTTGTCGGCGATGACGAGAAGCGCCGGCCGGTCCGACGTGACCCCCAGGCGAAGTCGGTTGGGCGTCCGGGCCTCCCAGCGGACGGACCCCGAAACCGGACCCCCGTCCAGGGTGATGCCGGGAAGCGCCTCGGGAAGGACGACCTCGGTCGCCGGATCGAAGTCGGGCGACAGCATGTAGGGCACGGCGTCGGTGTCCGAGCGGACCACGGCGTTCGCCACGAGCCGAGCCCGGGGCAGGCCCGGCTCGGCATAGAGGGATTGGTACGGTTGGCCGCTCTGGAGCTGTGTGCGCGAGATGGGGTCTCCCTGGAGAGAGCCGCCGGCCTCGTAGTCCGGCCACAGCAGGTAGCGGACGTTCAGGAGGCGCCGGATGCGCGGATCGAACAGGTTCTCCGGCATCCCCGAGCCCACCATCCCGATGAGCTCTCGATACCGGGAGAGGTCGTTGGGGTGGTGCCCTCCGGCCAGCTCGATGCCGTGCATCGCGGGCATCACGTCCTGCCCGCTCTCGGCGAAGGAGATCAGGCGATAGGGCTCCGTACTCCCAGCCTCACGATCGAGGAGCGCGCGGATGTTCGGATCCGGCCGGGACCAATCCTGGAACGACAGGATCTGGATGAAGGACCCGTCCACGCGCAGCGCGTCGAGGGAGACCAGGAGCACCAGACCCCCGAGCAAGGCGCCAGCCGCCAGTCGGGACCTGCGCCAGGCGTATGCAAGCGCGGTCAGGGCGCCGACGAGGGCCGCCGACAGGAAGGCGCCCCGAGCCACGAACGGCTCCGCTCGGGCCACGAGGCCGGGGTCGGCACTCCGGTACACGACGGAGGTCCAGAACGAGAGGAGTCCCCCGGACGAGGCCAACAGGGCCAGGGCCGACAGAAGGGCCGTCGCACCCAGCAGGACCCGTCCTGGACCCCTCCACGCGTCTCCCCCGCCCCGCCCGGGGACCTGCAGGAGCCGGTCCACACCCAGGGCGGCCAGGGTGGCGGCGGAGAACACGAGGAGGAACATCACCATGTCCGGCGCTCGGAAGAGTCGGATCCCCGGCAGGAGGGCATAGAACAGTCCCCAGACCGGCGTATGGGTGCCGAGCGCGAAGAGCAGCGCCACCGCGCCGAGCCCGGCCAGGAACCGGCGGAGTCCGCGTCGCGCTCCTCCTGCGAACGCGACCGCGGCCAGCACCAGGAGCACGACGCCCGGCACCGGGAGGTTGTCCCGTGTGGCGTTGCGGCCCCAATAGGTCCCGGTGCTCCACGCGGCGCCGCCGGCGTTGTTCCCCGCGAACTCGGGGATCAGGAGCCCCATGGCCTCCTCGGGGTGGAGGGACCAGGAGCTCGACCAGGCCCGACCCGACTCACCGGCGTGCTCCGCCGTGGTCTGGACCCGGCGGGAGTACTCGGTGACATACTCCACCGCCGGCACGAACTGGACGGCCGCGCCCCCCGCGCCCACGAAGGAGGCGGCCAGGAAGGCCGCGAAGCGGAGGCTGGCGGCCCGCGGACCCGCGGACTGTCTCGCGCCCTCCTCGGTCCCCTCGGCCTGAGGAGCCCGGCCGACCTGGAACGTCCGGAACAGGGCGAACGCACCCACCGCGCCGAAAAGGAAGTAGGCCATCTGGAAGTGGGTCGTGAGCATCACGAGCGTCACGACGAGCCCGACCCCGGCGAAGGTGGCTGCCCTCGGTCGGACGAAGTGGCGCTCGACGGCCCAGAAGAGGAGTGGCGCCAGCGCCATGACGAAGAGCTTCCCGTCGTGACCCGGACGGACGAAGCTCACCAGCATGGGCGACAGGAGGTAGCCGACGCCGGCCACCAGGGCCGCGGGGCGTGAAGCGCCGATGGCCCGGACCCACCCGAACATGAAGAAGCCCGCCGCGAGGACGTGCAGGACGAGCTTCCAACCCAGGGCGCGGTACGGCTCCAGGATCAGCAGGAGCAGCGCGGATGGCGGGTAGAGGGAGTCTCCGCCGGAGAGGGCTTCCAGGAACGGCGTGCCTCCGAGGATCTGCGGATTCCAGAAGGGGAAGCCCGTCGACCCCTTGATCGACGCGGCATAGAAGGCCCTGGCCACGTATCCCAGGCCCAACGTGTCGCCGCCCAGCAGCATCCCGTCGCCGAACACGAAGATCCGGAAGAGCCAGAGCGTCAGGGCGGCGAACACCACGGCGGGTAGCCAAGGCGGCACCCGTGGCACGTTGGTGTCGGTGGGAGTCGGTGCGCCTCCGGCGCGCTCCACCTTGCTGTTTCGTTGCTTCCTGGCCATCGCTCGTCCGGGATCAGACGGCGCCGCGCCGCCGGATCAGCTCTTCATAGATCTCGAGATGCCGCAGGGCCAGGCGCTCGTTGCTCCAGCGATCGACCACGCGCGCCCGGGCCCTCGCCCCGAGGGCTGGAAGATCGTCACGCTCCAGCAGAGACGAAACCACTTGCGCGATGCTGTCGGGGTCCGCCGGCTCGAAGAGCGCCCCAGTGGCATCGTCCACGATCTCGGGGAGCCCCCCGACCCGGGACGCCGCGACCGGGAGCTCGCACGCCATGCACTCGAGCGCCGCCACGGAAGTCGCCTCCATGAGGGACGGGAAGACCGCGAGCTCCGCCGACGACAAGAGCCCCGGCATGTCGGCGTTGGGACGCGCTCCGAGAAAGCACACCCGATCCCGGACGCCCACCGACCGGGCCAGGGCCTCCAGGCGCGACCGCTCGGGTCCGTCACCCACCAGCACGGCCTCCACGTCGAGGCGTTGGACGATGCGGGGCAACGCCCGTACGAAGTATTCGACCCCATTCTTGGCGAAGAGGCGGCGAGGGACGATGATGCGGCGGCGGCCGGGGGCCACAGGGGGCAGCGAGGGTGGAACGCGACGGAACATCGACGTTTCCACTCCGTTGGTCAGAGGCTCCACCTCCTGCCCCGGCGAGAGCGATTCGGCCACCTGCGCGATCTCGACCGACGCGGCCAGGGCGTGGTCCGGAGCCCCGACGATGCGGCCGAGGACGGGTCGCCAGGCAGGTTTTTCAGCGAGTCGCAGGAAGTGCGACGTGTGGAAGGTCGCGACCAGAGGAGCCGAGGTCGCGGCGCGCGCGACCTGCAGTGGGGGCACCGATTGAAAGGCCTGCGCGTGCAGGACGTCCGCGCCCCGCGCCAGGGCGACCGATCGCGGGATGGAGCCGGCGGCATGCGCGGCCCAACCCACCTTGTTCCGGGCCGGAAGCCAGGTGCGCCAGACGTGGACCCCGTCCATGATGTCCCGGGTGGGCAGTCCCCTGCGGGAGCGCGACGTCACGACGTCCACGCGGTGTCCCTTCTCTGCGAGTGCGCGGCACAGGTAGAAGACATGACTCTCCAGCCCGCCCACCTCCGGCGGGAAATACACGCAGTGCATCAGGATCCTCACGACATCCAGTCCTCGGTCCGGCGCTTCGCTCCCGTAAGGTCTGAGATCAGGATGTCGGCGATCCGTACGCCGGCCTGGCCGTCACCGTAGGGATTCGGCGGGGTGGCGCGGTTCGCCCCGCGCCCGAGGGCCTCGACGCTTCGTGCCACGATGCGCCGACGATCGGTCCCCACCAGCACGGCCACCCCCGCCTCGATTCCTTCGGGGCGCTCGGTGACCTCGCGAAGCACCAGGACGGGGACCCCGAAGGTCGGCGCCTCCTCCTGGATACCGCCCGAGTCGGTGAGCACCAGGGAGGCGGCCCGGAGCGCCGCCACCAGGTCGAGGTAGTCGAGCGGGCGCGTGAGGTGCACGCGCTCGTGTCCCGCGAGGAGCTCCTGGGCCGGCTCGCGCACGTTCGGGTTCGGATGGACGGGGTAGACCACCTCGATGTCGGGAACGGAGCTCACCAGATCGACAACCGCGCCGAAAACCTCGCGGAGCGGTGCGCCGAATGACTCACGCCGATGCGCCGTGAGCAGCACCAGGCGCCGCGGACCCGACAGGACGGTGGCCAGAGCCGGATCGCGGACCGGGCGCCGGTGGGTGCCGACCGTGAGGAGCGCGTCCACGACCGTGTTGCCCGTGACGTGGACGCGGTCCGCCGGGACGCCCTCCCTGAGCAAAGCCTCGCGGGCGAGGGGAGTGGGCGCGAAGTAATAGTCCGACAACACGTCCGCGAGCCGTCGGAAGATCTCTTCTGGAAAGGGGGCCCATTTCTCGTGGCTGCGCAGCCCGGCCTCTACGTGCCCCACGCGCACGTGCTCGAAGAAGCCGACCAGGGCGCCGACGAAGACGGTGGCCGTGTCGCCCTGGACGAGGACGACGTCCGGGCTCCAGGATCGAACCACCTCTCCCAGCCCGTCCAACGCGGCGTGCACCACGTCGTAGAGGGACTGTCCCTCCCTCATGATCCCGAGGTCGAAATCCGGACGGAGCGCGAAGGCATCCAGGACCTGATCGACGAGCGCCGTGTGCTGCCCCGTGAGGCAGACGCGCACCTCCACCTCCCCGCGGGCGCGCAGGGCGTCGACGACCGGGGCCATCTTGATCGCCTCGGGCCTGGTGCCGACGACGATCAGAACGCGGGGGGACACGGAGTCAGGGTCCTCGGCGCCGGAGCTCGTCGAGCTCGGCCCGCACCTGCGCCACCTGCTCCGACACCAATCCTACGCCGACGAGCAGAAACCCGAGGGTCTCCAGCATCAGGACCAGGGTCAGGAGCGGCCGGTATCCCATGGGGGGGATGTACGGCGCGAAGCCCAGCAACGGATGCAGGAAGCGCAGGTAGAAGGCCAGCAGGCCGATCAGCACCCCCAGCGCCACCATCCCGAAGCCCGTGGCGCCGAAGAGCATGAGCGGCTTTCGGGAGAAGATCAGCAGGAACCAGACCGAGAGCAGGTCCATCACGCCGATGAGGATCCTGAAGGGGCCGCGGTACTTCGACTCCCCTGCCCTGCGCGGCAACAGCTCGACGTCGATCTCCGTGACCCTGTACCCGCGGGCGTGGGCCAGCACGACGAAGAATCGGTGCCAATCGTGCCGAAGAACCAGCTCGTCCAGGATCTCGCGGCGGAACGCCTTCATGGAGTTGAGATCGCTGACCGGTACCTTGAAGATGGCGCGCGACAGCCGGTTGTAGACGGACGACACGCCGCGCTTGTCGTACGCGCCGACCTTCCTGCCGGTCACCACGTCCCACCCATCCTGCAATCGTGCCAGGAATCTGGGGATCTCGTCGGGGCGATGCTGCAGATCCGCGTCGAACAGCACGAGAACGGACCTTTCGGTCATGGCGGCCGCCGTCACCATCGCCTCGGTCTTGCCGAGGTTCGATCGATGCCGCGCCACGGTGAACGCGCCCCACCCCTGGGCCTCGCGACGGGCGACGTCGGCCGTACCGTCGGTGGAGCCGTCGTCGACGAAGATGACCTGTCCGGCAAGCTCGTAGCGATCGAAGGCTTCGCGTAGCTCCCGCACCAGATCCGGAACGACCGGGGCCTCGTTGAAGGCAGGAACGACGACGGCGAAGTCGCGTCGGGTCTCGGGCGAGAGGGTCCGCGCCGCCTCGGTCGCGTCCAGCGTCCGCGAGCCGACGGACGCCTCCGCACTCACACGCGCTTCCGCATGCGGGCGGGCAGGATGCCGAGTTGGTCGCGGTACTTGGCCACGGTCCGCCTGGCGATGTTGACACCGTCGGTCTTGAGTAGCTTCACAATCGCCTGGTCGGTGAGAGGCTTCTTGGGATCCTCGTCCGAGACCATGCTCTTGATCTTGTCCTTGACGCCCCTCGCCGAGATGTCCTCGCCGCTGGTGGTGCTGAGCCCGCTCGAGAAGAAGTACTTCAGCGAGAACACGCCCCTCGGCGTCTGGCAGTACTTCTGGTTGGTGACCCGGGACACGGTCGACTCGTGCATCTCGATGTGGTCCGCAACCTCGCGCAGGGTGAGTGGCTTGAGGTATTGGACGCCCCGCTCGAAGAAGTCCCGCTGACGATCCACGATGAAGTTCATCACCTTCAGCATCGTCTGACGGCGCTGCTCGATGGCCTGGATCATCCAGTTGGCGGAATTCAGCTTGGTCGCGATGAAGTCCTTGTTCTCACCGCTGAACTTGTTCTTGTCCCGCGCCACCTCTCGATACGCCTTCGAGATGCGCAGCCGCGGAAGATTCGTGTCGTTGGCGAAAACCATGTACTCGCCGTCGATCTTCTCGACGATGAGGTCCGGGATCACGTAGTGCTCGGGATCTGCGGAGTACTTCATTCCCGGCTTGGGATCCAGCTGGCTGATCCGGTCGGCCGCGTTCTGGACCTCCTTGGGCGTGATGCCAAGGGCCCGCGCGATGTCGTTCCAGCGATGGTTGATCAGCGCGTCGAAATGGTCCTCGACGATCCGATAGGTGACGGTGTCCTCGGCGTCCCTCTGCCGGAGCTGAATCAGGATCGACTCGCGCACGTCCCGGGCGCCGACACCAGGGGGGTCGAAGCTCTGAATCACTCTGAGCATGGCCTCGACCTCGGCCATCTCGTAGGGCCTGAAGAGCTCTTCGATCGTGCTCAGCTCTTCCTCGCGTTCCCGCTCGTCCGGCAGTGCGTTGGCCCGCTCGAGGGCGATGGGCCGCACCTCGTCGAGCCACGTGTTCACGCCGTCGAGAACGTCGGAGAGCCCGCACGACAGCGTGCCCTGGTCGTCGATGTCCCCGATGATCTCCTCGCCGAGGCGCAGCTGTCGCTCGTCGAGCGGTAGCAGCCGCAGCTGTTCGTTCAGATGATCGTGCAGGTCGTGCGATTCGACCGGCGTCGGCTCGAAGTAGTCGCGCTCTTCGTGCTGTGCGCGCCGCCCACCGACGTCGAATCCATCCAGGAGGATCTCCTCCCAATCGACGTCGTCGCCGAGCGGCTCGTCCTTGACGTCCTCCTTCAACTCGACTTCCTGCGCGTCGTCCGCCTCCGACATCTCCAGGAAGGGGTTCTCCGCCATCTCCTGCTTGAGATGCTGCTGGAGATCGAGCAGCGGCATGTACAGGAGCTCCATCGCCTGATACAGGCGCGGATTGATGCGCATCTCCTGCCGGAGCTGCGTGCTCTGGTACAGCTTCGTATTGAAGGCGCTCATCGGAGCCTACCGTGTCCCGGGGGTCAAGCGTCGACCCCCGCGTTGACGGGCTCCGGTCGCGCATAGCGTCCGCGCATCCTCTGCGTGAGTGCCGGGCCCAGATAGATCTCGGCGACCTCGTCGTTCCAGACGAGCTCGGAGACCGTTCCACTCACTCGGATCCGGCCCTCGTACATGATGTAGGCGCGATCGACGATTTCCAGCGTCTGCTCCACGTTGTGGTCCGAGATGATCACTCCGATGCCGCGCGACTTGAGCCCCCGCACGATCTGCTGGATGTCGTTCACGGCGATCGGGTCGATCCCCGCGAACGGCTCGTCCAACAGCATGAACTTGGGGCGCTGTACCAACGCCCTGGTGATCTCGAGACGGCGACGCTCGCCGCCCGACAGCGAATACGCTTTGTTCTTTCGGAGACCCTGCAGGGATAGCTCCTGCAGCAGCTGCTCGAGGCGCTCCCTCTCCTGGGCGCGCGGAAGCTTCAGCGTCTCGAGGATGGCCCGAACGTTGTCCTCGACGGTGAGCTTCCGGAAGATCGACGGCTCCTGCGCGAGGTAGCCGACGCCCTTCCTTGCCCGCTTGTACATGGGTACGTCCGTGAGGTCGGCTCCGTCCAGATACACGCATCCGCCGTCGGGCGGGATGAGGCCGACCATCATGTAGAACGTCGTCGTCTTTCCAGCCCCGTTGGGCCCCAGAAGGCCCACCGTCTCACCCTGGCGAACCGAGATATCCACCTCGGCCACCACCTTCCTGCGTCGGTAGATCTTCGTCAGACCCTCGGCGTACAGGCGACTACCGTCCACGAGGACGTTGGACGGGGTCTCGTCGGTCCGGAAGGCGCGAGCCCGTTCCACCTCGAGACGGTTCATGACCTGGGTCATGCGCGCGATCGCATCCTCTTTGTCTGCAGATACTTGCGACCACAGCTCCGGAGCCGCCGACAAGGCCGTCCAGGCCTCGTCGGGCTCGTCGCGCATGACCAGGCCGGCCTCTTCGAGCCGTGGGATGACACGCTGCTCGAGGAAGCGCGTGAGCTCCTCACCCTCGGAGCGCAGCATGGCCGCGCCGTGGCTGCCGAGCTCGTCCGCCAACATGGCCAAGGTCTCGCGCACGGACGCGATCCAGACACCCCGCTCGACACGACCCTCCCGGTCGCCCCGTCGGACCAGCTCGCGGAGGCCGACGGCGACCGAGAGGTCGTGGCCGCTCAGGCCGTCGAGGAAGCCTGTAAGCGGATCCTGGCTCATCTCCGGCTCCTCGGGCGTCGGTGTCCGCGCGACGGGTCGGTGGCGAGCGGAGGCGTGAGTTGGTCGACCGGCGTTCGCTTCGGTGGCCCACGCCGGCCGGGACGGCTTGGCTGCGCGCCGCCCACCCGACCGGTGTCGGGGACCGCACGGCTCGTGTCGGCCCGCACCGCCGCGGTATCTCGCACCGCGGCGCTGTCCCCCGGAGCGAGCGAGTCGCCGGGGACCGTCCGCACGACCGGCTCCAGATGCCAGCCGTGGGTCGGGCCCTCCACCTCCATCCGCTCCACCTGGCCGTCGGCCAGCACGATCACGATGATCGCCCCGGTGACGTAGTGGACCGCGGGCCTGGCGGCACCGGCCTGGGCCGTGGTGTCGGACGGATCCAGCCGATAGAGGCTGCGCGCCGTCCCGTTGGCCACGAGTCTGTCGAGCTGGTATCGCGCGGCCGCGCTGTCGGGCTCCTCGGGGCCCGGCTGGACCCGGACGAAGGTCGCGACCACGGTGTCCCCCTCGAGCCAGTCGTGGCGGGCGATCTCGGGGAGATCCTCCACGTTCAGCGAGTCCCGCGCGCTCGACACGCCCTTCGCGCCGCCCACGGCCGTTATGTGATCCAGCGCCTGTCCCGGAGCGACCACCTCGATCGAGTCGGCAGTGAGCGTGAACTCCTCGGCCTCGGCGACGGGTCTTGTGCGCTCGGACTCGTCGAGGGGGGTCGTGGCGCCGGGTAGAGGCCTCAGGGGCACGGCGATGAGGCGGTCCATCGCCCCGTCCGTGAGGAAGACCTCGATGACCGGTGACGTCAGGTGCAGACGGTCTCCGGTGAGAACGCCGTCCCGCACGGCCCGCACGCTCCGCACCGAGCCTTCCGGCACCCCCAGGTCGATGTCACGCCCGCTCAGATCGTATCCATCCCCTTCGACTCGGGCCGAGCCCTGGAGCAGGATCACGCCCGCTTCCTGGTCGTAGCGTGTCGAGTCGGAGAAGGCCCGTAGCGAGTCGCGCGTGATCTCCACGGTGCCGTAGGCCTGGAACGTCCCCTCGCCCCGCAGGAACAACCGTTCGGCTTCCACCAGGAACGGCACCGTGTCCGGTTCCGGAGGGCGTGGGGGCTCGACCGGGACGCTGTCCGGCCGCGCCGCCAGGGAGTCGAGCGCCTGCGCGGAGTCCGGAGGCAAGGAGTCGACCACCATCGGGCGGGTCTCCGCCGCGGCGGTGTCGCTGGCCGGCTGCAGGTAGAGGCGGGCCCGCGGGCGTACGCCTCCGCTGCGGGTCACCGTCATCTCCTCCTCGCTCCGGAACTCGGTCCGGCGGAGCAGCACCAGGCTGCCGTTCTCGATCTGGCTGCCCCGGATCGTGTCGAGCACGAACAGATGGCCGTCTGCCTGGAGGCGTGCCTGCTGGCTGAAGTAGCGTGCCTGGTCGGAGCGGAGCTCCCTGAACTCGTCGCGGAAGCGGACGTTCCCGATGAGCTCTGTCCGGTTTTGCGACGGATACGCGACCGCCGAGTCGGCCCGCATGTAGACGCCGTCCGCGCAGCGGATATTCGGGCGGCTCACGTAGAAGACCTGTCCGAGCCCGGCGATCGTGACGCCCTGGACGTTGGCGGTGGGCTCCACGAAGCGGCAGCTACGCTGTGCCGACGCCCCGGGCACGCACACGCATCCCCAGGTCGCCACGAGGAGCGCGGCGCGGACTCGGTTAGCGGTGGACGGTGGGCGCATGGTCGTATCAGAAGACGATTCGGCCGATGTCGCCGCGTGGGTTTGCGATCTGGAAGTTCTTGAACTCGAGGTCCGACTGGAACGAGGTACCCCGGGTCACCTGCCCGTCCAGCGTCTGCACGGTGGTCGAGTCGCTCCAGATGCGGTCACGGTTGGGATCGTAGTGCAGCTCGGGGCTCTCGATGCGCCGACCGTCCGAGTGGACAATCAGGACCACGTCACCCCGCGCCACCATCTCTTCGGTCCGCTCGTTCATCTGGCCACCCCGGGCGGTGACGGTCGCGCGCGGGCGGCCATTCTCGTCGTAGAACACGACCTGCATGCCGCGCAGGAGCACCCTGGACGAGTCGTTCCAGGCATACGCGGTGTCGGCCTGGACGCGGCCCTCGCGGACCCCGGACGTGGTGAGAAACATGACCATGCCGAACTGCACGAGATCGGCGCCGAGCTCGAGGAGCTCGCCGGGTGCGACCGGCGTCTGGAGCTCGTCCCGGCACGCCCCCAGCGTCAGCCAGGCCACGCAGCACATCGCCGTCAGATACCCTTTCGCCCGCGTCATGCGGCCCCCGCTCGGAGAAGATCGTGGAGGTGGACCATGCCGAGGAGCCGGCCGTCCTCGGCCTTCACGGGCAGAGCCATGATGCCGTGACGCTCCATGCGGTGCACGGCTGCGGAGCCGAGCTCCTCCGGATGGGCGACCTTGGGGTCCCTCGTCATCACTTCTGCCACCGGTCGGTTGAGGAAATCGGGGTCGCGTTCCATGAGCCTCGTGAGATCCCCCGCGGTGAGGACGCCGACCACCCGCCGGTCGGCATCCACGATCGCGACGGTGCCCCTCTGCTCGGCCAGCGGTACGATGCACGCCCGCACGCTGGCCTCCGTCCCCAGCCATGGAGCGTCGGAGACCATCACGTCGGCTACCCGCAGCGTGAGCTTTCGTCCCAGTGCTCCTCCGGGGTGCAGCACGGCGAAGTCCTCTTCGCGGAAGCCCTTGAGCTGGAGCACGACGAGTGCCAGGGCATCGCCCATGGCCAGCGCCGCGGTCGTAGAGGACGTCGGCGCCAGATCCATGGGACAGGCCTCCTCGGCCACCGAGCAGTCGAGGCAGGCCTGGGCATGACGCGCGAGCGGCGAGTCCCGGCGTCCGGTCAGGGCGATGATGGGGACGCCCATGCGGGAGAGGTACGCGATCAGGCCCTCGGTTTCGGGCGTGTCTCCGGACTTCGAGATCAGGATCGCGACGTCCTCCCGACCCACGATCCCCATGTCGCCGTGCAGCCCCTCGACGGGATGCAGGAATATGGCCGGGGTGCCGGTCGACGTCAGCGTGGCTGCCAGCTTGCGGGCCACGTGCCCGCTCTTCCCGATGCCGGAGACGATGACCCGTCCCTCGGCGCGATGGATGAGCCGGCATGCACGGACGAACTCGGGTCCCAGGCGGTCCTCGAGGTCCGACACGGCCCGGGCCTCCAGGCGCAGCACCCGGCGGGCTTCCGCGACGAGCGCCCGGTCCTGCTCCGGCGCGGATCCCTCTCCGCCCACCTCGGCGGCAAGGGGGGCCGTCAGGCGCCACCGGACCTGCCACCGCGCGCTCAAGCGCCGCTCCTCTCGGTCACGTAGCGCTCCACGACCCCGTCCAGCTCGCCCCGGGCCGTGAGCAATGCGTCACAGAACTCCCGAGCGGCGCCACGTCCGCCCGCCTTCGACGCGCGCCAGTCGGCGATCGAGGCGATCGGCGGGGTCGCATTCGCCACCGCCGCCTTCAGCCCCACCAGGCGGAACACCGACAGGTCCGGGAGGTCGTCCGCGAGCATGGCCACCTCGGACCACTCCAGTCCATGCCGCTCCAGGAGGCCGCGGACCGGCGGGAGCTTGTGGGCCGACGCGTCCTGGTAGCAGGTGATCCCGAGCTCCCGTGCACGCAGCTCCGTTGCCGCAGATACGCGCCCCGAGACCAGCGCCACCTCCAGACCCGCCCACTGGAGCATCTTCAGCCCGAGACCGTCCTGGATGTCGAAGCGCTTGAGCTCGACCGGCTCGCCGGACTCGGTCCTGCCCATGTAGACGCCCGCATCGGTCAGCACGCCATCCACGTCGAATACGACGAGCTTGATCCGTCGGGCGAGCTCTGCCGGAAGGGCCCGGCCCGGGGGCGTCTTCGAGCTCATGGTGTCACCACCCCGGCCGTGGCCCGCAGCGCCAGCACGCGCTCGAGGAGCTCTGGAAGGCGGTCCAGCGGAAGCATGTTCGGGCCGTCGGACGGGGCCCGTGTCGGCTCGGGGTGGGTCTCCAGGAAGAGGCCGTCACAGCCCGCCGCGACCGCCGCGGCCACCAGGGACGGGATGTGCTCCGGATCGCCGCCGCTGGCTCCGTCGGCCAGGCCCGGGCGCTGCACCGAGTGGGTTCCGTCGAAGATGGCCGGTACTCCACAGGCTGCCCGGATCCGGGCGAACGAGCGCATGTCCACCACCAGGTTGCCGTATCCGAAGAACGTGCCCCGCTCGGTGACACAAACCTCGGACGCTCCCGCGGCGCGTGCCTTCCCCACCGCGTGCGACATCTCCTCCGGGGCCATCCACTGTCCCTTCTTGACGTTTACGATGCGGCCCGTTGCGCCGGCCGCGACCAGCAGATCCGTCTGTCTGCACAGGAACGCCGGAATCTGGAGCACGTCGACCACCGCTCCCGCGCGCTCCGCTTGCCACGGCTCGTGCACGTCCGTCAGGACCGGCAGGCCCGTCTCTCCGCGCACACGCTCGAGCGCTTCGAGGCCCACCTCCAGCCCGGGACCCCGAGGGGCCTCGAGCTTGGAACGGTTGGCCTTGTCGAACGAGGCCTTGAAGACCACAGGTAGGCCGAGCGTCGCAGACAGGCGCGCGAGCTCCCGGCCGACGCGGACGTTCAGCGCGTCGTCCTCGAGGACACACGGTCCGGCGATGAGCGTGAAGCGCTCGAACATGGCCCGGAGGAGCGGCGTTCCCTAGACGCCGGCCGGCTGCGGGGCGGGGACCAGCCCACCCTCTCGCGCGTAGCGCAACGCCGCCTCGATGAAGGACGCGAACAGCGGATGCGGGCGGGTGGGCCGACTCTTGAGCTCCGGGTGGAACTGCCCGGCCACGAACCACGGGTGATCCGTGATCTCGATCATCTCGACCAGGCCGCCGTCGGGTGAGGTGCCGGAGATCGTGAGGCCGTTCTGCTCTAGCATCGCCCGGTAGGCGTTGTTCACCTCGAAGCGGTGCCGATGCCGCTCGCTGATCTCGTCGTCTCCGTAGATCTCCCGGGCCCTCGATCCCTCGGCGAGTAAACACGGGTACGCGCCCAGGCGCATCGTCCCACCCTTGGTCGTCACCTGGAGCTGCGAGTCGAGGAGGCAGATCACTGGATCGGGCGCGTCTTCGCTGAACTCCGAGGAGTGCGAGTCCTCGAGGCCACAGACGTTGCGTGCGAACTCGACCACCGCGCACTGGAGTCCGAGGCAGATCCCGAAAAAGGGCATGTGACGCTCCCTGGCCCACCGGATCGCCGCCAACATTCCCTCCACTCCCCGGGGACCGAAGCCACCGGGAATCAGGAGACCGTCGAAGTCCTCGAGGATGTCCACCCCCCGCCCCTGCTCGAAATGCTCGGACGAGAGCCACTCGATGCGGACCTTGGCGTCGTTCGCGATGCCACCGTGGATCAGAGCCTCCTGGATGGACTTGTAGGAGTCGACCAGCGCCGTGTACTTACCTACCACCGCGATGCGGACCTCCCCGGAGGCCGGGTGCTTCACCCTCTGGACGATGCGGCTCCACGAGGTGAGGTCCGGCTCTGGTGCCTCGATGCCGAGGCGCTCCAGGAGCACCCCGTCCAGCCCTTGTTCGTGGAGCTGCAAGGGCACCTCGTAGATCGTCTCGACGTCCCGTGCCTCGATCACGCCCTCCCGCTCGACGTTGGTGAAGAGCGCGATCTTGCGTCGGATGTCATCGGACAGCGGGCGCTCCGTTCGGCACACGACCACGTGCGGCTGGATTCCGATCTCCATGAGCTCGCGCACCGAGTGCTGGGTGGGCTTGGTCTTGAGCTCCCCTGCCGCGGAGATGAAGGGCACCAGGGTCAGGTGAACGAAGACCGCGTTCTCCCTGCCGACGTCCACCCGGAACTGACGGATCGCCTCGAGGAACGGCAGCGACTCGATGTCACCGACCGTGCCGCCGATCTCGGTGATCACCACGTCATGCTCCGGGGCGAGGCGTCGGATGGCCGACTTGATCTCGTCGGTGATGTGCGGAATCACCTGGACGGTCGATCCCAGATAGTCGCCTCGGCGCTCCTTCGATATCACCGTCTGGTAGACTCTACCCGTCGTGATGTTGTTCGCCTGTGAGAGCGACTCGTCGATGAAGCGCTCGTAGTGACCCAGGTCGAGATCGGTCTCGGCCCCGTCGTCCGTGACGAACACCTCGCCGTGCTGGAACGGAGACAGGGTGCCGGGATCCACGTTGATGTAGGGATCGAACTTCTGGAGCGTGACCCGCAGTCCGCGCTCCTTGAGCAGGCGGCCGATCGATGCGGCAGCGATGCCCTTCCCGAGGGACGAGACCACACCACCCGTGACGAAGATGTATTTGGTCGGCCTGCTGTGCGCGTCGCTCATGGATCTCCTGGTCGTGATGGCGCGGGTTCGGGCCGCGCGCTGCCGCTCACGAGGGTCGTCATCCCGGGCTCCCTCGCTTCGAGCTCCTTCAACTTCCTTTCCATGCGCAGGGCATCCGCCGGCGTGTCCACGCCCGGGTCCGCGGCGCCGACCACGGCGACACCGATGCGGAGCCCCGACTCGAGCGGCCGCAGCTGCTCCAGCAGCTCGAGGCGCTCCAGCGGCGTCGGGGACAGCGCGACCCAGTCCTCGAGGGCCGCCCGGGTGTAGGCGTAGATCCCGATGTGACGCAGGAACGGCTCTCGCTCGAGCTCCTCCGACCCGGGCTTCTCGTCGCGCTTATAGGGGATCGGCGCCCGGCTGAAATACAGGGCCCGCCCTCCCGCCGCCCGCGCGACCTTGACCACGGAGGGGTCCTTACGCGCGTCTTCTCTGAGAAGCGGCGTGGCACAGGTGCCGACATCCCAACCCCCCTCGCGCACCAGGTCGATGGCGGACCTGAGGTGCGCTTCGTTGAGAAGGGGCTCGTCGCCCTGCACGTTCGCGATGAAGTCGAAGCTCGAGTACTCGGGCCGACGAGCCACCTCGGCGACCCGGTCCGTCCCCGAGGGATGCTCGGGCGATGTCAGCTCGACGGGGGCACCCAGGGCCGCACACACGTCGGCGACCTCTTGCGAGTCGGTGGCAACGACCGCGTGATCCAGCACGGACATCCTGGCGACGCGGGTCCACACCCACTCGATGAGGGGCCTTCCGAGAAGAGGGTAGAGGGGCTTACGGGGGAGACGGGTCGACGCGAGGCGGGCGGGGACGATGCCCAGGACCCGGCCGGTCAAAAGGCCCTCTCAGGGCCGAGCGAGCGTGGTTTCCATGCAATTTTCACGCCACGTAAGGTACCCAGAGCATGGCGCAGGGGTCAAGGCGTGCCCCGTGTCGGACCCTTCCGGGGCGGTCGCGCCGCCGGGTCCGTGCCCCGGGGCGAGACCTCCGGAGCCGGGGATCAGAGCGGGATGTTGCCGTGCTTCCGCGCCGGATTCGAGTCGCGCTTGTTCCGGAGCATGTCGAGGGCGCTGATCAGCCTCGGGCGCGTTTCACGCGGATCGATGACGTCGTCGACGTACCCGCGGGCTGCCGCCACGTACGGATGAGCGAACTTGTGACGATACTCCTCGATGCGCTGGTCCACGGCCGACTCCGGGTCGTCGGCCTCGGCGATCTCCTTCCGGAACAGGATCTCCACCGCGCCCTTGGGCCCCATCACCGCGATCTCGGCCTGCGGCCACGCCAGGTTGACGTCTCCGCGAATGTGTTTGGAGTTCATCACGTCGTAGGCGCCGCCGTAGGCCTTGCGGGTGATGACGGTCACCTTGGGGACGGTCGCCTCGCTGAAGGCATACAGAAGCTTGGCGCCATGACGGATGATGCCGCCGTGCTCCTGGGCCACCCCGGGCAGGAAGCCGGGTACGTCCTCGAACACGACGAGCGGGATGTTGAAGGCGTCACAGAAGCGGACGAAGCGCGCCCCCTTGTCCGACGAGTCGATGTCGAGCACACCCGCCAGAACGGCCGGCTGGTTCGCCACGATGCCGACCGCGTGGCCCCCGAGGTGGGCGAAGCCGACCAGGATGTTGGCGGCGAAGCGCGCGTGGACCTCGTAGAAGCGGCCCCCATCCATCACGGCCCCGATGACTTCGTGCATGTCATACGGGCGATTGGGGTTGTCCGGAACGACCTCGAGCAATCTCTCGTCCTGCCGGTCCGGAGGATCGTCGTTCCTCCCCGGGCGCGGGAGCTCGGCGTTGTTCTGCGGGAGGAACTCGAACAGCTCCCGGACGGAGGAAAGGCACGCGGGCTCCGAGTCACACGCGAAGTGGGCGACGCCCGACCTGGAGGCGTGGACGTCCGCCCCCCCGAGCGCCTCCATGTCGATGTCCTCGTGGGTCACCGTCTTCACGACATTCGGGCCCGTCACGAACATGTAGCTCGTCCCGCGGACCATGTACACGAAGTCGGTGATCGCGGGCGAGTAGACGGCGCCGCCAGCGCACGGGCCGAGGATCACGCTGACCTGCGGGACGACCCCGGAGGCGAGCGTGTTCCGAAGGAAGATGTCGGCGTAGCCCCCGAGGCTCACGACCCCTTCCTGGATGCGGGCCCCTCCCGAGTCGTTCAGGCCCACGAGGGGAGCTCCGTTCTTCAGGGCCATCTCCTGGAGCTTGACGATCTTTTCCGCGTGGGCCTCGGACAGGGAACCGCCGAACACCGTGAAGTCCTGGCTGAATACGTAGACGAGGCGCCCGTGGATGGTCCCGTAGCCCGTCACCACGCCGTCGCCCAGCACCTTCTTGTCCTCCAGGCCGAAGTCCGTGGAGCGATGGGTGACGAACCGATCCAACTCCACGAAGGAGCCTTCGTCGAGCAAAAGGTCGATCCGCTCCCGGGCCGACAGCTTACCCCGCTCGTGCTGGGCCTTGATGCGGTCTGCTCCGCCTCCCTGCTCGGAGGCGCGGCGCAGCTCGGCCAGGCGCTCGAGCTTCTCGTGGATGGACATGGCTCCTGAGCTATCCGATGGGAAGGAGCGCGCCGTGCTCGATGAGGACGAGCCGGGTCTGGCGCAATACGCGACCTTCGCGAACCGAGTACACGCCGGTCGCTCCCTCGAGGCCTTCGATGCGCTCCAGCGCCGCCCACAGTCTGCTGCGCGAGTTTCCTCCCTCCCGGGCCGCCTCTAGAAGCAGGATCGCCGCGTCGTAGCCCAGGGCGGGCACCCGGCTCGTGAGGGAGCGCTGGAAGTGGCTCTCGTAGGCCTCGCGAAACCGCTGGAAGCCGGGTGAGTCCGCTTCGCCACCGACAGGCGCGGTCGCCACGACGCCCGTGGTGTGACGATTGTCCACCGCTTCGAGGGTTTCTGGGTCGGTCCATCCCGAGGTCCCCAGCACCTCGATCGCGAGCGTATCCAGCCCGTAGAACGTCACCTGCGGGGCCAGGAGCTCCACGTCCTCGGCGGGAACGGGTAGGAAGAGGGCGACCTTGTCCAGGTCCTCCACGTGCAGGGTGTCCTCGGGCCCCAGGCCGAGCGCCCGGATCTCGGCGGCTCGCAGGCCGTCGCGGGCAGAGCGGATCTCGGCGCCGAAGAACGTGGCGCCCGCGGGATAGGAATAGACGCCGTCGACCGGGACGCCGAGCTCCTGCACGGCGGTCTGGAACGCCAGCGCCTCCTCCGCCGACTCGGGGGCCTGCGAGTGGAGGACGGCGACGCGCCGGAACCCCGAGCGGGCCACGTATCGGGCGACCTCCATGGCCGCCTGGGGATCGGCGCCGGCGAGCGTGTAGAGCCCCTCTCCGACCGCGGTACGCGCGGTGGGAGAGACCAGGGGGAACGGACCCGAACGCTCGGCGCCCGCGGCCTCGAGCGCGCCCTCCTCCAGGAAGCCGACGGCACCCAGGACGTCTCCGGTGTCGAGCTCCCGGACCAATTCCGCGGCCAGCAGGGGATCACCCGCGTCGTCGCGGGCGTCGACGCCGACCGAAGCCTCCTCTCCCAGCCAGGTCGCCGCGGCCACCTCCACGCCTTCGGCGATCAGCATGGAAAAGTCGCGGAAGGTCGGAGATCCCCCCTCCGGCAGGACCGTCGCGAAACGGAAATCGCCATAGGGCTCACGGAACCCCGGGTCCCCCCCGCCGAGGATGTCCTCGGCCACCAGCGCGTCGACCCCGGTGGCTCCGGCAGCCAGGGCGTCGCCCGCGATCGCCCGGGCCTCGGGCTCCCGCCCCGCCGACGCCAACAGTCCTGCGAGCCTCACCATGACGACCGGTCGGATCAGCCCGTCCATCCTGGCGCCGTCGAGCACCGATTCCAGCTCGGAGCTCCTGAGCTCACTGGCAGCCTGTCGGGCAGCCGCCAACGCAGCCGCGCGGAGTTCGCCTCGGGCGTCGGGCCCGATGGACAGGAGTCGACGCATTCGCGCCGCCTGGTCCCCCGCGCCCGACATGGCCTCTGCCTGCAGGAGCCGAGCCTCGTCCATACGGGGGTCGTCGGGCCGGAGCAGGCCGGCCCAACGCTCCGCAGCCTGATCTGCGACCGCGTGCTGGCCCTCCGCCAGCGCCGACTGGGCAAGGAGCCAAAGCCCACGGCCGGACACCGACGAAGACGGATAGGATTCCACGATCTCCGTGGCCAACACGCGTGCCTCGGGTGCTCGGCCCGACTGCAGCGCGTCTCTGGCGCGCGAGTACAGGAGTGCGGCCCGCTCCTCCTGTCCGGCACCCACGGGGCCCGGCTCGATCACCGGGTCCGGGTAGGACTGCTCGACGACGGGTGGAGCTGTCTCCATCGGGGCCGAAGCACATCCGTGCATCGTGGGGATCATCAGCGACCCGAGGAAGACGAACCGCCCGGACGCAGAGCGCATCCGGGCGGTGAACCTCCGGCAGGTCATGCCCTTCCCTGGTGACCGCAGAGCCGTGGGCATAGGGTCCGACCTCAGCCCTCGTCGGACGACGTGCCAGCCTCCTCCACGGGGGGGCTGGCGGCCGGAGCCGGCGCCGACGGCGCATCACCTGTCGGTGGCGGGGCGGGCTTTCGAACGGGGCGAGAGTCGTCGTCTTCCTCGGCCCTGCGCGCACGGGCCTCCTCGGCCTCGCGCGCGGCCTTGGCGGCGGCGATCTCCTCGGGAGACTTCCTCTGGGGCGTCTCGGTCACCTCCGCGACGATGCGCCTGTTGGCTGCGTCGGACTCGATGATCCGCACCGGCACCGAATCTCCGGGACCATAGTACTCTTCGAGGCGCGTGGCGTCGTCCACTCCGGAGTGCGATGACGGGACGAAGCCCTCGATGTCGTCGCCCAGGTCAACCACCACACCCTTGTCCTGGACCCGCACCACCGAGGCGTCACCCTCGACACCGGGGGCGAACCGCTCGGAGATGACCGGCCACGGATCGTCCTGGAGCTGCTTGATTCCCAGACTGATGCGCTTGTTCTCGGAATCCACATCGAGGACCATGACGTCGACGTCCTGCCCCTTCTGGACGACCTCGGAAGGGTGCTCCACCCGCTTGGTCCAGCTCATGTCGGAGACGTGGACCAACCCGTCGATGCCAGGCTCGATCTCCACGAACGCGCCGAACGAGGTCAGGTTCCGGACGACGCCGTTGAGCTTCGTGCCGGTCGGGTACTTTACGGGCAGCGCCAGCCACGGATCCTCCTCGATCTGCTTCATCCCGAGGGAGATCTTCTCGTCGTTCGGGTCGACCTTGAGGACGACGGCTTCGATCTCCTCCCCGATCGAAACGACCTTGGAGGGGTGACGCACGTTGCGGGTCCAGCTCATCTCGGATATGTGGACGAGGCCCTCCACACCCTTCTCCAGCTCCACGAACGCGCCGTAGTTCGTGATCGACACGACCTTGCCGCGGACACGCGAACCCACCGGGTACTTCTTGTCGATGTCCGTCCACGGGTAAGGCAGGAGCTGCTTCATCCCCAGCGAGATGCGCTCGCGGTTCCAATCGATGTCCAGGACCTTGACGTCCAGCGACTGGCCGATCTCCACGACCTCCGTCGGATGACCGACGCGACCCCACGACATGTCGGTGATGTGGAGCAGGCCGTCCAGACCGCCCAGGTCGATGAACGCCCCGAAATCGGTGATGTTCTTGACCACGCCTTCGCGGACCTGACCGACGAGCAGCTCCTTCACCAGGGTCTCGCGCTTCTTCTCGCGCTCGGCTTCGAGGATCACGCGGCGGGACACCACGATGTTCCGCCGGCGCTTGTTGAGCTTGATGATCTTGAAGCGGTAGGTCTCGCCGATGAGATCCTCGATGTTCGGGACCCGACGGAGCGCGATCTGCGAACCCGGAAGGAAGGCGTCCACACCCATCAGGTCGACCGTGACGCCGCCCTTGATCTTGCGAACGAGGGTTCCCTTCACAGGTCGGTCGGCCTCGTGAGCCTCCCGGATCTTCTCCCAGACCCTGAGGAAGTCGGCCTTCTTCTTCGACAGCACCACCACGCCGTCGTCGTCCTCGAGGCTCTCCAGGAGAACCTCGACCTCCTCACCGGCGGCCGGGGGCTCCTTGAACTCGTCGAGTGCGACGGACCCCTCGCTCTTGAATCCGAATTCCAGGATCACCGAGGCGTCGGTCACGCGGAGGACCCTCGCCTGCACGATCTCGCCTTCGCGAATGTCCTGGAAGTCCTCGTTGAACTCGGAAAGGAGCGCCTCGAACTCGGCTCGGGAGGTCGACAGGGGCTCCTCTCCGTACGGATCGTTGAGGAGCTCCGGCGAGATGCCGTTGAGCGCCTCCTCGATCTCGTCGTCGAGCACGGTGACGATCTCGCCGGTGAGTGCGTCGATCGCCACGCCCTCCTCCTCGGTGAGATCCTCGGGAGTCAGGTCGGATTCGTTGGGGGTTTGGATGTCGGACATCTCGGTCTCGGGCCCGCGCGAGCGCGACCGCTTTGGATTTGCCGGAATTCCGAGGACGGAACGTCCGGGCACAGGTGAAACGAAGAAAGGCCGGAATCCGCTCTGCTGGCGGCCTCCCTGGCCTCTCGGCGAACGAACTCGGAACGCCTGCTTCCGAGACCCGCAAAGCTACGGGACTCGGGGGGGTGGCGTCAACGCTTCCCCGACGATCCCGCTGCGCGGACGGCGGCCACCACGGCCTCCACCTGCTCCTCGAAGTCGAGACCGGTGGTGTCCAGGCCGAGGGCGCCGGTCGGTCGACGCAGCGGTGACGCGGCGCGCTCCGTATCGGCTCGGTCACGCTCGGCGATGGCCTCGGCCTCGGCCGCCACCTCGGCCGGGCCGGGCTCCAGGCCGGTCCGCTCGACGAGCCGTCGACGAGCGCGCTCCGAGAGGTCGGCCACGAGGAAGATCTTCACCTCCGCGTCCGGAAAGACGACGGTGCCCATGTCCCGGCCGTCGGCGACCAGCGATCCTGCCCGGCCGGCCTCGCGCTGAAGGCCGAGCAGCGCTTCCCGCGCCGCGGGGACCCGGGCCAGCGTGGACACACGTCGCGTGACCCGTTCGGAGCGCAGCTCGTCCTCCACCTCCCGCCCCCCGATCCGGATGCGGAAGCCTCCCCCGACGGGCTCGATGCGGACGTCGAGCCGTCGGAGGGCGCTGGCGGTCATCGTCGGCCACTCCGTCTCGGGGCGTCCCGAGTCCAGGAGCGCCAACGTGAGGGCCCGGTAGAGGGCACCCGAGTCGAGGTGTCGGAATCCTAGCCGGCGGGCGACCTCTCGAGCGGTGGTGGACTTCCCCGAACCCGCGGGTCCGTCGAGGGTGACGACCGGACCCCTCACGTCCTCAGACGCCATGGGCGGCGTCCCCCAGGGAGCCCATCAGCTCCCAGAACCCCGGAAAGCTCACGCTGGCGGCACCTGGATCATCGACCTCGATCCGCGCGCCGGGAAGCGCCGCGAGCACCCCGAAGGCCATGGCGATCCGGTGGTCGCCCCGGGTCTCGACCATCCCCACGAGCGGTTGCCGGGAGCCCCTCACCGCCAGCCCATCGGGGAGCTCGTCGGCCTCGACGCCCAGGGCGCGCAGGTTCCGGACGACCGTGGCGATGCGGTCCGATTCCTTGTGACGCAGCTCCGCGGCGCCACGAATGTAGGACTCGCCCTCCGCGCGGGCCGCGAGCACCGCCACCAGAGGGAGCTCGTCGATGAGTGCGGGGACCTCCTCCTCGTCGACGGAAACGGCCCGAAGCGCCCCGGCCCGGACCGTCACGTCCCCGATCGGCTCGCCCGAAGCGCCGTTGTCGGCCACCGTGCGGCTCACCTCGGCACCCATGCGGGCGAGGACGTCCAGAAAGGCCGTTCGCGTCCGGTTGAGGCCAACCCCCGTGACCTCCACTCCCTCCCCCGCGCCTCCCAGGGCGGCGAGGGCGAGCGGAAACGCCGCGGACGAGATGTCGCCTGGGACCCGGAAATCCAATGGCTCGAGCCGCTCCGGGGGGTCGCGTAGCTCGACCCTCCATCCGCCGGAGCCGGGGTGGCTCACCACGCGGGCCCCGACGATCCCGAGCATGCGCTCGGTGTGGTCGCGCGAGCGCCGTGGCTCGGTCACCCCCGCGAAAGCCGTCCCTGTGAGCCCCGCGAGCAGGATCGCGCTCTTGATCTGGGCGCTGGCCACGGGGCTCCGCCAGTCGATGGGCCGCAACGGATGGCATCCGTCGATCTCGAGCGGAAGCCGGTCCTCGGTCTCGATCCAGTGGATTGCGGCGCCCATGGCCGAGAGCGGCGCTCCCACCCTCGTCATCGGACGGGAGCGCAGCGAGGCGTCACCGGTGAAGGTGGCCTTCAGGCCCGTGCCCGCGACCACACCCATCAGGAGTCGGGTGCCGGTGCCCGAGTTCCCCATGTCCAGCGCGCTCGCCGGGGCGCGCAGGCCCCGCAGGCCGACCCCCGGAACGAGGAGCTCTCCCCCGCCAACGGGGAGTCCTGCGATCGGGACCCCGAGGGCCCGGAGCGCTCCGGCGGTCGACTCGGCGTCGCCACCATGGAGGAGGCCGGAGAGGCGGCTCGTGCCGTCGGCGAGCGAAGCCAGGATCAGGGCTCGCTGGGTGATGGACTTGTCGCCGGGAACCCGGATCCTCACGAGCCCCGCCTCCATTCCCGGGTGCGTCGCATGAGCGCGGTCACGGCATCCAGGTCCCCGGCGTCCAGGTCCCCGGCGATGTCGTCGAGGGCACGGGAGAGCGCACGCAGATAGGTTCCGACCCCGGCCTCCGCCGCCAGGATCTCGCGCCACATCTCAGGAGACGATCCGGCCAGGCGGGTCATGTCCGCTCCTCCGGGCCCCAACGCTCCGGGGGCCACAGCCGCCGCGGAGAGGACCGCTGCCAACGCGTTGGCGGTGAGCTGCGGCAGGTGGCTGACCGCCGCCATATTCGCGTCGTGCGCCGCTGCGTCGACGTGTTCAGGGATCGCTCCCAAGGTCCGCCACATAGCGGCCACGCGGTCGAGCGCGGCTTCGGCGGGGGCGTGCGAGACCAGGTAGACCCGAGCACCTCGGTACAGGTCGGCGCTGGAAGCCCTGAATCCCGACTCCGCGCTGCCGCAGAGGGGATGGCTCCCCACCCACCTCGCGTCCAGGCCCGCGACGCTCGCTGCCCTCGCCACCGGGGCCTTGAGGCTGGCGACGTCCGTCACCACGGCGTCCCCTCGCGTGCCCTCAACCAGCGTGTCCATAAGGCGGACCGTGGCGCCCAGGGGAACCGCCAGGATCACGAGCTCCGCATCGGCGATCGCGACTTCCAGTCGCTCGGGAGCCTCGTCCAGGGCTCCCTGGGACCGCGCTTCCAGGGATTCGCCGCGTACCGGAGACCACCCGACGCGCGTCGGCGGGTGCCGGAGCGCGCCCAGCGCCCGAGCGAGGCTTCCGCCCATGACCCCGAGACCTACGAGGGCGATGCGACGGAAGCCGCCGTCACCCTCAGCGTTCATCGGTAGCCGAGAACACGAACAACAGAGGCACTCGGATGAGCACGGGGTCCGCGGCGGCCATCGCCAGGAATCGAGCCTCGCGGCTGCGCTGTCGGTCGATCCCCTCGAACGGAACCGCGAGGCGCAGGAGCCCGCGCCAGGGCGCCCCCGCCCGAACGCCGATGAGCGACCCTCGGGCCTCCTCACCGAAGTTCGCGCGCGCAAGCTCCATCGCGCGCCAGCGCGCCGCCTGGACCTCGAGCCGGAAACGCCGCTCTTCCTCGGAGAGCCGCACCGTGAGGGTCGTGTCCGGGCGGTCAGAACGCTCCGAGCCACCCCATGGACGGAGGGGAAGGAGGCTCACGACTGGACCTGCGTCGCCTCGGTCGACGGGGCACCTTCGGGCCTCTCCTGGAGGCCCACCTCCAGAACGAGGCCGTCGTGCGCCACCTGGGTGCGCGGGAAGATCGCGCGCGCCTCCGCCTGGAGCGGCTTCGGTTGGTCGGAATACCGGGCCGAAAGGTGCGTGATCAGAAGCTTGCCGACCCGGGCATCCCGGGCAACGCTCGCGGCCTCCGAAGCGGTCGAGTGCCCGGTCTCGCGGGCGCGGTCCGCCTCGTCGTCGCCGAACGTCGCTTCATGGATCAGGATGTCCGCCCCACGGGCCCTGGCCACCGTCGTCGCGCACGGCCTCGTGTCTCCCGTGTACACGACCGTACGCCCGGGTCGTGGGGGGCCCACGACCTCTTCGGGACGAACGACGCGGCCCTCCACCTCGACCGGTTGTCCCCGATGGAGCACGCCGAAGAGGGGTCCTGGTGGCACGCCGAGCTCACGGGCCCGCTCCACGTCGAAGCGGCCCAGGCGGGCCTCTTCCACGAGGGCCCACCCCAGCGCGGCGACCCCATGATCGACCGCGAAGGCCTCGACCGCATACGCGCCGAACGAAACCCGGTCGCTCGCGGCGTACTCCGCGATCTCGACGGCGAAGGGCACGCGCTCCACGCCCAGGAGGACGGCATCGCCCAGGACCTTCCTGCAGCGGGCGGGGCCGTGGAGATAGATCGGCTCCGTGCGTCCCTGTAGCGCCATCGTGCGCAGCAGACCGATGATCCCCAGGAAATGATCCGCGTGGAGATGGGTCACGAAGATGTCCCGGACTCCGAAGCCGGTCCCGAAGCGCATCATCTGGCGCTGCGTCCCCTCACCGCAGTCGAAGAGCATCAGGTCGCCCTCCCGCTGCACCGCCACGCCGCTCACGTTGCGCCCTACGGTCGGCCTTGAGGCGGCGGTGCCGAGGAAGGTGAGGCGGATCATGCGCGCGACCTGGATTCGGTGGCACGGGGAGCGCTACCCCCCGCACCGGCAAGGTAGCCAACCGGGTGGACCCGTCCAAGCGGGGGCCGCTCCCGCTCGGGAACGCCCGCCCGCAGGGCGTTTTCGACGTTGGACACCGGACCCGTGCGCACGTATCCTGAGGTCAGCGCTTCCCCCGCACGGAGCTCTCAAATGCACACGCGTCGCAGCTTCATGGGCACCATCACGCTTCCGGCCGCAGCTGCCGCCGCCGGTCTGCCGCTCCGACCCGCGAAGCTGCGGGCTTCGGCTCGCGACGTGGCGGAAGCCCTGAGGCGCCATGCCGGGGCGCCGGCCGAGGTGGCTCGCGACGAGGACTTCTGGTTCGAGGTCGGGCGGGCCTTCACCGTCGATCGGACGTTGGTGAACCTGAACAACGGGGGCGTCAGCCCGTCGCCCGGTTGGGTTCAGGAGGCCATGAAGCGGCACCTCGACTACTCGAACCTGGCTCCGTCCTACACGATGTGGGGGGTGCTCGAGCCCCAGCGGGAGGGGGTCCGCGAGCGAATGGCCCTGGAGTGGGGGGTCGACAAGGAGGAGATCGCCTTCACACGCAATGCGTCCGAGAGCCTGCAGACGATGCAGCTGGGGATCGACCTGCGGCGGGGTGACGAGGTGCTCACCACCACGCAGGACTACGGTCGGATGATCACGACCTTCAAGCAAAGGGAGCGCCGCGAGGGGATCGTGCTCCGACAGATCAAGATCCCGGTGCCGGCCGAGGATCCCGCAGAGGTCGTGCGGCGCTTCGAGTCCGCGATCACCCCCAGGACCAAGGCCATCCTGGCGTGCCACATGATCAACCTGACGGGCCAGATTCTTCCCGTCACACAGCTCAACGCCATGGCCCGCCGACACGGCATTCCCCTCATCGTCGACGGCGCACACGCCCTCGCCCACTTCGACTTCGATCTCGGTGAGCTCGACGTGGACAACTACTCGACGAGCCTGCACAAGTGGCTCTTCGCACCGCACGGGACGGGGCTCCTCTACGTGCGCCGTGAGAAGATCCGGGACGTGTGGCCCCTGATGGCCGCTCCCGACGCGATGGACGACAACATCCGGAAGTTCGAGGAGATCGGCACGCATCCCGCAGCGAACTACCTCGCCATCGGCGAAGCCCTGACCTTCCACCAGGGCATCGGGGCCGCCCGGAAGGACGCCCGGCTCGTGTACCTGAGGGACTATTGGGCGAAGCCTCTCCTGGAGCACGACCGCGTTCGCCTGCACACGAGTCTGAGACCCGGCTTCGCATGCGGCATCGCGAACGTGCAGATCGACGGGATCGATCCGGCCCAGCTGATCGCGCACCTGTGGGACCGGCATCGGATCATCTCGGTGGCCATCAAGCACGACGAGTTCCAGGGGATCCGGGTCTCGCCCTCGGTCTACACCCGGCCCGAGGAGCTCGACCGATTCGTGGATGCGATGACGGGTGTGGTGAAGAAGGGTCTCCCCGCGTGAACGTGCTGCGACGCCTCCTGGGGGCGGTCGCAATACTACCGGTCCTGGCGCTGTTCGCCGCGCCGAAGAGAGTGGACGCGGATGCCCGTCCATTCCATACCGAGCTGACGGGCGCCTATCCGGCGGCGGACTCGGCCCACACCACGGCGATCCTGGAGGTGCGCCTGCGGTTCTCCACCGTGGTGCAGCCGGCCCTGAGCTCGATCGTGATCCGGACATCGGCGGCCAGGGTCGAGACCGGGGCCGTGGAGGCGGTGCCGGGAACCGACGGTACCGAGATCCGTGTGACGCTCCCCGGCCCCTTGCCGGCCGGCA
>QJYK01000322.1 GCA_003248075.1 Gemmatimonadota bacterium | reverse complement strand
GGGGGCCTCTCGGGGGGAATCCCCGACGCCCCTTGGTCTGCGGACTGCATTGACGATCTTTCCTCCGGCCCATGGGTACCATGAGCGTTCTGGCCCCGGTGAACCGACCGAGCGCCGATCTACGAGAACGAACACCCGACCATGTTCAAGTCTGCCATCAAGTCCCTGATCGGCTCCCGCCACAAGCGGGAGGCGAAGAAGCTCGAGCCGCTCATCGACGAGATCAACGAGATCTACGCGGGGCTGGCGTCGCTTTCCGATGACGAGCTCCGCGCCAAGACGGAAGAGTTCAGGGGACGTATCAACGACGCCACCGCCGACCTCACAGGTCGTATCGGGCAGCTCCGCGAGGAGAAACGCCATTCCGAGGACGGCTCCGTCCGGGAGCGGCTCTCTCTCGAGATCTCCGGGCTCGAGAAGGAGCTGCTGGCCATGGTCGAGGACACCCTCGAGGATCTGCTCCCGGAAGCGTTCGCGGTGGTCAAGGACGCCTGTCGGCGCATGGTGGGGCGCGAGATCACGGTCACCGGGCAGAAGCTCGCGTGGGAGATGATCCCCTACGACGTGCAGCTGATCGGCGGCATCGCACTTCATCGGGGAAAGGTGGCGGAGATGGCGACCGGCGAGGGCAAGACGCTCGTCGCGACCATGCCCCTGTACCTCAACGCGCTGACCGGTCGTGGCGCGCACCTCGTGACGGTGAACTCCTATCTGGCGCAGCGCGACGCCGAGTGGATGGGCACGATATTCACCTTCCTCGGTCTCACGGTCGATGTGATCGATCTGCACGACCCGGGGACGCCCGAGCGGCAGGCCGCGTACGGCGCCGACATCACCTACGGCACCAACAACGAGTTCGGGTTCGACTATCTCCGCGACAACATGGTGCACACGCTCAGGCAGCGCGTGCAGCGCGGGCACGCCTATGCCATCATCGACGAGGTGGATTCGATCCTCATCGACGAGGCCCGCACGCCCCTGATCATCTCGGGACCCGTGGGAAGGGATACGTCGACCCCGTTCAAGCAGTACAACCCCTTGGTCGGCGGGCTCTACAAGAAGCAGCTGCGGATCACGAACGAGCTCGTGAGCGAAGCACAAAAGCACCTCGACGGGGAGGAGCAGGCCCTGGCAGGCGAGAAGCTCCTCGCTGTGAAGCGAGGCATGCCCAAGCACCGGCAGCTGCTCAAGCTCTTCGCCGAGGACCCTTCGCTGCAGACCCTGGTCAACAAGGCTGAAGCAGACTTCATGCGGGAGAAGCGGCTCCACGAGGTGGACGAGCTGCTCCTGTTCGCCATGGACGAAAAGGGGCACAACGTACACCTGTCCGACCGAGGCCTCGACGAGCTGTCTCCCGGCGACCCCGAGGCGTTCACCGTGCCGGACCTGTCGGCGGAGATCGGTGAGATCGAGAAGGACGAGTCCCTACCGGTCGACGAGCGCCGGGATCGGATCCAGGCCCTCGAGGCCGAGTACGCGGAGAAGAGCCAGAAGATCCACGTGATCCACCAGCTTCTCAAGGCCTACACGCTCTTCCAGAGAGACGAGAAGTACATCATCGGCGAGGACGGCTCGGTCGTCATCGTCGACGAGTTCACGGGTCGCCAGATGCCCGGCCGGCGCTGGAGCGACGGCCTCCATCAGGCCGTCGAGGCCAAGGAGGGCGTGGAGATCCGAGGCGAGACCCAGACGCTGGCCACGATCACGATCCAGAATTACTTCCGGATGTACGACAAGCTCGCGGGCATGACGGGCACCGCGGAGACCGAGGAGAACGAGTTCCACCAGATCTATGATCTGGACGTGTTCGTCATTCCGACGAACCGCCCCGTGATTCGCGATGACCGCAACGACCTCATCTTCCGGACCAAGCGCGAGAAGTTCAACGCGATCATGGACGAGATCGAGCGACTCCACCGCATGGAGCTTCCGGTTCTCGTCGGAACGACGAACGTGGACGTGTCTGAGACCTTGTCTCGCATGCTCAAGCGGCGAGGGCTGCCGCACCAGGTGCTGAACGCGAAGCACCATAAGAGCGAGTCGGAGATCGTCCGTGACGCGGGTCGGCCCGGGGCGGTCACGATCGCGACGAACATGGCAGGGCGCGGAACCGACATCAAGCTGGGCGAGGGCGTCACGCAGGAGCGCACGATCGAGTGGGCCCAGGCGGGGGGCCTCGACCCGCAGGAGCTCCTCCCGGTCGATCCGATCCGTGCCGAGAGGATCGATGTGGCAGACGCCGACGCGGTGCTCGACGAGGGCGGGCTGCACATCCTCGGCTCCGAGCGACACGAGTCGCGGCGGATCGACCGGCAGCTGCGCGGACGCTCCGGCAGGCAGGGGGACCCCGGTGCATCTCAGTTCTTCCTGTCGCTCGAAGACGACCTCATGCGCCTGTTCGGCTCTGAGCGTATTGCCAACGTGATGGACAGGATGGGGGCGGAAGAGGGCGAGGTCATCACGCACGCCCTGGTGACGAGGTCCATCGAGCGCGCGCAAAAGCGCGTGGAGATGAACAACTTCGAAGCCCGCAAGCGTCTGCTGGATTACGACGACGTCATGAACCAGCAGCGCGAGGTCATCTACGACCTCCGCCTGTTCGCCCTCGAGGGCGGGGAGGATCTGAAGGGCGAGATCTGGGAGATGATCGAGGCCGCTGCACAGGCCTCACTCGACGAATACGTGCCGCCGGGCACATCCGCCGAGCGCTGGGATCTCGCCGGGCTGCGGAGGCGCGTCCTCCTGGACCAGTTCGTGCTGATCCGCGAGTTGCCCGAGGAAAACGACCCCGACCACGAGCACGAGCGCGACGAGATCGACGAGTGGGTCCTGGGCGGGCTCAAGAACGCGTTCCATCAGAAGATCGACTCGTTGGGCGAGCACGCCGAGGCCGTCATGAGCTTCATCATGCTCTCGGTCATCGACGACAAGTGGAAGGACCATCTCTACGACCTGGACCACCTCAAGGCGTCCATCAGCTTCCGGGGCTGGGGGCAGAAGGACCCGCTCGTGGAGTACAAGCAGGAGGCCTACGACATGTTCGTCGATCTCATGGCCGATCTGCGCAAGTCGGTATCCCAGTTCTTCTTCCGCGCCCAGTTCGGCGCGCGGCCTCAGCAGCCGCGGGCTCCACAGCGCCTTTCGTACTCGGGCCCCACCGAGCAGTCTGGGGGTGCCCTGGCGCACCGGGCGGCGCAGGTGCAGCGGGCGCCGGCCCGGGCCGCTCAGGTGGACGAATTCGGCGTATCGCGCGCGGCACGCACCGACGGAAGAGGGGCCGCCGCGGCCGTTGCCGGCCTTCCGGAGGCGGGCCCCGACCCCGCCACTCTGGCCACGAACCGGGGCGAGGAACGGGCACGCACGCCGGTTACGGTCGACAAGGAGCCCGGGCGCAACGACCCATGTCCGTGCGGCAGCGGCAAGAAATACAAGAAGTGCCACGGTCGCTGAGTGAAAACCGTTGCAGCACAAGGGGCCTGCGGTTTTCGAGGCGCCAAACTGTGCCGTGATTGTGCCGTAACCGCCGAAAAACGATGAGCCCGCCGCCCCCGGATCGGGGGCCGCGCGGGCTCTCGTGCGGGCGGGGGCCAACCGCGTGCGTCAATCGAGGGCACGAAGCGACGTAGGACGGGGCAGGGGGGTGACGAGGGAGAGCGGCGGAGAGGAGGGGAGAAGGGCCACTTCGGGTGCCACAATGCGGCGGGTGAGCCGCGGAGCCGAGTCAGCCGGAATGGACCACAGGGATGCGGGGATGGGCGGGGAAGGGGCTGGGAGGAGAAGCCGGCGGTCGGCGGAAGTCAGGAGGCTCAGAGGTCGAAGTCGTCGGGCAAGGACTGGTCGAAGTCGAAGTCGAAGTCCGGGACGGGGTCGGCCTCGGCGGGATTCTCACCCCGCGCAAAGTGCGTTGGCCTGGAATTCTTAAACAGGAATCCATGGACTCCGCGGGGTGGATCCGCTAGCCGCAGGGTGGCCTTTCGTCGTTCCGGCGCGCACCGGTTCAAGCAAAGCGTCGGTGTTTCAGGAGGCGGAGCGCCACCTCATAGTCCAACTCGCTGGCTCGGCCTACGGACACGAGAAACCTGGGCTCCTCCGCCACGGCTAACGCCGTGACGTTGCCGATGGGCTGCCAGCTTCTGTCGTTCCAATCCGCTTCGCCATTCGTCAGCCGCGTGACGACGTCACGCAGGAGTCTTCGGTCGGCGGCGTATCCCGGAGGCATGATGAAGATCGATCTTGCGAGGTGGTCGCGACGTACCAGCTCCGACAGCTCCCAACTCAGCCCGTCCGACTCGCCGAGCCCGACCACGATCAGCGCCGCTGCGTCCATCAGGTCGGCAACCGCTGCCTTCCACTCGAGGTCGCCGACGTACTGGCGGGCCGCTCCCAGTGGCGGCAGGTCGTCACCGGGTCTCCCGATCGCAACGATGGGGCCGATTGGGGAGTAGTTCCGGGTTATCAACTCCTCGAGGGTCTCGGCTTGGCTGCCTGGATCGAGAACGCGCATGTACCACGGGATCTTGGCTGCCTGGAGAGATAGCTGGTCGTCTGCGAACGAGCGAAGAAAGAGGACCGGTGGTCGGGTGTCTGTCAGCATCAATTCCTGGGCCGTGCGGGTCAGGCGGCGCCGAGCGCTCAGTCTCAGACGGTTGCCCAGCCAGAACAGAAGCCGCGCTCCCAGAAGGAAGAAGGCCAAGCCGACCAAGGGGAGGAACAGATGCGCTCCAAAGGGTAACGGGCCGGCGGCGGCTTGCTCTCCCGTTGAAAGCAGTCGGTTGGGGAGTCCGGCGTATGCGTCGAAGACCCATCCCTCCAGGACGAATGCACCGACTGCCAAGAGCTTGACGCGGTTGGATGGGAGGACCCCCTCGTAGGACGCTTCGGGCATTCCGATAGCATGCCACGCGTCCGTGCCGAAGCCGCGCGTGGCTTCAGCCCACAGTGATGTCCCCTCGGAAGAACGAGACTGCAGCACGGCCTCGTACGCTCCGCGCGCTATGACGATGGGGATGTACAAGGAGACGATGTACGCGGCCACATACCAGGGCAGAGCACGTGGGTCTCCAGCGTTGATCGCCGCGGTAAGGACGACCGCTGTCCACACCAGGAGAGCCCGATGGCAACGGTAAAGATCCCCAAACTGACGGGCCGTGAACCCCCACGGAATCGACGGTAGGCCCAGACGTAGAGGGCGTAGAATACGCCCAGGAAGATTGCCAGAGCGAGGCCGACGAGCGGCCAGATCCAGCCCGGAATGCTCCGCTCGACGAATGGACCGGCAGCGATGCCGAAGGGAACCATCATCATGGTGAACGTGAAGGCGGCAACCGCTCCTCGGAGCATGCGTGCGCTGGACTGGATTCTCTCGTGAGAGATCGAGAGCTGCGAGATCTGTCGGTAGGACATGGTGCTCCCAACTTCCTGGGGCTCTCCGTCACCTCGGAGTACGCGAGGAGCGCAAGCGTTCGCTCCAACCGTAGGACGCCTCCGGCCCGGACGTCCACGGCGACGCTGATGCCTCTCTGGCGGGACATCGACGCTCCTCGCGCACCCCGCCTGGTACTTCGGGGTATCTTCGGGGAATGGGTAATGAACATCCGTGGTGCCATTGGGCGGTCTGCGCCGGGTTGATCGCTGCCTCGGCGGCGGGTCCAACGCGGGACCTGTGTCGTGAGGCTCCCACGGAACGGACCTGCGTCGCGCTGAGGCTCGATGGTGGCGGCGGGGAGCGGCCCGCGGGTGATGCGTCACTCGAAAAACGGCCGTACCTACGCCACGGCCTCAAGCACCAGTCAGGCAACGATCTTGATCGGCGACCTGTTCCGCTTCCTCGGACCAGCCCATAGAGCTCCGCTGAGTGAAGAGCTCAAGGCCAGGTGAGCCCGGATCCGTGGGGCGCGGCGATGGTGGTCTTGGGCGGCCTGCTGACCCTCGGCGGGCAATGGGTACAGGGTAGGATCCACGACGCGAAGCGGAGGAAGGTCATCCTGTTGGCCCCCGAGGAAGAGCTGCAAGCAGTGGAGTTCGGCGTCAATATGCCAGGTGCGGGCTTCGGCGGGTTCTC
>QJYK01000097.1 GCA_003248075.1 Gemmatimonadota bacterium | reverse complement strand
GACGCCATGCGCCTCTGGCGCCGGCGCTCGGACGGCACGGGGAATGCCGAGCTCGTCCTCGATCGTGAGGACCTCGGTCTAGCCGAGGCCTACTGGGTGCCGGGAGGTGAATGGCTCCTGCTCCGGGCGGGCGGGGTCGGAGGGATGGTGGGTGGGCGTGATATCTACGCGATGCATGCCTCGGTGGATACGGTCCTCGTGCCTTTGGTGGTCACCGAGTTCGACGAGTCCGCGGTGGAGATCTCGACCGACGGGAGGTGGATGGCCTACCAGTCCAACGAGACCGGGCGCCGGGAGGTCTACGTGCGGCCGTTCCCCGACGTCGACCGGGGCAAGTGGCAGGTCTCCACCGGGAGCGGGAGAGGTCCGATCTGGGCGCACAGCGGCCGCGAGATCTTCTACCTCACCGATGCAGGCGAGGTGATGGTCGCCTACGTCGATCCGGGGCCTCCGTTCGCCATCACGGGTCACGAGGTCCTCTTCACCGTCGGTCCCGAGTACTACTTCGCGAACAACACGGGAACGTGGGATATCGCGCCGGACGACGAGGCCTTCCTCATGGCCCGGTCCCCCGCCACGGCCAGCGGCGAGCGCACGTACCGGCTGGTGCTGAACTTCTTCGAGGAGCTGAGGGCCAGGGTCCCCCAGTGAGCGGCGGCAGGTGCCGTTCCCACGCGCACACCCGCGCCAGCTGCGATCGCGCAGACTCCGGAGGACCCCCGCGTCGTCGCTCGCCTCACCCGCCGGTGTGGGGAGGACGCAGCTCGTTCCATCGCTCGATGAACGCCACCGCGGCGTTCACGAACGCTTCCGTCGCGATGCGCCCGCGCTCGACCGAGGCCTCGGCCGGGTCCACGACACCCCACACCCCCGTGCTCGACATCTCCGCGGCGGACGTGCCCTTGCCGGTGGCTGCGTCCTTGAGACCCTCCGCCAGGAAGACCGCCGTCGCCGTCGGGTCGCCGGCGACCACGGCGGGGAGCATCGCCTCGAGGTGGTCCGGTAGCGTCAATCTGGGAGCCTCTGCCCGGGCGAGGTCGACCAGCTCCGGAATCAGGTAGAGGGATTCGGACGTCTCGCCCGTCCCCCCGTGGCGGTCGAAGCGGGGCTCGCGGCCGGGGAGGGCTCGGGAAGCCGTGCGATCCATGAACGGTCCCACCACGTCGTTGAGCTTTACGGCGATCCCCTCCGTCTCCTGGTTGATCCGATCGACGATGAAGGTCGAGATCGCATTGTTGCCGCCGTGTGCGTTGAGGATCAGGAAGCGTCTGAATCCGTGCCGCATGAGGCTCTTGGCCGCCTCGACGTACACTTCCTGCACCAAGGTCGAGGGGAGGGTGATCGTTCCAGCGAATTCCATGTGGTAGGGGGATTGGCCAGGGAGCAGGATGGGCGCAACCAATACGTCGGCCCGCTGGGCGATGAGCTTGGCCCGCTCCTCTCCGTTCAGGTAGTCCGTCCCGATGGGGAGATGCGTGCCGTGCTGCTCGAGCGACGCCACCGGGATGATGACCATGTCGGAGCGGGTGAGGAGATCCTCGACCTCCGGGCGGGTCATGTGCGGGAGGTAGTTCCTGACCTTTCCACTCCCCCGAAGCGGGTTGGCCTGGGCATGCGCGGGGGCGTGGGCGACGGTCAGGAGCAGGAAGAGCAGGGCGGCGGCGCGGATCACGGCTTCCTCCGGGATGGAAGGTCTGCCAGGGGCCAGGGAAGTTGGGGCTCCGCATCCGGAGGCGCGAGGCAGGCAGACCGCGATCGACCTCCGACCGGTGCGGGAGCGCGAACTCACGGGGTGTGGGGCTCAGCACTCCACCCGCCTCGAGCGT
>QJYK01000182.1 GCA_003248075.1 Gemmatimonadota bacterium | reverse complement strand
GCGGACGGCGGTGTGTGGAAGACCACCAACGGCGGCACGACGTTCACCGGCCAGTGGCAGGACGCCGAGGTGTACTCGGTCGGAGCGCTCGCGCTCGCTCCTTCGGACTACAACGTCCTGTGGCTCGGATCGGGCGAGGGTGACCCGCGCAATTCCGTGAGCTACGGCAGGGGCGTGTGGCGCTCGACGGACGGAGGAGCCAACTGGACCCATCTGGGCCTGGAGGGAACCGAGCGGATCAAGCGGATCGTCGTGGACCCGCGGGACCCGGACGTGGCGCTCGTGTGCGCGTTGGGACGCGAATGGGGGCCGAACGAGGAGCGCGGCGTCTTCAAGACCACCGACGGCGGCCGCAGCTGGACCAAGGTGCTCTACGTCGATCGGGACACCGGCTGCTCGGACATCGACATCGACCTTTCGAACCCGCGCAACGTCTACGCCGGGATGTGGACGTTCCGGCGACGCCCGTGGCGCTTCGACGACGGAGGAAAGGCGACCGCCCTGTACGTCTCCCGCGACGGCGGCGACACGTGGAGGAAGATCACCACCACCCCCCGCGAGCCGATGGCGCGCATCGGGCTCAGCGTCGCCCAGTCGCGCCCCAACGTCGTGTACCTCATCACCGAGTACCCGACGGCCGGAACCCTCTTCCGGTCCGAGGACTACGGCGAGACCTGGTCGATGATCAACGACGACAGGAACCTGAACTTCCGCCCCTTCTACTACTCGGACGTCTTCGTCGACCCCAGCGACCACGAGACACTCTTCACCCTCTCGGGGGGCCTGTCCAAGTCCACCGACGGCGGTCGCACCTTCCAGCGCATCGGCCAGGGGGTCCACGGAGATCACCAGTCGTTCTGGATCGATTCGGCCGACGGAGAGCATGTGCTTTCCGGCAGCGACGGCGGGATGCAGGTCAGCTACGACGGCGGCGGAACGTTCCACATCTTCCGCAACTTCAGCCTGGCACAGTTCTACCACATCGTGGCGGACGACCGCGATCCTTACTACGTGTGCGGTGGCCTCCAGGACAACGGCAACTGGTGTGGTCCGTCGCGTACGAACGAGCCCGCCGGGGTCATGCCCGGTGAATGGTATACCGTGAGCGGCGGCGACGGCTTCCACACCGTGCCCGTCCCCGGCCAACCCAACCTCGTCTACTCGAACGCCCAGGGCGGCTACTTCCGCATCACGGATACCAAGACCGGCCAGACGCGCTCGATCGAGCCGTATCCGCTGATGGTGGGCTCGGTGGGCCAGGGCATGTACCAGGCCAGGTACCGCTTCAACTGGGACGCGCCCATCGTCACCTCGCCCCACGACGCCGCGACCGTCTACTGGGGCGGAAACGTGCTCTTCCGCAGCCGCGATTTCGGACACAGCTGGGACGTCATGAGCCCGGACCTCACCACCAACGATCCGGAGAAGCAGCTCGATTCGGGCGGGGAGATCTACAACGACAACACCGCCGCAGAGTTCCACACGACGATCCTCTCGATCGCCGAGTCGGACGTCGAGCGCGGTGTCATCTGGGTCGGAACCGACGACGGCAACATCCAGATCACCCGGGACGACGGTGCCACCTGGACCAACGTGCGTGATCGCGTGCCGGGGCTGCCGGCCGAGACGTGGGTCGGCGAGATCGAGGCCTCTCCGACCGAGGCCGGCACCGCCTTCGTCGCAGTGGACAACCACCGACTCGACGACTTCACGCCGCACCTCTATGAGACCCGCGACTACGGCAGGACGTGGCGCGACCTGTCCGCGGGCCTGCCGCAGGACGACTACGTCAAGGTCGTGCGTCAGCACCCCACGAACCCCAGTCTTCTCTTCGTGGGGATGGAGCGCGGCATCTACGCGTCCTGGGACCGTGGGCGGACCTGGGTCGACATCCGCGGGAACCTTCCACGCGTCTCCGTGAGGGGGCTGCGCGTCGAGCGGAGCTACGGGGACCTGGTCGTCGGCACCCATGGACGTGGTGCCTGGATCCTCGACGACATCCAACCGTTGGTGGAGCTCACGGATGCGATCGGAGAGGAATTCCACCTGTTCGACATCCGCACCGCCACCGAGTGGGAGACCTGGAATCGGGGGAGCAGCCTGGGGCAGAGCCTGTTCACGGGTGACAACCCGCAGCCCGGGGCCTGGATCCACTTCTACGTGTCCGAGGCGGCGGCCGCGGGCCTGCGCGGCCAGGGGGCGCAGCCCGTGAAGGTGAGGATCAACGACGCGTCCGGCGCCCTCGTGCGTGAGTGGGATCACCGCGGCGCGCACGCCGGGCTGAACCGGGCGGTCTGGAACCTCCAGTGGACCGGAGCCGAGCCCGTCCCCGGACAGCAGGGTGGCGGGGGCGGCGGATTCTTCTTCTTCGGACCTCAGGGGCCGCCGGCGGTTCCAGGCACGTACACGGCCACCGTGAGCGTGAACGGAAGGGAGCTGTCGAAGAGCTTCCGCCTCCGGGGTGACCCGAACGTCGCCGCATCGCAGGCCGTCTACACCGCACGCTTCCAGGCCGCCGTGCGAGCACGGGACCTCGAGACCCGGCTCAACCGCATCGTCGGCACCATCGACGATCTGGACGGCCAGGTGGACGGGCTGCTGGAGTCCATCGAGGGCAAGGGCCTGTCCAACGAGGCCCAGGTCCGCACCAAGGCGGGTGAGGCCCAGGGGGCCCTCGAGACGCTCAGCGACGAGGTGCGGCGGCCGCAGGGCGCGATGAACTACCGCGACTGGCCCCGCCTGGTGGAGCAGCTCCGTTCGGTGGCGGGGGCCATTCGCGGGCCTCAGGCCGTCCCGACCGAGGGCCAGATGGAGGTGCTCGGCGTCGTGGAGGCGGCCGCCGCCCAGCGCGCCGACGAGCTGACCGCCATCATCAACGGTGTGATCGCCGAGCTGAACGCCCTGCTGGAGGACGCGCCCAAGATCCTCACGGACTGGCGGCGCACGATCAGCTGAGGAGGCCGGGAAACGGGGGAGGGGCGCCGCCGGGCGCCTCCCCCGGAACCGGCGTCGACGCGGACGGCAGCCCCATCCTGTCAGCGCACCGCGCCAAGGGTCAGCCAGTGGCTCCAGTCGTCGCGGCCCCGGCTCCTCGCAGCCGCCGCGGCAGCACCCACGTCGTAGCGGACCGCCACGTGCAGCGCGCTCCACTCCCCGCGTTCACCCTCCACCACCGCGTAGCGCGCATGAGGGCTGCCGCTGACCATGGCGTGGGGGAACGGTGCCTCGTCCTCGTAGGCCGGCAGGCCCACGCTTCCCGGGTTGAGGACCCATCGGCCCGAGCGGGAGCGGAGAAGCCGAGGCACGTGCGAGTGTCCACACAGAACGCCGTGCGCGTCCGTGCCCGCGAGAACCTCGTCGAGCTCCTCCGGATCTCTCAGTCGCACGCCCGCCGCAGTGACCACCTCGGCCAGGTAGACGTCGTCGCGATCCGGAGTGCCGTGGCAGCCGAGGACGTCACCGAGCAGGACCGTCGGCACGGTGGCGCTCCGCAGCCAGTCGACCCCCTGCCCGCCCAGCTCACCGAGGACGAAATCGAGTGTGGGGCTCACGCCGCCAGGATCGGGCGCCTCCAGAAGCACACGGTCCTGGTTGCCCCGGACGGTCGGCCAGCCCCGCTCGCGGAGCAACTCCATCGTCCGCCCCGGATCGAGCGGCCCGTAGCAGCAGTCGCCGAGATTCAGGACGTCGCGGATCCCACGTCGCTCGAGATCGCCCAGAACCGCTTCCAGGGCCCACGCGTTGCCATGGATGTCCGCGACGACCGCGAACGAGGATGCGCTCATGACCCCCACCTCCGCTTCGACCTCTCGCTTGACACGTAACCTCGCCGACCCGAAACCGTACTCAGGCCCCCGAGTCGAGCCCTCATTCGTGCCGGAGTCAACATGTTCGCTTCCCTGACCCTGTGCCTCGCGCTGCTGGCGACCCCCGCTGCCGACACCGTCCGGGTCGGTGACCGGCCGCTCGCATTGTCGGCCGGTGTGGACACCGTCGACAACTACGTCCTTCGGGACGGCACCGAGCGCCACGTGGTGACCTACGTCCAGACGGTCGACGTGGTCCCCGAGGGCTACCTCGTCGTTCAGGAGAACCTCGGCGTCTCGGGAGCCATGTTGTCGCTGGATTCGATCCTCCTCGCCGAAGGATCGCTGGCGACGATGTGGCACGGTGACGTCACCCCTTCCGGTCGACGCCACGTGGTCTTTGCGAACGGTCGGATGCGGGGCATCGTGGTCGACTCGCTCGGACGCGAGTCGACGGTCGACACCGAGGTGCCGCCCGGCCTCTTCGACTACAGCGTCGCGATGCTCGTGGCGGATCACCTGCCGCTCGCCGTCGGCTACGAGGTCACCCTCGCGACGTACGACATCACCCGGGGCCCGGTGCCCGTGTCCGTGGCGGTGCTCGGGGTGGACACCCTGCGCGTGGGCACGGAGGTGCACGAGGCGTGGCGGATGGACGTGACCTTCCAGGGACCCGCGGTGACCCGCCGGGTCGACCGCGCGTCGCTCCACGAGTTGGAGTGGGAGCTCCCGCTCGCGGATCGCAGGATGATCGGGCGCCGGCGGTAGCGCCCGTTCCGGCACGCGGGCCGGCGTACGCCGCCGCGGATCTTCTTGACGGGCCGCACCGACTTCCTGACACTTGACCACCATGGCGAAGGCACCTCCGTCCATCGCCGCGACCAGCACGTTGGCCATGGTTCGCGCCGCCGAAGCGCGCGGGGCCCGGACCGCGGATCTGCTGGAGGACGCGGGGCTCACCCGTGAGTCGCTCGAGGACCCGGACGCTCGCATCCCCGGTCCCACGGTCCTGGCGATCTGGACCGCGCTGCGCCAACGAACCGGAGACCCCACCCTCCAGCTTTCGGCGCCCACATGCCTCCCGTTCGGCGCCTACCGGGTCATCGACTACCTCGTCGCGGCCTCGGCCACCGTCGGCGACGGGGTCCGTCGTTTCGCCCGCTTCTTCGGCCTGGTCGCCGAGGCGGTCAGCCTCACCATCGACGAAGACCGTGAGGAGCATCGCCTCCGCCTGCTGATGGCGGACGGTCGCCCCGTTCCTCCAGTGTACGTGGACTACGTCTTCGCGGCGCTGGTGAGCCGCATTCGCATGCGCATCCAGCCGGACCTGAGTGTGCTTCGTGTCGAGCTGCGCCAGTCCGAGCCGGAGAGCTCATCTGCATACACGCAGCTCTTTCGTGCGCCGGTCCACTTCGGCGCCACCGCCGACCGGCTGTGCTTCTCCGACGATGGGTGGCGGGCGCCGACGGTCGACGCCGACGAGGCGCTCGCGCATCTGCTGGAGGACCATGCCCGGATCCTCGCCCAACGGATGCCCAGGGAGGCCTCCGGATTCAGGGCCGAGGTACAGCGGGCGATCGCGGCCGCCCTGCCCGAGGCGCGATCCGCCGCGGACGTCGCGCGTGCCCTGCACGTGAGCGTGCGCACGCTCCAGCGCAAGCTGGTCGCAACGGGCACCACCTTCAGGGAAGTCTCCGAGGCGGTCGCCGGCCAACTCGCGGCCGAGTACCTCACCGACCCGTCGGTGTCCATCTCCGAGGTGGCGTTCCTGCTCGGCTTCAGCGACCAGAGCAGCTTCCACCGAGCCTTCCGTAGATGGACCGGCGAGTCGCCGGGACGCTGGAGGCGGCACGCCCGCCGCGAGGATCGCCGTCACCCCGACGGCGCGCGGGACGCGATGGGCTCCAGGAGCTCCCTGTAGGGCGCGTAGCTCTCGAGGGCGCGGAACTCGGGCTGTTGGTGGATGGTGTAAATACGCGCCAGGCCCGTGCGACGCGCCTCCACCAACCAGCGCACCGCCGACTCCAGCTCTCCTTCCTCCGCAGAGAGCCGAGCCAGCGCCATCGCCGGCCGGCCGAACTGGTAGGGCCGCCGATCGAGCCGCAGGCGCTCGGCCAGCGCGTCGGCCTCGGCGCGTCTTCCGCGCCGGAGGTCCAGGGTCGCCAGGGCCCCGATGACGACCGGGTTGTCCGGGCTCTCGGCGTCGATCTCCCCGAAGAGGGAGCGGGCCTGGTCCAGGTTCCCGGCGAGCAGCAGCGCGTT
>QJYK01000118.1 GCA_003248075.1 Gemmatimonadota bacterium | reverse complement strand
GGGTGGCCCCGCTCTCCTTCATCCAGGCCGCGAGGCTGCTCGCGCGCCGGTCGACCTCGCGCCAGGTGAGGCGCCGGTCGCCCTGCACGAGCGCTTCGTGGTCCGCCCGGACCCGGGAGATGAGGTCGAGCGCATCGGCGAGATTCCACGCGTGCATCGGCCGGTCCCCGCGCCGCGCCCCTCTCGCGGGGCGGCTTCACGGTATAACATGGCCAGAGGGGGGACGCGAAGCTGGCGAATCCGGTCCGAGACGCCGGGCGGCTCTCGCCGCTCGAGCGCTTCTTGCGGCTCTTCACGGACGTGCGGCCCGGCGAAGGCTCCACGGCCGTGCTGATGTTCGCGAACGTCTTCCTGATCCTGTGTGCCTATTACTTCGTGAAGCCGCTTCGGGAGGGCTGGATCGCGATCTCCGACGTCTCGGGTCTCTCCAAGATGGAGGTCAAGGCCTACTCGAGCTTCGGGCAGAGCCTGCTGCTGATTCCCATCGTCGCGTGGTACGGCCGGCTCGCACAGCGCCTGCCGAGGGCGTCGCTGATCGGCCGCGCGAGCCTCTTCTGCATGTCGAACATGGTGGTCTTCTGGGCGCTCCAGCCCGGCATCTTCTTCGAGCATCTGCCCATTTCGGGGATCGTCTTCTACCTGTGGGTGGGGATGTTCGGGGTCTTCGTCGTGGCCCAGTTCTGGGCCTTCGCGGCGGACCTGTACGACGACGGCCGGGGCCGGCGGCTGCTGCCGATGATCGCGATCGGGGCCACCGCGGGCGCCGCGGGGGGCGCCTGGCTGGCGGAGCGGCTGGTCGAGTCCGGCGTCGTGCCGACCAAGCACCTGCTCCTCGCAGCGCTCCTCCCCCTGGGGCTCTCGATCCTGCTGACCCGCAAGGTGGACGCCCGCGAGGGCGGCGGCGGGGAGCGCCCCGCGGCGGCGGAGCTGGAGGAGGGCACCCCGCCGGCCCGCTCGGCGCTCGATCTCGTGCTCCGAAATCGCTTTCTCCTGGCGGTCGCTGGAGTCACACTCCTACTGAACTGGGTGAACACCAACGGGGAGAACCTGCTCTTCCGGGTGGTGCAGGAGGCCCTGGCCCGGGACGCGGGCCAGCACGGCTTCGAGGCCGCGTCGCGGGAGGCGCTCGAGTACACCAGGGACGGAACGACCCTCTTCTATGGAGACTTCTTCTTCTGGGTGAACCTGTGCGCGCTCGGGCTTCAGGCCTTCGTTGCCTCTCGCCTGCTGAAGTACGGCGGCGTCGGGCTGATCCTGCTCCTCCTGCCGATGATCTCCCTGGTCTCGTACACGGCGATGTGGATCGTTCCCGTGCTGGCCGTGGTGAAGCTGATGAAGATCGCCGAGAACGCGACGGATTACTCGATCAACAACACCGCGCGGCACGTGCTGTGGCTCCCCGTCCCGGCAGCGATGACCTACCGGGGCAAGCCCACGATCGATACCCTGGTGACGCGCATCGGGGATGGGCTCGCGGCCGTGACGGCCCTGGTAGGGGTTCAGCTGCTCGATCTGGCGACCGATTCCTACTTCGTCTTCAACGTGTTCCTGGTGCTCGTATGGCTGGTGCTCAGCTTCGACGTGATCCGCAAGCACCGGGAGCTCAGCGAGGAGGCCGCCCGAAGGTGAGGGTCCGCTCCCTGCAGGGGTGCATCTGCGTGCTCGTTGCCGGTGTCTCGCTCGCGGCGGGCACGGCCGGCGCACGGGACGACGCCCCGGCAGCGATGGCCTACCCCGGCGGGGACGCGACCGAGCCCGGAACGCAGTGGGAGATCGTCGAGGATCCGACGATCCGCGACATGGTGGCACTCGACCGCATCGCACCCTT
>QJYK01000189.1 GCA_003248075.1 Gemmatimonadota bacterium | reverse complement strand
TTCCCCGCAGCGCGTCACCCTGCGACCCCGTCACCGGGCCTCCGGAGATGAACACGCTGTCCAGAGGCGTGGTGCGGTCCACGTCGTAGACGACGCCCTCGAGGAAGCCATTGGCCGACTGGACGCCCGGCGACACGGTCACCGTGACCGCGTTGCTCGTGACGCCACGGGCGGTCGCCGAGATCTCCGTCGTGCCGGGACTGAGCCCGGTGACCGTGGCTTGCGCGCCCGACCCGGTGACCGACGCCACCGATGGGTTGCTGGACGTCCAAGTGTATTGGACGTCTTGAAGCGTCCGGCTGGCCGTGGAAGCAGCGGTCGCCTGTGTGGTCAGGCCTTGGGTCACCTCCGGACTCACGACCTGGACGGTCACCGCGGACGGGGCAAACAGGAATTCGGCACCGACCGAGATGTCCGCCCCGCCCGAGCCGAAGGTCCACATCACCGTGCAGTCCGGTGCGGTACCTGAGCACGAGGTGCTCCAGCCTCCGAACACGCTGCCGCCGGTCGCAGTGGCAAAGAACCGGACCAAGCCGGCCCCCGCATCGTAGAACGACCTCGAGCAGCGGTCGCTCTGAGCCGTGGAACTTCCGGTCGTGGATATCTGCGTGATGCTCCCGGCAGTCAATACGCAGCTCCAGGACGCGCTGTCGGTGACCTCCACCTCGCCGTCCCCGTCGCCCGTCATGAACACTCGTATATGGACATTGTCATCGATGACCGTGACCGGACCCACAGGGGTGCTGCACGAGTCCCCCCCGCAGGCCGCCGTGACCACCATCAGCGCCACCGTGCCCCTCCGGTACCTCGGGCGTCCGATCCGATCACGGCCCTTCATGTGCGCATCCTCCGACCACGGGACAGGCCGGCAGACCGGCCTTCTGGATGAACACGCGCGAAAGCGCCCCGGGTGGGCTCACGATGAGTCGCGAGGCTGGCTGGCCACCGCGTGGGGATGCATCTTCACCATCCCGGTTGATGAGACCCCGCGTACCCGCCCCCCGACGTCCCCAGGGGCAATGGCACATGGCCGCTGCACCGAGCGACGTGACCCTGATGCTCACCGCGCTGAGCGGCGGCGACCGGTCCGTGCTCGACGCGCTTCTCCCCGCAGTCTACGAGCATCTCCGGACGCTGGCTCGCCGTGAGCTGAAGCGGGAGGGCGACCCGCATACGCTCGACACCACCGCGCTGGTACACGAGGCCTACCTGAAGCTCGCCCGGGTGGACCGGCTGACCTGGAAGGACCGCGCACATTTCTTCTCGGTGTGCGCGCAGGCGATGCGCCGCGTTCTCGTGGATCACGCGCGCAAGCGGGTCGCCAACAAGCGCGGAGGCGGTGCGCCCCATCTTCCCATCGACGACGTGGTCACGGTAGCGAGGACACGCCCGGACGACATCCTGTGGGTGGACCGGACGTTGGATCGTCTCGAGGCCGTGAGCCCGCGGCAGAGCCGCGTCGTCGAGTGCCGGGTCTTCGGCGGCATGGGCGTCCGAGACACGGCGGCCGCGATGGGCGTCTCTCCGGCGACCGTGAAGCGCGATTGGACGATGGCCCGGGCCTGGCTCATCCGGGAGCTCGGGCAGACGCCATGACGAGCCCGGACTGGGACGTCATTCAGGAGCTGTTCCTGGCCGCGCTGGACCGGGACGCCGATGACCGCGCCGCGTGGGTGCATGCGCACGCGCCCGACGCCCACGCCGCCACCGAGGTCCTGTCCCTCCTCGCGGCGCACGACGGGTCGAGTCCGTTCGACGCCCTGGCGGACGATCAGGACGAGCGGGAGGAGCTGGCCGCCTCGAGCGCCGCGGGTGCTCGATTCGGCGCCTGGGAGGTGATCGGAGAGTTGGGCCGCGGAGGGATGGGCGTCGTCTACCACGTGCGTCGGGCGGACGGACAGTTCCAGCAGGAGGGTGCCCTCAAGGTCCTGGCAGCCGAGCTCGCCGACGAGGGGACCGAAGCGCGCTTCACCTCGGAGCGTCAGATCTTGGCCGAGCTGTCCCATCCGAACATCGCCAAGCTTCTCGATGGCGGCGTGAGCGCCTCCGGGCGACCCTACTTCGTCATGGAGCGCGTCGACGGGACGCCGATCGATGCACACTGCGACGAGCACCGGCTTGGGACCAAGCAGCGCCTCCGCCTCTTCCTGAACGTCTGTGCGGCGGTGGAGCACGCGCACCGGAGCCTGATCGTCCACCGCGACCTGAAGCCGTCGAACATCCTCGTCACCGCGGAGGGCGTGCCGAAGCTCCTCGATTTCGGCATCGCCAAGCTCCTGATGGAAGGACTGGACGCCCGGACCGGTGGCCAGACGCTCGACGGTAGCCGCCTCTTCACCCCGGGCTACGCATCGCCGGAGCAGATGATGGGCCGGCCCCTCACGACCGCCAGCGACGTGTTCCAGCTGGGTGTCCTGCTGTATCTACTCGTAGCGGGTCGACACCCGTTCCGCGACCAGGGTAAGGAGCTCGTCGCCGCGCGCGCCGGCGCGGAGACCGACGCGATCGTCCCACCCTCACGGCGCGTCATCGAGACCGGAGGCGATCCGACCCCATGGGAGTCGAGGTCGACGACCCCGGACCGGCTGCGCCGAGAGCTCGCCGGCGACCTCGACGCGATCGTCCTCAAGGCGCTTCGCCCGGAGCCGGGCCACCGCTACGGATCCGCGGGGGAGTTGGCGGACGACCTCCGTCGTCACCTCGACCGCAGGCCGGTGCTGGCACGGCCCGATACCCTGGCCTATCGGAGCGGCAGATTCCTGCGCCGCCACGTCGGTGCGACCGTGGCCGTCGCGGGCGCGTTCCTGGCCCTCCTCGGGTTCGCCATCGGTGTCGATCGGCAGGCCCGCGCCACCGCGATCGAGCGCGACCGGGCGCAGCAGGTCGTCGAGTTCCTGGTCGATCTGTTCCAGACGGCCGACCCCCGCTTCTCGCCCGCCGACACCCTGCGCGTGAGCGCGGTTCTCGCGCGAGGCGCCGAGCGGGCCCTTCATGAGCCGGCTGGCCAGCCCCTCGTCCAGGCGACGCTCCTCGAAGCGATCGCCGGGGCCTTCGATGGGCTCGGCCTGTTCGCGCGCGCCGCGGCGATGCAGGAGGAGGCGCTACGTCGGCGACTCGGTGTGGCCGACCCGGACCCGGTAGCCGGGGGGCGCTCCCGGAGATTGCTGATGGTCTATCGCGCGTACACCGCGGACTTCGTCGCGTTGGACTCCTTGCTTCCAGGCTCCGCGGAAGAGCTGCGGCTGTACGAGCGACCGGGCACGCAGGAGTGGGCCAAGGGCCTGGCCAATGTCGGTGTCGCCTGGCAGATCCGCGGCGATCTCGACAAGGCCGAGCCGCTCCTGGAGGAGGCTGTCACGACGTACCGTCACCTCCCCATGGAGGAGTCGGCGCTGGCTGCCACCCTGAACAACCTCGGTGAGCTCCGCTCCGCGCGAGGTGATCCCGATTCGGCATCCGCCCTGCTCCGGGCGTCGGTCGAGCTGCGCCGGCGTACTTCGTCGGGCGACGCTCGCCTGGCCACGAGCCTCGAGGCGCTCGCGAGTGCGCTCGTGGACGCCGGGGACTTCGCGGGCGCCGAGGCGGCGATCTCGGAGGCGCTCGAGGTACGGCGTCGCACGATGGCGCCCGGCCATCCCCTCATCGCCGGTGCCATCAAGGTTCGCGGCGACCTCATGCGTGCGAGCAGGCGCTGGTCGGAAGCGATCGACTCCTACCGCGAAGCCCTTTCGATGAGGGTGGACGCGTTCGGCCCGGACCACTTCGTGGTGGGCGAGGCCCGCAATGCCCTCGCGATCGCGCTCGAGCAGACGGGCGCCCTCGCGGAGGCCGAGGACCAGTATCGCGCCGCGCTCACGGCGTACGCCACGTCCTTCGGACCGGACCACCCAAACGCCGCGGCCGTCGAGTCGAACCTGGCCCGACTCCTGCTGAGGACGGGCGCCGTCGACGAGGCGAGGGAGCGCTTCGAGCACGCCACGCCCATCACCCGTGCGACGTGGCCACGCGACGGGGGATACATGGGGGACGTGGTCAGCCTCGGGATCACGTACTGCCGCTCCGGTGCCCACGAGGCGTCCGACCGTGCGCTGTCCGAGGCGGTCGAGCTGCTTCGGCCCACGGAGGGTGCGCGCGCGTCGGATGCCTTCCTGCGCGCCCTCAACGCCCACGGAAGCTGCCTCTCCCTCGCCGGCCGGCTGGACGACGCCGAGCGCATCCTGCGCGCTTCGCTGGACGCCGCCGCGGATCGGCCGGACGGCGATCCGTACCGGGCGTTCGCGCTCCAGGTGCTCGAAAATATGGGTCGGTTGGGGCGCTGAGACGGGCTCGCTCAGGACGCCGAAGCCCCCAGGATGTCCTCCGGACGGCCCGCGAGCTCGCGCCCCGGCACCACGGCATGCAGCACGACCCCACAGATCGCCGCGAGCGCCATCGGGGACAGCTGCCAGTGGGTACCCACGTTCACCGTGGCGCCACCGACACCCAGCACCAGGATGACGGAGGCGATCAGGAGGTTTCGCTTCTCGGACAGATCGACCCGCCCTTCGACGAGCGTCCGGACGCCGCTCGCCGCGATGGATCCGAAGAGCGCGATGGACACCCCTCCGAGCACCGGGGGCGGGATGCTCGCGACCAGTGCGGCCACCTTGCCCAGGAAGGCCAGCCCTACGGCCAGCGCCGCAGCGCCTGCCACGACGTGGATGGAGAAGACCCGCGTGATCGCGAGGACACCGATGTTCTCGCCGTACGTCGTGTTGGGAGGGCCCCCGAACAGTGCCGCGAACGAGGTGGCAAGGCCGTCCCCGGCCAGGGTCCGGTGCAGACCCGGGTCCGCGAGGAAGTTGCGTCCCGTCACGCGCGAGACCACGACCTGGTCCCCCACGTGCTCGCACATGGTCACGAGCGCGACCGGCGCGACCAGCAGGATCACGTCCCAGCGCACTCCTCCGCGCAACGAGGAGACGAACCAGGTGAAATCGGGACTGGAGAGGATCGCGGCCTCCCTCACCGGTGCGAAGTCGACCATCCCGAGGGCGGCGGCGAGCCCGTAGCCCAGGAGCACCGCCATGAGCACGGGCAACGCCGACAGGAACCCGCGCAGGACCAGCGCGAACACGATCAGGACGGCCAGCGTGAAGAGGGCCACCCCGAGGTTGGCCAGGGAGTAGTCCGATCCTCCTCCTCGCGTGGCCATCTCGATGGCCACCGGGGCCAGCCCCAACCCGATGACGATGATGACCGGCCCGACCACGAGGGGGGGCAGGAGGTTGAGGAGCCAGCGCACGCCGAGGCGAGCGATCAACGCAGCGACCAGCAGATACACCAGGCCGGCCACGAAGGCGCCCTGCATGGCACCGTCGGGGCCGGCCAGCTGACGGGCGGCGACCACGGGCGCGATGAAGGCGAAGGACGAGCCCAGGAACACCGGCACGCGGAAGCCCGTCACCGCCATGTAGATCAGTGTCCCGGTCCCGGCGGTGAAGAGCGCCACCGCGGGAGAGAACCCGGTGAGGAGCGGCACCAGCACCGTGGCGCCGAACATGGCGAAGAGATGTTGGAGGCTCAGCGCCGGCCACTGACGCAGCGGCGGCCGCTCCGTGACGTCGAGGCGGGGTCGCGTCGATCCGGCGTCGCTCAAGGGGGCACCTCCCCAGGGGTCCGTCCCGGAGCACCATACCAGTCCTCGCGCAGCCAATCCACCACGAGACCCATCTCCTCCGGGGTGAGGATCTCCTCCTCCCCGAACGCCGGCATCCGGTCGTTGTCCTCGCCGTAGTAATCCGGGTGCGCCGGGTTCCTGAGCAACCCCAGCATCCAGGTACGGGACGCCCACCCGTCCAGGTGGGGACCTGCGTCCTCCTCCGAGTCCCCCCGGAAGACGTGACAGCGAACGCAGTCGATGGACTCCGAGGCCATGGCGTCACGCCCCTCTTCGATCTCGGGGTACTCCGCATCGTCGATTTGCGCCTGCCGCGGAAGCCGGGCCTCGAACGAGAGCGCCTTGATCACCTTGGCAAGCTGCTCCTTCTGTGCGTCATCGAAACCCGCGATCCCCCGCTGGACGAAGCGGACCATC
>QJYK01000036.1 GCA_003248075.1 Gemmatimonadota bacterium | reverse complement strand
ATCGCTCTCCACCAGTCACACCACAAAGCCGTCACTCCACTTCTTGGCAGCGGCTCCCACCCCCGGACAGCGCAGACCTTCGCGCATTGGAGCAGAAGCCTCACCTAAGGCTCACTTCTCTCTCGACCTCAATTGTCAAAAAGCTGAAGGGCTTCCGCCGATCCGACCGTCGTCCAGGAACGCTGGGCACGCGACGGCCTCATGGACCCTGCGGAGCGCTGAAAATTAGACGAACGCGGTGGCAGGGTCAACGCCTGAAAGAAGGCGTCCGAAGCGTCGAACGTGCCCGCGGCGACGTGCTAGGTCGGCGGTGGCCCCACCTCGTCCAGGAACGCCCCCACCTGCTCGGAGGAGACGGCGAAATCACCCAGGACGCTTCCCGCATCCGGGGTGTGCCAGTCCGATCCTCCGGTCGCCACCAGGCCCTGGCTGTGGCAGAGCTCCTCCAGCCGCGAGACGTCACCGCTCGAGTGGCCCGGCCGATACGCCTCCAACCCTCGGAGCCCGTGGGACACCAACGGTGGGAGCAACCCGTCGAGCAAGCTCGCCGGAGGGTGCGCCCAGATCGGGAGGCCGCCGGCGGCACGGATGAGATCCACGGCTCCCAGGGGCGACAACAGACCTGTGGGCACAAAGGCCGGCAGACCGTCCCCGATCAGTGTGTCGAAGGCGTTGGGAATCGACGAGGCGAAGCCTCGGGCGACCAGAACACGCGCGAGGTGGGGACGACCGATGTTGACGAAGTCGGGCCCGGCCGCCTCGACGACCTCGCTGAAGTCGACCTGGATCCCGAGATTCGCAAGCCTCGAGAGCATCTCCCGCATACGATCCGCCCGTCCGGTCGACGCCCTGGCGCAGTAACCGACGAGCGCCGGGTCGCCCAGATCGAGGCCGTATCCGAGGATGTGCACGTCGCGACCTTCGTGGGTCGAGCTCACCTCGATGCCGGTCAGGATCGAGAGGCCGAGCTCCGAGGCGGATCGCTGTGCGGAGCGAACGGCGGCCACCGTGTCGTGATCGGTGACCGCGATGATGTCGAGCCCGCCCCGGATGGCTCCGCCCACGACTGCCTCGGGGGTCCAGGCGCCGTCCGATGCGGTCGTATGGATGTGGAGGTCGATTCTCACGGCAACGCTCTTCCCGAAGGGCTCGAGGCTGGGACCCGTGCCCCCCTGTCCCCCCCCTGCGAACCAGGGCGCTCGATCGCTGTCAGACGAGTGGGTTGCCCGCGACCGCCGACACCTCTTCGGGATGGATCACGGCCTCCGGCGGAATCTCCTCCGGAGGCACCTCTCCCGCATATTCCGTCAGGACGGTGACCTCGTCCTTCTCGATCTTGAAAACACCGCCCGCCACGTGAAAGTGGCGGCTTCCTCCTCCGGGAGCGTCCACCACGAACTCGCCCGCACCGAGGAGCCCCAGGAACGGCGCATGCCCGGGAAGGACACCGAGCTTGCCATCCCACGCCGGCACGACCAGCGCCGACGCATCCCCGTCGTGAACGACGCGGCCTGGGGACACGACCCGGACGTGCAGCGCTCGCTCGGCCATTTCAACCCTCGGCGGCGAGCTGCTCGCCCGCGGCGATGACGTCGTCGATCCCGCCCTTCATGTAGAACGCCTGCTCCGGCAGGTGGTCGAGCTCTCCGGCGGCGACCCGCTCGAACGACTCGATCGTGTCCTCGAGCTTGACGTACTTTCCCGGGATGTTGGTGAAGGCCTCGGCGACGTGGAACGGCTGAGAGAGGAACCGTTGGATCCGCCGCGCGCGGGCGACGATGATCTTGTCCTCCTCGGTCAGCTCGTCCATCCCGAGGATGGCGATGATGTCCTGGAGGTCCTTGTAGCGCTGGAGGATCTCCTGCACCCGGGTCGCCACCCGGTAGTGTCGCTCACCGATGAACTGCGGATCCATGATCCTGGACGTCGAATCGAGCGGGTCGACCGCAGGGTAGATCCCGAGCTCGGCAATGGACCGGGCCAGCACCGTCGTGGCGTCGAGGTGCGTGAACGCGGTGGCCGGGGCCGGGTCGGTGAGATCGTCGGCAGGCACGTAGATCGCCTGCACCGAGGTGATGGACCCGTGCCGAGTCGAGGTGATCCTCTCCTGAAGCTCGCCCATCTCCGTCCCCAGCGTCGGCTGGTAGCCCACCGCCGACGGCATGCGCCCGAGCAGGGCCGAAACCTCGGAGCCCGCCTGGGTGAATCGGAAGATGTTGTCGACGAACAGCAGTACGTCCTGACCCTCGACATCGCGGAAATACTCGGCGATCGTGAGTCCGCTGAGACCAACCCGCAGACGGGCGCCGGGCGGCTCGTTCATCTGCCCGTAGACCAACGCGGTCGACCCGAGGACACCCGCCTCCTTGAACTCGAGCCAGAGGTCGTTCCCCTCACGGGTACGCTCACCGACCCCGCAGAACACGGAGCGGCCTCCGTGCTCCATGGCAATGTTGTTGATGAGCTCCTGGATGATCACGGTCTTGCCGACACCGGCGCCTCCGAACAGGCCGGTCTTTCCGCCCTTCACGTAGGGCGCCAGCAGATCGACGACCTTGATGCCGGTCTCGAAGATCTCGGTCTTCGGCTCGAGCTGGTCGAACTTCGGCGCCTCGCGATGGATCGGCCATCGCTCCAACTCCGCGCCCTCACCCCCCACCGGACCCAGCTGGTCCACGGGTTCACCCAGCACGTTGAGGATTCGGCCCAGCGCTGCCTCGCCCACAGGGACGGCGATCGCGCGACCGGTGTCCACGACCTCCATGCCCCGGGTTACGCCGTCTGACGACGACATCGAGACCGCGCGCACCTGACCACGCCCGATGTGCTGCTGCACCTCGGCCACCAGATCGATCTCCTGCCCGGCCTCGGTGCGCCCGGTGATGTGCAGCGCGTTGTAGATCTCGGGCAGGTGCTCCGGGTCGAACGCGACGTCGAGCACGGGTCCGATGACCTGCACCACCCTTCCAGTATTCTGCTCAGCCATGATATCCCTGTGTTCGAAGTCCGGAGTGCCGACCCTCACTCGAGGCCGGCCGCACCGCCGACAATCTCCGCGATCTCCTGCGTGATCTGGGCCTGACGGGCTCGGTTGTAGGTCCGGGTCAGGTGCTCCAACATCTCCCCTGCGTTGTCCGTCGCGTTCTTCATGGCGGTCCGCTGGGCACCCTGGAACGCAGCGGCGTTCTCCACGAGCGCCGTGTAGACCGCGTTGCGGACGTAGAGCGGCAGGATGCGCTCGAGGATCATGTCGCCCGGCGGCGACATGATGAAGGCATCCGCCGACCCGCGGGCTTCCGCGCCCCGGATCGGCAACAGCTCCCGAACCCGCGGAGGCGTGGACATCGCGGAGCGGAACTCCGAGCTGACCACGTACACCGCGTCGACGCGCCCCGACTCGAACAGCGCCCGAAGCGGACCAACCAGCGCCTCGGCGTCCTCCACGGAAGGATTGTCGCCGATGTCCATCCGCCCCGACGCCACCGGCTCGCCGCGGAAGCGGAAGTACGCAAGGCCCTTCTTCCCGGCGATGTGGAGCTCGGGCTCGACGCCCTTGGACCTGAGATCCTCGAGCAGGCCCCGGGCCTCTTTGATCAGATTTGCGTTGAAGGCCCCGGCGAGGCCGCGGTTTGCGGTGAGGAGCAGCACGGCGGCGCGTCTGATCTCACCGGGTTGGCGGAGTATCGGGTATCGCTCCGCGAGCACCGGTGAATAGAGACTAACAACGATGTCCCGCAGCGCCGCAGAGTACGGCCGAGCAGCGTATACGCGGTCAGTTGCGCGCTTGAGCTTGGATGTCGCTACCAGCTCCATCGTGCGCGTGATCTGGCGCGTATTCTCCACCGACTTGATCCGCCGCTTGACCTCTCTGGCGCCCGCCACGGTTCCGCGTCCTGGCTCGGGTGAACTGGTCTCGGAAGGTCAGACCGTCGCCGGGACGGCGGCTTCCTTCGCCGAGAATGCCTCGTTGTAGGCCTTGATGGCCGCGACGAGGCCCTCTTCGATTTCCTTCGTGAGCTCCTTGCCCTCGCGAATCCCGGCCAGGATATGTGGGTCGTGCGAGGACAGGTGCTCGTGGAATCCGCGCTCCCAGACGCGGACCCGTTCCACCGGAACCTCGTCCAGATACCCGTTGGTCACCGCGTAGATCACACACACCTGGTTCGCGACCGCCATGGGCTGGTACTGGGGCTGCTTCAGGATCTCTACGGTCCTCGACCCGCGGGCCAGCTGGCGCAGCGTCGCGGCGTCCAGGTCCGATCCGAACTGTGCAAAGGCCTCCAGCTCGCGGAACTGAGCGAGATCCAGGCGCAGGCGCCCGGCGACCTTCTTCATCGCCTTGATCTGTGCGTTGCCGCCGACCCTGGACACGGAGATACCGACGTTCACGGCCGGACGGACGCCCGAGAAGAACAGGTCGGGCTCGAGGAAGATCTGACCGTCCGTGATCGAAATGACGTTGGTCGGAATGTAGGCCGACACGTCACCGCCCTGGGTCTCGATGATCGGGAGTGCCGTCAGCGAACCGCCTCCCTGATCGTCGGCCAGCTTGGCGGCCCGCTCCAGCAGGCGGGAATGCAGGTAGAACACATCGCCCGGGTACGCCTCCCGACCGGGGGGCCGACGAAGGACGAGAGACAGCTGCCGATAGGCCTGCGCCTGCTTGGAGAGGTCGTCGTACACGACCAGCGTGTGCTTGCCCTGCCACATGAAGTGCTCGGCGAGCGCACACGCGGCGTAGGGCGCGATGTACTGCATGGGTGCGGGGTCGGACGCGTTGGCCGCCACCACGATGGTGTAGTCCATCGCCCCGTGCTCGGCGAAGGTCTCGACCACGCTCCGTACCTTGCCCGCACGCTGACCAACGGCGCAGTAGATGCAGATGACGTCGTTGCCCTTCTGGTTGATGATCGTATCCACGGCGATCGCGGTCTTGCCGGTCCCGCGGTCCCCGATGATCAACTCGCGCTGACCGCGACCGATCGGGATCATCGAGTCGATGGCCTTCACGCCGGTCTGCAGGGGCTCCTTCACGGGCTGCCGGAGAACGATGCCCGGCGCGACCACGTCGATCTGTCGGGACCCCTCGATCCCGTCCACGGCGCCCTTCCCGTCCATCGGGTTCCCGAGCGGGTCGACGACCCTGCCCACGTAGCCATGGCCGACGGGGACCTCGAGGACGCGCCCGGTGCGTCGAACCTGGTCGCCCTCGTGGAGGTGGGTCCACTCACCCAGGATGACCGCACCGATGTTGTCCTCTTCGAGGTTGAGCGCCAGGGCCGTGACCGACCCACCCGAGTCGCTCGAGGAGATCTCGAGCATCTCGGAGGCCATCGCCTTGGTGAGACCGTAGATACGGGCGATCCCGTCTTTGACTTCGAGGACCTCGCCGACCTCTTCGGCATGCAGATCCTCCTCGTAACGCTCGATCTCGCTGAGGAGGACGCCCTTGATCTCGCTCGCGCGCAGCTGCGATTCGTTGGCCATCGTTCTCTAGGTGCTGAGTGGTTTGAGGTCGCTCATCCTTCGAACCCCGCCGGAAGCTCGGCGCGAAGAAGCTGCCGACGCATCCCTTCGAGGCTGCGCCGGACGGAGCCGTCATAGATCGTGTCACCAGTTCGTACGACGACACCGCCGAGGAGCTCGGGCTTCACCCGCAGGTGAGGGATCGCCTGTTTGCCCAACAACGCGGTAAGCCGTCGGGTCAGCATCTCAAGGGTCGAGTCGTCCACAGGACGGGCCACGGTCACCTCCACGTGGGCCCGCCCGGCGTGCTCGTCGAGCAACGCCTGGTACTCCCGTGCGATCTCGCGAAGCAGCCGCTGTCGACGCTTGTCGACCGTGATGAGCAGGAAGCTCACCAGGCTGCGGGGCAGCTCCGCGGCGAACGCCTTGCGTATCACTGCCTTCTTGTCCGCGTCCGCGATACGCGGAGTCTCCAGGAACAGTCGGAAACGCGGGTTCTCCTCGAGAAGGCGAGCGACGGTCTCTATGCCGTCCCCGAACGTCTCGATCCCTTCGTGGCGCTCGGCCAACGCGAAGAGGGTGTCGGCGTAGCTGCGGGCGACCGTTTCGTCCCTCACGCCCGGACCCCTTCTCCTTCCGACACTCCATCCAGGAAGCGCTCGACGAGCTCCC
>QJYK01000099.1 GCA_003248075.1 Gemmatimonadota bacterium | reverse complement strand
CCGCGAGATGTAGTAGAGAAAGCCTGATCCCGAAGTCGCCACCAACGGCACGCGGGCGGGCGGGGTCGTCGGGGCCAGCAGACGGACGAGCTCGAGGCCGGACGCCCGGATCCGCTCCTCGAGGGTCGGGTCTGCACCGGTGGGTAGGTCGGTGATCAAGAGGCCTTGCGCCCCGGCCACCCGCGCATCGGACAGGAATCGGTCGACCCCATAACGCAGGACGGGGTTCAGATACGTGAACAACACGACCGGCGTGCCCGCCTGGCTTCGGAACGCCGCCAGATCCTCGAGCACCGAATGCACGGTCGTGCCGGACGCGAGAGACCTGAAGGAGGAGCGTTGGATGGTCGGCCCGTCCGCCAGAGGGTCGGAAAACGGAACCCCGAGCTCGAGCACGTCCGCACCGGCTCGAGCGAGCGCCGACAGCAGATCGACTGTCGTCCGGGAGTCGGGGTGCCCGGCGGTGACATACGGCACCAGAGCCGCCTGACCGCGATCGGCCCGGAGCGCGAAGGCCTCGGAGATGGTGGAGGCCGTCACGTCAGATAGTCGCTCACCTGGATCCCGTACTTCTGCGGGTCCGTCGTCTTGATGATCGTGCGGGCCGGCCTGCCCGTGGCCGGATCGTCGCGCGCCAGGTCCAGGGTAATGGGCTCGACCAGGGGGACACCCAGGGGATCGGAGATGATCTTGACCCTGGGACGGTGGAGGAGGTTGGGGTCCTTGTTCACGTCCGACACCACCGCCATCTCGTGGGAGTCGAGGATGACCAGAGTCCCGATCGGGTAGACACCGGTCGCCGTGATCAGCGCCTTCACGAGGAGCGGGTCGAAGCCGCGTTTGGGGTTGTCACGCATCTCACGCAGCACCGCGTCGGGCGGCCAGGGGTTGTATTGGTAGCTGCGCACCGAGGTCGCCGCGTCGAACGCGTCCGCGACCGCCACGACGCGGGAGAAGAGGGAGAGCTCGCGCGGCCGGGTGTTCTGCGGGTAGCCGGTCAGGTCGATCTTCATGTGGTGCTCGTAGGCCATGAGCATCTGCCGGTACGGCACGTCCACGAATCCGTGTAGACGGAACAGCTGGAGCAAGCCTTCCGTGGTGTGCTCCTTGAGCTCCACCCACTCGTCGTCGGTCAGGCCTCCAGGCTTGTTGATGATGTCGCGGGAGACCAGCTGCTTGCCGATGTCGTGGAAGAGCGCTCCCAGCCCCAGCTCGTACAGCTGGTGCTTGTCGAGCCCCAGGCGCTGTCCCATCACGACGCTGAAGATGCAGACGTTCACGCAGTGGGTGAACGTGTATTCGTCGAAGTCCCGCAACGTCGTCATGGTGATCATCGACGATTCGTTGGACAGCACCTGGTCGACGATCCCCTGCACCGACCGCTTGACCTTTCGTACGTTCACGGCCTTGCCCAGCCGAACGTCCCCCAGCACCTCCTTCGCCACCTGTACCGACTGCGCGTACGTGCGCTTGGCCGCGAGCAGCGCCTCCTCGTCCTTCTCCGGCTCCTGAACGTCCTTCTCGGGGCGTAGCTCGATGTGCTGGACCGGCGCCGCCGCAAGCCGGTCCATGAACGCCTCGAACGGGTCCTCCGCATGCGGCTTGCGGAGGAGGATGGACACGAACGGTGCCCACTCTGAGCGCTGCACGCCCGCGCGAATCTCCACGGCGCCGATTCCGTGGTCCTGAAGGGCCCGGGAGAACGAGCCGAACGTCGCGAAGTTCGAGAGATCGAGCCGGAGACGGGTCTCGTTCAGAAAGAAGAAGTCCCCCACGATGCGGATCTCGACATCGCCTTCGATCGTGAGAATCCGCGTGACCAGCGCATGCAGCTCGTCGAGCGCCTGCTGTACGGCATCGTTTTCGAGAGGGTAGAGGCGCAGCGAATTCAGGGCGCCGTAGAAAGCCGTCAGGACCCTCCGACCCTCCTCCTGATAGTTGAGCCCCTTCGAGCCGTCCGTCACGGGATCACTCCTCGCTCCGCAGCGCACGGTTCGCGGCCGTGCGCACCACGGGGTCTTCGTCTCGACTCGCCTTCTGGAGCGAGGCGCGGGCTGCCGGGAGACGCGTCCTGCCCAAGGCGAGGGCGGCGGCAGCCCGCATCTCGGACGGCTCCTTCTTGCCGAAGAACCCCCTGGAATGCAGCATCCTGTCGAGGAACTGCACCGACCCCTCGCCGCCGATGCGCGCGAACGCCTCGAAGAAGGCGAGCTTCTCGGAGATGTCGGCCTCGCGGATCTCCTTGGCCCCGAGGATGTCCTGGAGCTGTCTGGCAGCCGGAGCGTACTTCAGGGTCCCGAGGGCCTTTGCCGCGGCGACACGGACATCCCGTTCCGGGTCGTCCAGCGTGTGTGTGAGCGCACCCGCAGCGGTGGACGCCTTCAGGCTCTGGGCCGCCTCCACCGCCGCGAGCCGCACGGCGGGATCGGGGTGGGCCAGCAGCCCCGCCAGGGCCGGGCCCGCCTCAGTGATCTGGATCGCGCCTGCCAGACGGGCGGCGCCGGCCGCGATGATCGGATCGGGCTCCTCGAGCAGGCGCACGACCGCCGCTCGGTTCCGCTGCGCGATCCCATGCACCGCGGCACGGAGCACGGCCTGAAGCTCCTTGTGGTCCACCGTCTCCGCCGCGCGCAGGAGCGGAGAGATGGCCGCCGAGCGAAGAAACCGAAGGAAGGCGGACAGCTGCTGCGGTGAGGCACGGATCGAGCCGTCGTAGAGCGACTGGATGAGCTCGTCGATGGCTTGGGGCGAGCTGACCGCGTCCAGGAGCGAGCGTGACAGCGCCCTCCGCTCGTCGTCGAAGATGTCGGGTCGCGCCTCGAGGCCGCGGAGCTCCTCGAGGACGCGGGTGGCCGCCGTGAGGCCCCCGCGGCTGAGGAAGGTCGGCAGGAGCGTGCCCAGAATCTGCAGGATCTCGCTCTGCCTCCCGGGCTTGTCGGCCTCTTCCAGCCGGTCGAAGAGCGCCGACAGCACGTCCCCACGGAGGTCGCGATAGACCTCCTTGTGGAGCTCGCGCCGCAGAAGATCCATCTCCCGGGCGTCCAGCGCGTAGAGGGTCGGATTGAAATCGTCCTGACGGACCGATCTCGCGGCCGGATCACCCCCATCGCCCTCGGCCCGGGTCTCGGCTCCCTCCTCTTCGGCTCCCTCGGGCAGCTCTCCGTGGAGGACTCCCTGGAGCGCTTCCCGCGTGGCCCCGTCGCCGGGGACCGGGAGGTCCACGCCTTCGGCGAGGAAGTCCACGTACTTGTAGGCGAAGAATTGCAGGTCGCGGTCCCAGAGGACCGTCAGGAGATCATCGCCCTCCGGGACGAGCTTGCGCGCGCTCTGGAGCACTCCCAGGAACTTCTCCAGCTCGCCGGACTCGATGCCGGGCAGGAAGGTGATCTCACGCACACCGTCTTTGTAGAACAGGAACGCCAGGGACTCCGAGCGGCTGTCCGACTGGTACACGTCCTCGTCGCCGAGCCGGATCCGGTCCTCCTCCACGACCAGCGTGAGGCGATCCGTCTCGTTCCACAGCCCCTGGAAGGACTGGCGCAGGCTCTCCATGAACCGATGGCGGACCGGATTGTTCTCGTCGTAGAGCTGGTAGGCGCGAAAGGCCTTGCCGAGCACGACGAACAGCTCGCGAACCGAGGTCACCGGAAGAACCGCCGAATCGCTCCAGTCCGACGCCTCGGGGACCGAGCCCCCCGGTTGGGGATCGAGCTCGTTCACGTCGAATCCCTAAAGAACGAGCTCACGGCCTTCGATCCGGGCCACGTGGGCCACGTCCTTGTCCCCCCGCCCCGAGAGGCAGACGAGCAGAGGGCCGGCTCCCGCCCGTCCCGCGCCCTCGCGGAGGACCCACGCGACCGCATGGGCGGATTCGAGCGCCGGGATGATGCCCTCCAGCCTCGAGAGCCGGTGGAATGCATCCAATGCCTCCGCATCCGTCACCGCTGCGTAGGTGGCGCGGCCGGAGTCCATGAGGAAGGAGTGCTCGGGTCCGACCCCAGGGTAGTCGAGCCCCGCCGAGACCGAGTGGGCGGGCGCGACTTGGCCGCCGTCGTCCTGAAGAAGATAGCTGAGTGAGCCGTGAAGAACACCGGGAAGGCCAGCCGCCAGCGAGGCGGAATGACGACCGGTGCCCAGCCCCTCCCCGGCGGCCTCGACGCCAACGAGGTCGACGGCCTCGTCAGGGATGAACTCGTGGAAGATGCCCATCGCGTTGGAGCCGCCTCCGACGCATGCGATCACCACACCGGGTAACGTCCCGGCTCGCTGCAGGATCTGTTCCTTCGCCTCACGCCCGATCACAGCCTGAAAGTCGCGGACGATCCGCGGGAACGGATCCGGGCCGACGACGGAGCCTATGATGTAATGCGTTCCCTCGACGGTCGTGACCCAGTCGCGGATCGCTTCGTTGGTCGCGTCCTTCAGGGTACGGGTCCCGGAGCCTACCGGTCGAACCTCGGCTCCGAGGAGCTGCATCCGGTACACGTTGAGGGCCTGCCGCGCCACGTCCTCCTCGCCCATGTACACGACACACTCCATGTCGAGGAGGGCGCACGCGGTGGCGGTCGCCACGCCATGCTGACCCGCGCCGGTCTCGGCGATGATGCGCCGCTTTCCCATCCGCTGCGCGAGCAGGGCCTGTCCCAGAGTGTTGTTGATCTTGTGGGCCCCGGTGTGGTTCAGGTCCTCACGCTTCAGGTAGATCTCCGGGTGACCCGACGCTTCCTCCAGCCGCCGAGCCCGGTACAGGGGCGTGGGTCGGCCGACGAACTCCGAGAGCAGCGCCTCCAGCCGCACCCGGAACGACGCGTCGGCGATCGAGGTCTCGTAGGCGGCCTCGAGCTCCTCGAGGGCGCGGACGAGGGTCTCGGGCACGTAACGGCCCCCGTACGGCCCGAACCGGCCTTTGTCGACCAGGGTCTCTTTCAACTCCTTCACTCCCTCCACCGGCGCGGGCTCGAAGGCTCCTCGAAGGGGTGCCGTGACCGTTCGATGAAGCGCCGGAGGAGCTCGGGGTCCTTCCGCCCCCTCACCTTCTCCACTCCCGAACTTACGTCTACCACGTCGGGTCCGAACCGTGCCACGGCACCACGCACGTTTTCCGGCGTGAGCCCGCCCGCGAGGACCAGCTCGAGCCCCGGCGCGAGGGCGGCGCGCACGGCTTCGGCCAGGGCGGCATCCACCGCCACGCCCCCTCCTCCCACCACGCCCGCCCGGTGTCCCTCGACCAGGAGTGCCGTGACCAGCCCGGCGTAGCGTCGGCTGGTGCCCTCCACATCGGCGACGCGGGAGACGCGCACGGCCTTCCAGAGCTCCCAGGGTCCGAGCCCCGCCAGCTTCGCGACCTCCTCGGGGGACTCGGTCCCGTGGAGCTGGATCACGCCCGCCCCCAACGCGGTCGCCAGCTCGGCCGCGCGCTCGGGTGCCTCGTCCACAAGCACCGCGACGAGAGTCGCGTCCACACCCTCGACCAGGCTCGGTGCCGACACCGGCTCGACGCTCCGCCCGAAGCCCGGGGAAAGGACCACGCCGAGATAGTCTGCGCCCAAACGGTCCGCCGCGAGCGCGTCCTCCCTCCTTCGGATCCCGCAAATCTTGACGCGGGGGGCCTCACCCATGGGAGCGTGGGCTCCTGGGCACACCGGTCAGCGAGGCCGCCGCGGCCGCAGGGTCGTCGCTGCGCAGCAGCGCCTCCCCCACCAGGACCGCGTCCACCCCGGCTGCTCCGAGGCGCCGCACGTCTTCCCGCTCGCGGATGCCGCTTTCCGAGACCACCACCACCTCGGGCGGAACGCGTTCCAGAAGCGCGAACGTGGTCTCCAGGTCCGAGCCGAAGGTCGCGAGATCGCGATTGTTGATCCCCACCACGAGGGCCCCGGCCGCCAGCGCCCGGTCTACCTCCACCCCGTCGTGCGCCTCTACGAGGGCGGTGACGCCCCGATCGCGCGCCTCCCTGACGAGGCGCGTCAGCATTCCGTCGTCCAGAATCCGCGCGATCAGCAGGACGGCGTCGGCACCCATGGCGCGGGCCTCGACGACCTGGATCGGGTCGAGCGTGAAGTCCTTCCGCAGGACCGGGATCCCCACGGAGGACCGCGCCCGGACCAGGTCGTCCGCCGAGCCTCCGAAGAAGGGCCCGTCCGTGAGGACGCTCAGGGCCGCCGCACCGGCGCCCTCGTATCGCCGCGTGAGGTCCCCCGGGTCGAGCCCCGGGCGGATCTCCCCGGCCCCTGGCGATCGCCGCTTGCATTCGGCGACGAGTGCGACCTCACCCTCCCGACGGAGCGCTCCCCTCAGGTCCCGGGGAGGGGCGGCCCGGGCCGCCGCGCGTTCGATGGCGGGTGCGTTCCGGCGGAGCTCCGACAGCTCCTCCCGCTTGCGCGCGACGATGGTGGCCAGGATGCCCGGCAGCGCATGCGAGCCTTGCGTTTCGGGCAACGTTCGGGTATCCTTCTTTCGGTGGCTATTCGGGCTTCTTCCCAGCGGACGGCGTCGCGCATGCCCCTGACAAAGCGTCAAAAGGAGATCCTCGATCACATCGAGGGGTTCATCGCCGAGCGTGGCTACGCGCCGAGCTTCGAGGAGATCGCCGAGGCGTTCGGGTACTCGTCGCTGGCGACCGTCCACGAGCACCTGAGCAATCTGGAGCGCAAGGGCTACATTCGGAAGTCCTACAACGAGAGCCGCTCCATCGAGTTGATACACAAGGGCTTGGGTGCGCCCACCATGGACCTTCCCCTGCTGGGCGCGGTAGCGGCGGGCGTTCCCATCGAAGCGATCCCGGACACGGAAACAGTGTCGGTTCCCCCCGACATGGTCCACCGCCAGAAAGAGAACTACGTGCTCCGCGTCGAGGGGAACTCGATGATCGAGGAGCAGATCCGCGACGGGGACTACATCGTCGTGCAGGCCCAGCCCACCGCGGAGGACGGGGAGATGGTGGTGGCGCTCGTGGGCGGAGACGCGGCCACCGTGAAGAAGCTTTATCGTGAGCCCGGCGGCCGGATCCGACTGCAGCCGGCCAATCCGACCATGCAGCCCATTGTCGTCGACGGCCACGACGTCCAGATCCAGGGCGTGGTCGTCGGTGTGATCCGCAAGTACTGACCCGCAAGGTCTGACACGCGCAGGGGGGTACGGCAGCGGCGAGGCCCGCGGGACAGGTTCAGGCGTTGGTCGCGTTGCGCAGTCGTTCGAGTGCGCCCCGGGCCCGACCCGAGTCGATGGAGTCCCGCGCCGACTCGACGCCCGCCTGGAGCGACTCGGCGGCGCCACCCACCCAGATCGCGGCTGCGGCATTCAGGACCGTCGACGTGCGTCGGGCCGAGCGCTCGCCGTCCAGGACGCGGAGGATGACGTCTGCGTTCTCCGACGGCTCGCCACCGCGAAGGTCCTCCACGCGCACCGGATCCACGCCCATCTCCTCCGGTCGTATCTCGAGGTGGCGCACCTTCCCCTCCGACAGCTCGGCCAGCCGGGTCGGGCCGACGGCACTGACCTCGTCCATCCCGGGATCGCCATGCGCCACCAGCGCCCGGAGGTGCCCGAGCTCGGCCAGCGCCTCGACGACCAGGTGGAGAAGCGCCGGGTCGGCGACGCCCACCAATTGCCGACGCGCGCCGGCCGGATTGGTGAGGGGCCCCAGCACGTTCATGACGGTCGTGATCCCCAGTGCCCGCCTCACCGGTCCGACGTGACGCATGGCCGGATGCAGGAGCGGAGCGAACATGAAGACGATCCCGACCTCCTCGAGCACCTCGCCCATCCGCTGGGGCGTGAGGTCGATGCGCACGCCCAGTGCCTCGAGGACATCGGCGCTCCCGCTTCGAGACGTGAATGAGCGGTTCCCGTGCTTCGCGACGCGCACGCCCGCGCCCGCCGCCACCAGAGCGGCGGCCGTCGAGATGTTGAACGTGGTCACGCGCCCTCCTCCGGTGCCGGCGGTGTCCACCAGCAGCTCGGGCTCGTGAGCGGTCACGCGGACCATGGCCTTCTGAAGGGCGCGCACTCCGCCCGCGATCTCGGCAGGTCGGACACCCTTGGATCGAAGGCCCATCAGAACGGCCGCCATCTGCGCTTCCGGCGCCGTCCCGTCCATGAATCGATCGAAGACACCCTCCGCCTCGACGGCCGTCAGGTCGACCCGATCCGCCAGCTTCTCGATCGCGCGGGCGAGGTCGATCGCCTGCTCCTGCGGGTGGTCGTCAGGACTCGACACGCTGGCCTCCGCGGTGAGGTGCTGCAGGGGCGGAAATCCTAATGCCCATGCGGTTTTTTGGTCAAACCCACGCCCTGACACATCGCTTGACTTCCCCTCCCCCCCGCCTACCTTTCGCCCGTGGAGACAGGGAAGTCGATCCGTTTTCAGCTCACCGTCCAATACGACGGATCGGGCTTTCATGGCTGGCAGCTGCAGCCGGACCTGAGAACCGTCCAGGGAGAGCTCGAGCTGGCCCTGTCGCGCCTGGCGGACCGAGCCACCCCGGTGATCGGCTCCGGCCGCACCGACGCGGGCGTGCACGCCTTGGGACAGGTCGCCTCCGTCGACATGCCGCCGGCCTGGACCGCGCCCCGCTTGGAGCGCGCCCTGAACGCGATCCTCCCGGAGGACGTGTGGGTCGAGGGCATACGTCCGGTGCGGGCCGAGTTCCACCCGCGCTACGACGCCACCGCGCGCCTCTACGAGTATCGGGTTGGCACCCACCGCGAGGCACACTCGCCGTTCCATCGCCGGTGGTGCTGGCCCGTGGGGGAGGTGCTCGCGCGTCCCCTCCTGGACACGTCGGCACGCGCGCTGGTCGGCCGACACTCGTTCGCCCGCTTCGCGAAGGCGGGTCAGCCCGAGCGCGGATCTCGCTGTGCCGTGGCGGCCGCCGCCTGGTCGGAATGGGACCTCGGGGTGCGGTTCGAGATCACCGCCGATCGTTACCTCCATCACATGGTGCGGTATCTGGTGGGCACGATGGTCGACATCGCGAGGGGGCGTCGACCCTCGTCCGACCTCGGGTCGTTGCTGGAGCGCGAGAGCACATTGGAAACATCGCCGCCCGCGCCGGCTCAGGGGCTCTTCCTCCGTCGTGTGGAGTATCCTGACGACCTCTACCTCGTCGACGACGCGACGTCCCTCTCCGAACGGAGCGCCTGCACCGCATGAAGATCTTCCTCGATACCGCGGACCTGGCGGAGATCCGTCGCGCCGCGGACGCCAACCTCATCGACGGGATCACCACGAACCCGTCGTTGATCTCCCAGGTGGCGGGTGACCGAGATCCGAAGGAGATCTACAGGGAGATCTGTGAGCTCGTCGACGGGCCGATCAGCGCCGAAGTCGTCGCGACCGACAAGGAGACGATGTTGGTCGAGGGCCGCAAGCTCGCGGCCCTTCATGACAACATCGTGGTCAAGGTGCCCCTCACGGAAGACGGCTTGAAAGCGTGTCGCGCGCTCCGATCGGAGGGGATCCGGACCAACGTCACGCTCTGCTTCTCGCCCTCGCAGGCGCTGCTCGCGGCGAAGGCGGGTGCCACGTTCATCTCGCCCTTCGTGGGCAGAATCGACGACATCTCCGGAGAGGGGATGCAGCTCGTCCACCAGATCCGGCAGGTGTATGACAACTACGGATACGACACCGAGATCCTCGCAGCCTCCCTCCGCCACCCCATGCACGTGGTGGAGTGCATGCTGATCGGGGCGGACTGCGCGACCATGCCTCCCAAGGTTCTCTGGCAGCTCACCAACCACCCACTGACGGACCGCGGCCTCGAGGCCTTCCTGGCGGACTGGAACAGGCTGGGCGCGGAGATTTGACGGGACCAAGCATGAGCAAACCGATTCGGGCGCCGCGCCGGGCCACGATGAGCCTCCCTGCGCTCATCGGACTGGGCGTGCTCGCCCTCGGGGCGTGTGCCGGCGACTCCGGCGGCGTCGCAGACGCGGCCGAGGCGGCCCCGGGGTCGGAGGCCGTAACGCCGCTCGCGGAATTGGCCGAGGCACCCTCGGAGGAGCAGCACGCGCAAGCGCGGTCGGCCGAGCTCGACGAGTCGCGCCGGACCGCGATCGTCCGCGCCGCGAGCCGCGTCGCCCCGGCGGTGGTGAACGTCAGCGTGATCCGAACCGAAGCGGTCCGCGCCCGCTCGGTCTACGAGAGCTTCTTCGTGCCCCCCGGCGCGGAGCGGCGCACGGCCGGGTTCGGATCGGGAGTGATCGTCCGCGATGATGGCGTCGTGCTGACCAACGACCACGTGGTCAGGAATGCAAACCGCATCAAGGTCACCCTTCCGGACGGGCGTGACTTCGACGCCGAGCTCATCGGGACCGACCCGGTCGCCGACATCGCCGTGCTGCGGGTCCCCAGCGAAGGACTCCCGGTGGCCCCGGTCGGCTCGAGCGAGGGGCTTCTCATCGGGGAGTGGGCGCTCGCCATCGGCAACCCGTTCGCCAACTACTTCTCCGACGCGGAGCCGACGGTGACCGCCGGCGTGATCTCCGCGGTGGGCCGCAACATCGTCCCGTCCTCCGAGGAAGACGGGTTCTACCTGGGCATGATCCAGACCGACGCTTCGATCAACCCGGGCAACTCCGGTGGTCCGCTCGTGAACGCCCTGGGTCAGGTCATCGGGATCAACGCCTCCATCTTCACGCGCAGCGGCGGCAGCGAGGGGCTCGGCTTCGCGATCCCCATCGACCGCGCGCTGCGCATCGCCGACGACCTTCTGGTCCACGGGGAGATACGACGGGCGTGGCTGGGCCTGGATGTGGAGCCCGTCGAGGCGGACGATTGGGGCAGGACTCGCGGCGTGCGCGTGGCCCGGGTCGCTCCCGACTCGCCCGGGGACCGAGCCGCGATCCGGGCCGGCGACCGACTCCTCGCGGCCAACGGCAAGGCCATGACCGCTCCCCTGGACTACGAGGCGATGCTCCTCGACCTTCGCGCCGGCGACCCCCTCGATCTCACGGTCGACGGGAGGAACCGGCCCGTGCGCGTACAAGCCGCGGCGCTTCCCTCGGTCACGGCCGAGCGCGTGACCATTCTGCGTGAGATCCAGTTGATCACGGTCACCCCACAGGTCCGTGCGGAGCGCGGGATCGTGAGCGAGGAGGGTGCGCTCATCGCCTCCATCTCCGACCGTCTCGTCGCCCAGCTCGGTCTGCGGGCGGGGGACGTGCTCGTCGGGGTCAACCGCGTTCGGGTGACCAGCGCGGAAGATGCGGCCCGCATCTTCGAGAGCCTGCGTGGGGAGGGGCGGGTCCGTCTGTACCTCGAGCGAAGCGGGGGCTACGTGGCCCGCGATCTCTACTGGCGGCGCTGACCATGCGCCAGGGAGAGGTCCGATACGCCCACCCCCTCTCCGAGCGCTACGCATCGCCGGAGATGCAGGAGATCTTCTCGCCGGCGCGCCGATTCGGCACCTGGCGGCGCCTCTGGCTGGCTTTGGCCGAGTCGGAGAGGGAGCTCGGTCTGCCGGTGTCCGACGAGGCCATCGTCCAGATGCGATCGACCTTGGACTCGGTGGACCTGGCGAAGGCCGCGGCGTATGAGCGTCGGTTCCGTCATGACGTCATGGCGCACGTCCACCTCTTCGGGGACGACGCGCCCGAGGCCCGCGCGATCATCCATCTCGGGGCCACGTCGGCGTTCATCGGCGACAACACGGATCTGATCCTCCACCGAGAGGCCCTGCGCCTGATTCGGGCCCGTATCCTGCGCTCGGTCGCCGCACTGGCGGGCTTCGCACGAGAGCACGCCCAGGTGCCCACCCTCGGCTTCACACACTTGCAGCCCGCGCAGCCCACCACGGTCGGAAAGCGCGCCACGCTTTGGATCCAGGACTTTCTCCTGGACCTCGAGGAGCTGGAGTTCAGGCTTCGGACCCTCCGCTTTCGCGGTGTCCGGGGCACGACCGGCACGCAGGCCTCCTTCCTCGACCTGTTCGGCGGCGACCACGACAAGGTGGACGCCCTGGACGCGGCGGTGGCCACCCGCATGGGCTTCGACGAGCGGTACCCCGTGAGCGGACAGACGTATTCGCGGAAGGTGGACTACCAGGTCCAGGCCACGCTGGCCGGGGTCGCGATCTCGGCATCCAAGCTGGGTCACGACCTACGCATCCTGGCCCACCTGCGCGAGGTCGAGGAGCCGTTCGAGGAAGAGCAGATCGGCTCGTCTGCGATGCCCTACAAGCGCAACCCGATGCGGGCGGAGCGCATCTGCGCGCTCACGCGCCACGTCATCACGCTCTCCATCGATCCCGCGTTTACGGCCGCGACGCAGTGGCTCGAGCGGACCCTCGACGATTCGGCCAACCGCCGGCTGTCGATCCCGGACGCGTTCCTGTCGCTCGACGGTGCGCTCGTCCTGGTGGAGAACGTCGCCAAGGGCCTGATCATCAACCCGGAGGTCGTGCGACGAAACCTGGCCCACCACCTCCCCTTCATGGCCACCGAGACCATTCTGATGCACGCGACGGCGCGCGGAGGCGACCGTCAGGATCTGCACGAACGCATCCGCCGTCACTCCCTGGCTGCGGCGCGCCGCATGAAGGAGGAGGGTGCCGACGCGGACCTGATGGAGCGGATCTCCGAGGACTCGGCATTCGGCCTGTCGCAGCAGGAGCTGGACGAGCTCGCGGACCCGCGGCGCTTCGTGGGGCGGGCCCCCGAGCAGGTGCGCGCCTTTCTCGACGCGTGGGTGGCGCCCGTGCTCGCTCGCGTTGCGGATGACCTCGGCGCGGTGGGGGAGCCCGATGTTCGCGTCTGAGTCCGCGCCCGTGCTCGAATCCCGGCTCCCGCTACCGCTCCTCCACCGGGGGAAGGTGCGCGATGTCTACGCGCTGGACGAGGACACGCTGCTCATGGTCGCGAGCGATCGTGTGAGCGCCTTCGACGTGGTGATGGAGCGACCCATCCCGCGAAAGGGCGAGGTCCTCACGCTGATCACCGCCTGGTGGCTCTCACAGCTCGAGGGCCGGATCGGCCATCACCTGCTCGCTGTTGACCCCGACGTGATCGTCGAGCGCCGTCCCGAGCTCGGGACGACGCGGGAGCAGTGGGCCAGGCGTGCGATGCTCGTGCGCAGGACCCGGCCGGTCCTGGTGGAGTGCGTCGTTCGCGGCTACATCGCGGGGTCCGCGTGGAAGGAGTATCGGGACTCGGGAACGCTGGCGGGGGAACCCCTCCCTGCCGGCCTCAGGGAATCGCAGCGAATCGATCCGCCGATCTTCTCGCCGGCCACCAAGGCCAGCACGGGCCACGACCAGAACATCACCTTCCGGCAGACCGAGGCCCTGCTTGGGCGGGAGTTGGCGGCACGTCTCCGGGCCCGCTCCCTCGACATGTACGGGTTCGGCAGGGACGTGGCGGATGCACGTGGGATCATCCTCGCCGACACGAAGTTCGAGTTCGGCTTCGACCGGGACGGAGAGCTCCTGTTGATCGACGAGGTGTTGACTCCGGACTCGTCCCGTTTCTGGCCGAAGGAGCACTACCGCGTAGGGCGGGGGCAGCCCTCGCTGGACAAGCAGCCCATCCGAGACTGGCTGGATGCGCTCGAGGACTGGGACAAGTCACCGCCTCCTCCGCCCCTCGACGACGATGTCGTGGAAGCGGCCTCACGCCGCTACCAGGACGTGTTCGCGCGACTCACCGGCACGACGCTGACGGAGTACGAGCTCCCCCGGTTCGGAGGTGAGTCGTGAGGTTCGCGAGAGAGGGCATCCCGTTCGTCGCCACCAGCGCTCTCTTGGCCGGCGCGGCCTGGCTCCTTTGGAGCTTCGGGCTGGGAGGTATCGTCCTCCAGCTGCTGGCCCCCTTGCTCACCGTCCTCGCCCTTTTCGTGGTCTGGTTCTTCCGCGACCCGGACCGACCCCAGCCCGCCGACCCCGATGTGGTGCTGGCGCCGGGCCAGGGGAAGGTCATCGACATCTCCGAGGTGGACGAGCCGACCTTCATGGGCGGTCGCGCCCGACGGATCTCGATCTTCCTGAGCATCTTCGACGTCCACGTGCAGCGTTCCCCGGTCGCCGGCGTGGTGGCGCACCGTACCTACACTCCGGGGACCTATGCCGTCGCCTGGCTGGAGAAGGCATCCCAGGACAACGAGCAGGCGTCCCTCGGTCTCAAGACCCCCTGGGGCCCCGTGCTGGTTCGTCAGATCGCCGGACTGATCGCGCGCCGCATCGTGACCTATCCGAACGTGGGGCGAAACGTCGGGCTCGGCGAACGCATCGGCTTGATCCGCTTCGGCTCCAGGGTCGACCTGTTCATCCCGCTCCATTGGCCGCTCAGGTGCTCTGTCGGGGACCGCGCCGTGGTCGGCCACACCGTGTTGGCCCGACTGCCGTCGGAGGTCGAATCGTGAAGGCGCCTCGCCCACCCCGCAGGGAGACGCTGCAGCGAGGCGTCATCATCCTTCCATCCGCGTTCACCCTGGGGAACCTGTTCTTCGGGGTCTATGCCATGGTCGCGGCGTCGCGGGGGGACCTGGTATGGGCCGGCTGGTTCATCATCTTCGCGGGCACGCTGGACATGCTCGACGGGAGGATCGCGCGCTTCACGCGGACCGGATCGCGCTTCGGTGCGGAGCTCGATTCGCTGGTCGACGCGATCTCCTTCGGAGTCGCACCCGGCATGATCATGTACCGGCTCTTCTTCCAGGACACGCAGTGGAGCTGGACGCTTTCGTACGTGTACGTCACCGCCGTCGTGGTCCGACTCGCTCGCTTCAACGTCGAGCAGGGCGGCGAAGCCAAGCGCTACTTCCACGGCCTTCCTTCGCCGGCAGCGGGCATGTTGCTGGCATCGTACTACCCGTTCAGTCAGACGCCTCTTTTCCGCGCCTACCTCGCCGAGCTTCCCTGGCATCAACTGGTGGCCATGGGGATGGTTCTGGTGAGCGTGCTCCTCGTGAGCCACATCCCCTACGGCAAGGTGCCCCGAATCGGACTGAGGACTTCGCGCGGGCTCCTCAATACGGCGTTCGTGCTGGGGTCGGTCTTCGCGGCGGTCACGGTTCCGCGCTACTACTTCTTCACCGCCCTGATCCTGTACATCGTGTGGGGCCTGATGAAGTCCGTTCTGCTCGGGCTGCTCGACCGAATCCCCAGCGGAGATCCACTGCTCGACGAGGACGAAGACGAGGACGGAGCGAGTGAGGCCGAGGTCCGCATCGTGGACTACAGGGACCTGGGACCCAGGGCGCCCACCGGCACGGAGGGGTCCGACTTCGACGACATCCCGGAGGAGAATTCTTGAGCAGCCACCGTATCGAGATCCGCGTGAAGCCCAGACCCGGGCTCCTCAACCCCGAGGGGAAGGCCATCCACCATGCCCTCGTATCCCTGGGATGGACCGGCGTCGAGGACGTCCGGGTTGGCAAGGTCATGTACCTCGACCTGGATGCACCGTCGCCGGAGGCCGCCGTGGAGGCTGTGGAGGCCATGTGCCGCAAGCTCCTCGCCAATCCCGTGACGGAGGACTACGAGGTCTCGGTCGTGGGCGAGGCGGAGGTGGTCGGGTGATGCGGGTGGCGGTGGTGACCTTTCCCGGCTCCAACTGCGACTACGACCTGTACAAGGCGGTGCAGCTCGTCGGCGGCGAGCCGACCTTCGTCTGGCACCGGGACCGGCAGCTGGCGGGCTACGACGCGGTGATGCTGCCCGGTGGGTTCTCGTACGGGGATTATCTGCGCGCCGGCGCGATCGCGCGCATGAGCCCGATCATGGACGACGTCGTCGCCTTCGCGCATCGCGGCGGCCCGGTCCTCGGTATCTGCAACGGCTTCCAGATCCTGTGCGAGGCGGGCCTTCTGCCGGGCGCGCTGGTCCGCAATGCGTCGCTGCGCTTCGAGAGCAAGGACGTCCACATCCGCGTCGAGCGCGCCGATACCCTGTTCACGTCCGATTACGATCACGGGCGGGTCCTCCGCATCCCCATCGCGCACGGAGAGGGGAACTACGAGGCGGGCGAGGCCACGCTCGAGCAACTCGAAGGGGACGGGCGGGTGGCCTTCCGTTACGTGAGCGCGGACGGAGAAGTGACCGAAGCCGCCAACCCGAACGGATCCTGGCACAACATCGCCGGGATCGTGAACGACCGGGGCAACGTGCTGGGCATGATGCCCCACCCCGAGCGCGCCACCGAGGCGATCCTGGGCTCCACCGATGGCCTTGGCCTCTTCACGTCGATGTTGAGGAGCCTGGCCCCCGCTGCGGCCTGACCGTGCCAGACCCTCGCCACGACCAACCGCCCAGCCGAGAGCGACGAAGCCAGTGAGCACGACCGAAGGCACCCTCCACGCCGGAGCCATCGCGGTCCCCCCCGTCCCGCCGAGGGACGGCGACCCCGAGGTCACGGCCGAGCTCGTTGCGGACCACGGACTGTCCGGGGAGGAGTACGAGCGGATCCGCCGGATCATGGGACGCGCGCCGACCTTCACGGAGCTCGGCGTCTTCAGCGCCATGTGGTCCGAGCACTGCGGATACAAGAACTCCCGTCGGCTGTTACGCCTGCTGCCCACCGAGGCTCCCTGGGTCATCCAGGGCCCCGGCGAGAACGCAGGGGTGATCGACATCGGTGACGGGTACGCCCTCGCGTTCAAGATCGAGTCGCACAACCATCCGTCGGCCGTCGAGCCGTATCAGGGAGCAGCCACCGGGGTGGGCGGCATCCTGCGCGACATCTTCACGATGGGTGCCAGACCCATCGCGGTGCTCGACTCCCTCCGCTTCGGGGACCTCGACTCCGGCCGTGTCCGCTACCTGTTCGCCGGCGTCGTCTCGGGCGTCGGGGACTACGGGAATTGCGTAGGGATTCCGAACATCGGTGGGGAGGTGGCCTTCGACCGCGGGTACGAGGGCAATCCCATCGTGAACGCGATGTGCCTCGGGCTGATGAAGCGCGAGGAGCTGATCACCGCGTCGGCCTCCGGCGCGGGAAGCCCATTGATGGCCGTCGGCGCGCGGACCGGGAGAGACGGAATCCACGGCGCCACCTTCGCCAGCGAGGAGCTGAGCGAAGACTCGGACGAGGCCAGTCGACCTCAGGTCCAGGTCGGTGACCCCTTCACCGAGAAGCTGCTCCTCGAGGCCAGCCTCGAGTTGATCGCGAGCGGGGCGATCACGGGCATTCAGGACATGGGCGCCGCCGGGATCACGTCGTCGGCCTCCGAGATGGCTGGAAGAGGGGGGAGCGGCGTCGAGATCGACACCGCTCGCGTACCCGTCCGCGAGCCGGGGATGACGCCGTACGAGATCCTCCTCTCGGAGTCGCAGGAGCGGATGCTCGTCGTCGCAGAAAAGGGGAAGGAGGACGAGGTCCGTCGGATCCTGGAGAAATGGGAGCTCGAGGCCGCGGTCATCGGGCACGTGACGGAAGACGGCCGCTTCCGGGTCCTCGAGCACGGGGTCGTGGTGGCGGACATCCCGGCGCTGCCTCTCACACAGGGGTGCCCCACGTACGAGCGTGAGGGCGTGGAGAGCGAACACGTCCGCTCACTCCGGGAGAAGGACCTCGCGGAACACCTCTCGCCCGAGGGTGACCTCGGCGATCGCTTCCTGCGCCTGCTGGGCTCCCCCAACATCGCATCCAAGAGGTGGATCTACGGCCAGTACGACACGACCGTCCGCTCGTCCACCGCGGTCCGTCCGGGTGGTGACGCGGGAGTCGTGCGGATCCGCGGAACCCGGAGAGCGGTGGCGGCGACCACCGACTGCAACGGCCGATTCGTGTACTTGGAGCCGCGTCGTGGCGCCCACATCGCCGTCGCGGAAGCGGCCCGCAATCTCGTGTGTGCAGGAGCCCTCCCCACCGCGATCACCAACAACCTGAATTTCGGGAACCCGCTGAAGCCGCATATCTACTATCAGTTCCGTGAGGCGGTGCTGGGCATGGCCGAGGCGTGCCAGGCGTTCGAGACGCCCGTTACGGGCGGGAATGTCTCGTTCTACAACGAGACCGACGGACGGGCCATCTATCCCACGCCCGTGATCGGGATGGTGGGCGTCGTGGAGGACATCGACCACATCACCTCCCATGCGTTCCGCAACGAGGGCGATGCGATCGTCCTGTTGGGCGCGAACGACGCCGAGATGGGGGGCTCGGAGTATCTGTACGTGACGGCGGGGCTCGTCGCCGGCCGTCCTCCTTCGGTGGATCTCATGGCCGAGCGGTCCCTCCAGCAGGCGGTCCTCGGCATGATCCACGAGGGTCTGCTACGGTCGGCCCACGACTGCTCGGACGGCGGCTTGGCCGCGACGCTCGCGGAGGCCGCTCTCGGCGACGGAGAGTCGCCTTGGGGCATCGAGGTCGCACTCGACGACGACCTGCCGCCCGTTGGGGTGCTGTTCGCCGAGACCCAGGGGCGCATCGTCGTCTCGTGCGACCCGGATCACGCGGGCGCGGTCCTGCGTATCGCCGAGATCCACGAGGTTCCCGCCCGCGTCATCGGCACGGTCGGGAGACCGGGCGGTGACCTGAACCTCCGGCTGACCCGCGGCTTCGTGTCGGTTCCCGCCGCACGCGCCGCGGAAGCGTACTTCCAAGCGATTCCCTCGATCATGGATGCACCGGCGACGGCCGGAGCCTGAGCGCGATGCCCCACGCCCCCCTTCCCCTGCCGGTCATTCCGACCAGGCCGGCGATCAACGACGTCGCCACCCATCAGCTCGATGATCGCCCACGGGAAGAGTGCGGCGTGGTGGGCGTGAGCGGCCTGGCGAACGCGTCGGAGCTGGTCTTCCTGGCCCTCTACGCCCTCCAACACCGAGGCCAGGAGGCGGCCGGGATCGTGTCGTACGACGGCACGTACTCCCGGGTCCACAAGGGAGCCGGCCTGGTCTCGGACGTCTTCGACGCGGCGACGCTGGGCCGACTCCCGGGGAGCACGGCCGTCGGACACGTGCGGTACTCGACCGCGGGTGGCAGCAGCCTCGAGAACGTCCAGCCCCTGACCGCGCGCTATGCCTCCGGCGACATGGCGCTGGCCCACAACGGGAATCTGACGAACCAGATCGACCTCAGGACCCGCCTGGTGCGGGACGGCGCCATCTTCCGCACGTCCTCGGACTCCGAGATCCTCGTGCACCTGGTGGCAAAGTCCCGCCGGGAGACGGTGGACGACCAGATCCACCATGCGCTCACGCATCTCGAGGGCGCGTACTCGATCGTGGTTTCGGTGGACGATACGATCTACGCGGTCCGGGACCCGCGGGGCTTCCGACCGCTGGTTCTCGGCGCTCTCGACGGGGGCACCGTGGTGGCCAGCGAGACGTGCGCGCTCGACATCCTCGGTGCCCGCTACGTCCGCGACCTCAAGCCCGGGGAGCTGATCCGGATTCGAGGCAGCGAGGTGGAGCAGCTTCCGCCTCTGCCCACTCCGGGTCGACCGGCTCCCTGCATCTTCGAGCTGGTGTACTTCGCGAGACCGGACTCGCGGATCTGGGGAAAGAGCGTGGACCGCGCCCGTCGGGCGTTTGGCCGCCATCTCGCCCGCGAGCACCCGGTGCAGGCGGACGCGGTGATCGCGGTGCCCGACTCGGCCAACTCCGCGGCGTTGGGGTACGCCGAGGAGAGTGGCATCCCCTTCGAGCTCGGGCTGCTCCGGAACCACTACGTGGGCCGGACCTTCATCCAGCCTTCCCAGCGCGACCGGGATTTCGGGGCGAGGATGAAGTACAATCCGGTGCGCGAGGTGCTCGACGGCAAGCGCGTCGTGATCGTGGACGATTCCCTCGTGCGCGGCACGACCAGCCGGAGCTTGGTGCGCATGCTGCGAGCCGCGGGCGCGACGCAGGTCCATTTCCGCATCGCCAGTCCGCCCGTCCGCTTCCCGTGCTTCTATGGCATCGACATGCCGACGCGCGGCGAGCTGATCGGGTCGCGGCTCGAAGTACCCGAGATCGAAAAGAAGATCGGTGTGGACTCATTGGGATATCTGTCCCTCGACGGTATGATCGACGCGGTCGCGGACGGCGCCCCCTATTGCACCGCCTGCTTCAGTGGCGAATATCCCGCGCCCCTGGTCGATGTCGAGCAGGGCCTTTCCTCGCCCGAAGGCCCGGGGACGTGCTGACGCCCTCAGACACCTTCCTTCGGGCGCTCCCCAAGGCGGAGCTTCACGTACACCTGGACGGCAGCCTGCGCGCGGGCACCCTCCTGGAGCTGGCATCCGAGCGGCGCGTGCCGTTGCCTGCGGCGGAGCCGGAGGCCCTGGCCCGACACATGGTGGTCGCCGACGCCAAGGGGTTGGAGGATTACCTCGAACGCTTCGAGCTGACGCTGTCCGTCATGCAGGACTCGGCGGCGCTCGAGCGCATCTCGTACGAGCTCGTCGAGGACCATGCCTCGGAGAGCGTCCGCTACGTCGAGATTCGATTCTGCCCGGCGCTCAGCACACGCGGCGGCATGGACATCCAGGAGGTGCTCGACGCGATGCTTCGGGGCATGGGACGCGCCTCCGCGAAGTTCGGCGTGCGTGCCCGGGCCATCGTGTGCGCTCTGCGCACGACCGACCCGAGGATCTCCGTCGAGATGGCCGAGCTCGCCGCCGCGAACCGGGACCGCGGGGTCGCTGCGTTCGACCTGGCGGGGGCGGAGTCCGGCTACCCGGTGGACGAGCATCTGGAAGCGTTCGAGATCGCCCGGCGGGCGGGCGTCCCGATCACGGTGCACGCCGGCGAGGGATACGGACCCGACTCGATCCGTCAGGCTGTCGAGCTGGCGCGCGCCGATCGCATAGGTCATGGAACCCGCCTCCTCGAGGATCCGGACCTCCTCTCCCTGGTGCGCGAGCGGGGCATCCCGCTGGAGGTGTGCGTCACATCGAACGTGCAGACGCGTGTCGCACCGTCCTATGAGTCCCACCCTGTGCGGCGCTACGTGGACGAGGGCGTGCCGGTCGCCCTGTGCACCGACAATCGCATGATGTCGGGCGTGTCCCTGACCGACGAGTACGTCGCCCTCCGCGACCATCTCGGCTTCACCCTCGATGAGCTGCGGGACGTAGCACGGGCGGGCTTCGCCCACGCCTTCGTGGCAGGTGAGGAGCGCGCCACGATGCTCGCCGAGTTCGACCAGGCGACGACGGCACCCGGAACAACGCGGTAGCGCCCGGCGGGTCCTCCCCCGGGTGGTCCCCGTCAGCTCTCGGCCAGGAATCGCTCGGCCAGCTCCACGAACGGCGCCGACCCCAGGAACATGGGGATGCGTTGGTGGAGCGACGTCGGCTGGACCTCGAGCAGCGGGCGCACGCCGTCGCTCGCCTTGCCCCCCGCCTGCTCGACGATCATCGCCATCGGCGCCCCTTCGTAGAGCAGTCGCAGCTTGCCCAATGGATTGAGGCGGTCGCCCGGGTACATGAACAGGCCCCCGCGGAGCAGCGTCCGGTGGATATCGGCCACCAGCGAGCCGATGTACCTGGAGCCGAAGCCCCCCTCCCCCTTGAGGTATTGAACGAGGCGCTGCTGGGCCGGCGACCACCGATTGTAATAGGCCTCATTGATGGAGTAGACCTTCGTGGGAGGGTCCGGAATCGTCATGTGAGGGTGGCTGAGCAGAAACTCGCCGATGGAGGGATCCAGGGTGAAGCCATGGACGCCCGTCCCCGTGGTGTACACGAGCATCGTGGACGACCCGTAGAGCACGTATCCGGCCGCGAGCTGCCTCGACCCCGGCTGCAGGCAGTCCTCCAGCGTTCCGCGCTCGCCATGGGTGATCTTCCGATGAATCGAGAAGATGGTTCCGATGGACACGTTCACGTCGATGTTCGACGAGCCGTCCAGAGGGTCGTAGAGCACGACGTAGTCACCCACCGGGAACTTATCCGGGATCGGGATAGGATCCTCGCTCTCCTCGGACGCCAGAACCGCGATGTGTCCGGTATGGTCCAGCGCCCGATACAGCACGTCGTTGGCGAACACGTCGAGCTTCTGCACGAGCTCCCCGTGGACGTTGTGTGACCCGGCCTGTCCGAGGATGTCGACCAGGCCCGCCATGTTCACCTCCCGGGAGATCATCTTCGCGGCAAGGGCGATGTCGTGCAGGATGTTGGTGAACGCCCCGGTCGCGTGAGAGTGGCGCCGCTCCTCCCCAAGAAGGAAGCGGGCGAGTGTGATGACGCTGGTGGTGTTCTCGGGCATCGGGGACCGGATCCGAAGGAGCGAATAGCCTCTACAAACGAGGTTAGATCCACGGCGAGTGGAGGGTCAACGGTTGGCGACGCGCGCGCCCTGCACCCGGAACGTCCCATCACGCCGCCCAAGCACGCGCAAAGTGCCCTCCCGGTCGGTCCGATGCACCTCCACGCCACCCGCCACGAGGCGCCGGAGAATGGAAGGAGCGGGATGACCGTACCGGTTGCCGCGTCCGGCCGACACGAGCCCGACGGCCGGGTGTGTCGCCGCCAGGAGCGCCGAGTCGGTGGACGTCGTGCTGCCGTGGTGCCCGACCTTCAGCACCTCGAGACGCTTCGGGAGGTCGGGCAGGAGAAGCCGCTCGACCTCGACCGGCGCGTCCCCGGTGAGGAGCGCCTCGAACGCCCCGTAGCGGACGAGGAGCACCACGGATGTGGCGTTGGCGTCCTCGGGATCCCCGGGAGCCTCCGGACCCGGATGGAGGACCTCGATTGACATCCCGTCGAGCTCCGTCCGCTGGCCCGAGCGTGCCACCCGCCAGGGAACCCCCTGGTCGATCGCCGCCTCCAGGACCTCGATGAAGCCCTCCTTGCCCGCCCCCCGGCCCGGATCCAGGACCCAGCCCACGGCGAAGCGCTCGAGCACCGCCCGGGCGCCTCCGAAATGGTCCAGGTCCGGATGGGTCAGGACGAGCCCCTCGAGGCGCCGAACGCCACGTCTCCGCAGCTCCGCGATCACCGGTGGGGTGTCCCCAGCTCCGTCCGCGGGGGGGCCAGCGTCCACGAGGACCCACCGTCCGGCCGGACTGCGCACGGCGATCCCGTCCCCCTGACCGACGTCAATGGCGACGACCTCCACGGTACCGCGACCCTGGAGGGTCGCGGCCACCGGCCAGGCGAGCACCCCGGCCACCGCCATCATGGCGGACGCCGCCCAGCGACTCCGGCCTGCCGTGCGCAGCCTCCGCGCCAGGAGCCATCCAAGGCATCCGGGGACCACGGCGACGGGAACCCAGGTTCGCGCCAGCCAGAGGCTCGCCCAGTCGGGCGCGGCCATGCGGCGCGTCGTGAGCTCCAGCAGAGCGAGCCCGAGGTCCACACCGCCGGCCAGGAACGTCCCAGCCGCGGGATAGAAGACATCGGCGAGGATCGAGAACATGGCCGCTGGAAGCAGGAGCGCCACGAGCGGCGAGGCGACCAGGGTGGCCGGGATCCCCACCAGTGACACACGCTCGAAGTGCCAGGCCACGATCGGTAGCGTGGCGAGCGTCGCCGCGATCCCGGCCGCGGTGGCATCGACCAGGCCCCTCGGAAGCCGTCCACGGGTGGCCCGCGCGAGAGCCGTGCCTAGAGGGCGCGCTCCGCCGACCAGGCCCGCCGCACCGGCGAAGGAGAGCTGGAAGCCCGGGGAGACGATTCTCGAAGGATCCCAGGCCGCGAGGATCAGAAGCGCCGTAGCCAGGGGGGCCCAGCGCGCCGAGGGTCTGCCCCGCCCCCGCGAGATGGCGACGGCGCTGAGGATCAGGGCAGCCCGGCATGCCGCGTCCGGGAACCCGATGAGCCCGACGTAGCACCAGGTCGCGGCCGCGGCAGCCAACGCGGCGGGGCGCCTGGGCACCCCGACGGACCGTAGGAGGGCCACGAGGACCCCCGCCACGACTCCGACGTGGAAGCCCGAGATGGCCAACAGGTGGGCGGTGCCACTCCGGGCGAAAGCCTCGCGCAGATCGGGGTCCAGTCCCTCCTTCCTCGCCAGAACGAGGGCGGAGACCATCGGCGCACGAGGCCCGTACAGGACGTCGAGTCGCTCGAGGAGCCTCCCCCGCCAGCGGACCAGGGCCGCGGTTCGGGAAACCCCGGCCGCGGACGGTTCGAGCGTGGACGCGATCACCACGCCGCCACGTGCCCCCTCGCGCCACGTTCCCCGGACGACCAGCCCGACTCCTGCGGCCCGTTGGTCCCCGGTAAGGACGGTGAGCGTTCGCGCGGGGCACCGGGGGTTACCGGTCACCGCGAACGCTCCCCCACGCCCGCGCGTAGGCGCCAGGAAATGCCCCGTCACGATCACCTCCGCCCCGTGGACGGGGTTGGGGCATCTGTCACCACGGGCGACCACCGCGAGGAGGCCCGCAACGAGGGCGATCACCACCGGAACCCGGCGGGCGCCCGGGCGGAGCCATGTGTCGATGAGCGCCAGGAGGACGAGAGAGGCGGCGAAGGCCGGCAGGGGCGGTCCCGGCAGGTGGCCGAAGGCGGCGCCGATCGCGAAAGACAGCGCCAGCCGTGTCACCGGCGGGGTCGCGCGCATCAGGGCGCGTGGACCTCCTGCCGGCCGGCGTCCGACTTCAAGCGGGTGGCTCTTTCTCCTCGAAGAGGTCGCGCTGGTTCATGTCGATGTAGCGGTCCCGGTCGTTCTCCCCTTCTTCGGCGAGGCGCGCACGGAGGATGCGACGCACCTTGAGATCCGAGTGGACGCTCGCGCCCAGCATGATCACCATGCCCGCCATGAGCCCGCCGAAGGCGACCACGGTGAGCGGAACGCCATACAGCGTCACGAAGCCGAGACGCAGGGTGACCCTCTGGCCACCGTTCAGGACGGCGAAGCCGAGGGAGAGGGCCAGAACGGCCGCCACTCCGAGCGCGCCGGCCGCCCTACCCACGGACCCCGGTCGGGACGCGATCGTGGACCTGAGAGCCGACGAACGTCGCGCCGGTGGTTCGGTCCAATCGGACGCTCTGGTAGGAGCCGATCAGGTCGTTGTCCGCCGGGAAGGCCACGACCTTGTTTCTGCGCGTCCGACCCAGCATCTGCCCGTCGCCGCGGGCCTCTTTCTCGACCAGCACCTCGACCACGCGACCCACTTCCCGGGCGTTGATCTCGGCCTGGATGCCGCGCGTCACGGTGATCAGGCGCTCCAGACGTTCCTGCGCGTCCCCGGGATCGACGAAGTCTCCCGACGGGAGTCGGCTGGCCGGTGTGCCCTCGCGCATGGAGTACTTGTAGGTGAATGCATCGTCGAAGCGGACCTCCTTCATGAGTCCGAGCGTCGCCTCGAACTCCGCCTCGCTCTCCCCGGGAAAGCCCACGATCACGTCGGTGGTGAGCGCCATATCCGGAACGGTGTCGCGCACCATCCGGACCCGTTCCAGGTAACTCGACACGGTGTAACGCCTCGACATGCGCTTGAGCGTTCGGTCTGATCCGGCCTGCACGGGCAGGTGCAGCGTCTCGCAGACCGTCGGCTCCTCGGCCATCACGTCGATGAGCTCCCGAGTCACGTCGTTCGGGTGTGGCGACGTGAACCAGACCCTTCGAATCCCGTCCACCCGCGCCACCGCGCGCAGCAAGGAGGCGAAGTCCCAATCCTCCCAGCGATACGAGTTGACGGTCTGCCCGAGGAGCGTGACGTCGCTCACCCCCGCGTCCGCCAACGACCGGATCTCCGCCAGGACCTCCGCCGCGTCCCTGTTCTTTTCGGGACCGCGGACGTAGGGAACGATGCAGAACGTGCAGCGGTGGTCACAGCCGCGCTGAATGGGAACCCATGCCGAGGCACCCTGCTTGCGACGCTGCTCGAGCCCCTGGTAGTTCTCGACGATATCCAGATCGAGCACGGCGAGCTGGCGGCGGCGCCCCCGAGCGGCGTTCCTGGGGGGCGGCCCCTCGCCCGCCCGCAGCCGCTCCAGGGCCTCGGGAAGGCCGCGATAGCCGTCGGGTCCCACGACCAGGTCGACGTGGCCCGCGCGGTCCAGGAGGTCCTCCCCGAGGCGCTGGGCCATGCACCCGGTGACGCCGATGACCATGTCGGGGCGGTCGCGCTTGAGAGCCCCGAGCTGGGCGACGCGGCCGAGCACCCGCTGCTCGGCGTGCTCTCGGATCGCACAGGTGTTGACCAGGACCACATCCGCCTCCTCGGCGGAGGAGACGATCTGGAAACCCTGCGCCGACAGGATCCCCTCCATGAGCTCGCCGTCGGAGATGTTCATCTGGCAGCCGTACGTCTCCACGTACGCTCGCCGGACCGCGCCGCTCGTGCTCATGAGGAAATGGAGGAAGGGTCTTGGGGCCACGCAATATACAGATGGTCGCCGTCGCCCCCCAGGGTACCGTCGAAAAGGCGCGCCGGCCGATCGGGCGGCCGCGGCACGGCGACACGGAGGTAGTCCTCCGTCAGCGCGGTCCCCCCCGACCCCTCGACCACCACCCGGGCACCACCGCCCACACGGCTGGCGCGATAGGCACGCCCCTTCGCCTCGGCGAGGAGTCGCAGATCCCTGGCGCGCTCCGCGGCCACCCCTCGAGGAACGGCTGTGGGCAGGTCGGCGGCGGGGGTTCCCTCCCGCGGCGAGTAGGGGAACACGTGCAGATAGGTGAACGGGAGCTCCTCGACGAGGCTTCGCGTGCGGTCGTGGTCCTCCGGCGCCTCACCGGGGAACCCGGTAATGACGTCCGCTCCGAGCCCCATCGCCCCGACGCGCCCTGCGATCGCCAGCGCGGACGTCCGGTACTGCTCGCGCGTGTGCCACCGGCGCATCCTGCGCAGCACGGGGTCGGCGCCGCTTTGCATCGGCATATGCAGATGGGGCGCCAGCCGCCCGCCCGATGTCACGATCAGGTCGACGAGATCTTCGTCCACCTCGGTCGCCTCGACGCTGCCGAGGCGGATGCGGACGTCCGGGAGCCGATCCAGCAGGCGGCCGACCAGCCGGGCGAGGCTCGTGGGGCTCTCCAGGTCCCGCCCGTAGTGGCCGATGTGGATTCCCGTCACGACCAACTCGGCATGGACCGAGGCGAGCAGCCTCGCCTCCGCGAGGATGTCCGCCGGAGATCGCGATCTCGACGGACCTCGCGCGAGACGGGTGGCGCAGAACGAGCACTTGCGGTCGCACCCGTCCTGGATCTTGAGCCAGCCGCGGGAGAACCCCGCCCTCGTGCGTAGCAGCTCCCCACCGATGGGCTCGCTGTCGATGCGGTCCAGGGGAGCGCGCAGCTCGAGGCTCACCAGCCGCGGGGTGACGGCTCCCGCCACGGCGGCGGGATCGTGCCCCGGCACGACCACCGCGACCTCCGGCATTGCGGCGTACTCATCGGCCCGCAGCGCCGCAGAGCAGCCGGCGACCACCACGCGCGCAGTCGGGTTTTCCCGTGAGACGCGTCGCGCCCAGCGCCGTGCGTCCGCGTCCGCCTGGTTGGTCACGGTGCAGGTGTTGACCACGCAAACGTCCGCTTCGTTCCAGGAAGCGACGGCGACCCCACCCCGGGCCTCCACCTCCTGCCGCATCCGCTCGGTATCGTACTGGTTGGCCTTGCACCCGAACGTGCGGAAATGGACCCTCAGAGCGGCGGAGCCGGGCAACGGATCGACTTCCTCAGAATCCGGCGAGGCGCAGGGTGAGCGCGGCCCTCCAGAAACGCTCGTCCAGGACCCCGTCCGTCCGGTTGCCCTTCTCGAGAGCCAGATCGACGCCCGCGCGGATGAGCTCGCCGACCTCCGCGAGCGCCAGCCCGAGCCCGCCGGTCCACACGCTCTCGGTCGGCTGGTCACCGAGCATGGCGAACGGTAGGTCCGTGTGGCGGTATCCGAACCGGAGAGGGGCGGAGCGCCCGAACAGGCGGGCCCGCGAAAGCTCCATGCCGACCCCGAAGGAGAGTGAGCTGCCGGCAGAGCCGGGAGCCTCCAGATCCGCCTCGACACCGGACCAGTCCGCCCGCGACACCCCCGCGTTGAGCGACAGGCCCGGAGCCAGCACTGCGGACGCCCCCAGGTGGAGCTCGAAGGGCACGTCGAAGCTGCGATCCTCCCCATCGGTATCTTCCGAGGCCTTGGCGGACAACGCGCTCGACCAGGTCATGCTGCCCCCGACCTGCGCGAAGCTCCCGACAGAGAGGCTCGCGCCGGCGGTCAAGGTCGTTCCCGAGTACCCCCACAAGCCACCGGACGTGTACGGATCGAAAGACGTCGGCGACGTGGCGGTGCTGTCCTCGTCCAACGCGCGCGTAAGCCTGCGCGTGACCGAGCCGGTGTAGCGGCCCACCGAGAAGCCGACCGCCACACCCTCGCCCACGACGCGGGCGAAGCCCAGGCGTATCCTGGACACGCCGCCCTCGGACACGAAGCTGTCGGTCGCGGGGACCGGTCCTTCGCCGAGGTCGATGGTGAGGGGCTTCTGGGCTTCGAAGCGTTGGTCCATGAACGACTCGGCGCTCACCGTCACGATCCCGACACCGAAGGCCGGGTAGGCGATGCCCAGCTGCGGAAAACGCGTCCCCTTGAACGAGGTGGAGGAGACACCGTCCGATCGGTCCGCCGTAACCCAGCTCGGCTGCGCCGTCATCACGACAGCCGGCAACCCGAAGTAGGCGGCCGCCGCGGGATCGGATGCGCTCAGGGTCCCACCTCTCAGCCCGATGCCGACGCCGCCGAGCGCGCGCGCCCGGGCGTCGACCGAAAGCGAGGGGAGGCCGAGACCCGCCGCGTTCAAGAGCGACTGCCCCAGGATGGACGAGGGCCACAGAGTGGCGAAGGCCGCGAGAACCGCGATGCGCTTGTTCATGGCAGTTGTATCGAGCGTCCCGCGGTCACGATGAGCTTGAGCACCGGGGCACCGGCGGTGCCCGGGCCGAAGAACGAACCGAACGAGATCGAGATCGGCTCGAACGGGGACAGGATCGCGAGGGTCCGCGGCGCCGAGATGTCGGCTCCCTCCTCCGACTCCAGGATCGCTTTCAGGAACGCGGTCAGCGGGACCTCAACCTGGGTGCCTTCACCGTCCCCGAAGGCCGACGCGGGCACGCGCTTCCCGAGCGCGCCTACCAGCGACGACCCCAGCGGCGCCTTGGGGAGCGCGTCGCGATCGAGAACCGGACGGAGGTCCACGCCGACCGAGTCGGTGGGCTGGAACGCCGGGTCCGAGCGTCGGGTCGTGAGGATCAGCGAGGCCTGGTTGAGCTGCCGTGAGGTGAGGCGGACAGGACACGTGACCGCCGCGCAAAGCTCCGCCGGACCCTCGAGCTGTGACGGGACAGACACGTCCAGGACGGAGCGCCACGCGGGCGCGCCCCCGATGCGGATCCCGTCCGGCGGCGGCTCGGGCTTCGGCGTGTACAGGAACGTCAGCCGGTTCCGCCCCGCGGTCACCTGAATCACGGTGTCCGGGTGAACCGAGGGCCGGACGTCGATTCGGAGGTTCGCATCCAGGACCTTGACGCGGGCTCCGGCCGTCAGGGCGTCGAGACGGGCCCCCCGGGTCACGTCAGCGGTGTCCGCCCACAGCTCCACCTGTGCGGAGTCCAGCTCGAAGACCACGGAGTCGCCCTGGGTCGGGTCCCAGACTGCGGTGGCGAGCGCGATGACCGGGCCGCCCCCCGGCTCGGGCCACGGCCGTTGATCCAGGACGGTATCGACGGAGAAGTCCCAGTTCGCCGTGCGTGCGTGCCACTCCTGGGTCGTCGCCCCCAGCGCGAGCTCGGCGACCCCGTCCACGAGCACCGGAGACACCGTGTCGAGGCGCGCCACGACCCGACCTCCGATCCGGGTGAGCGTCGAATCCACCCGCGTGGTGCCGGTGGAGTCCGGGACGCTCGCCGCCACCGGGTAGGGAGCGAAGCCCACCAGGGTCCGGGCCTCGAGCGAGCCACCGTACTCATGGGCGGCGACACCCGTGCCCAGCTCCTGCGGCGACCCGTACCCGCCGAGCACCTGGAGATTCGAAGCGAACTCCTCCCAGGAGAGCCGGACCTCGACCGTCACGGGATCGTCCGGGATCAGGGCGTCGTCCACCGCGGTCGGCACCTCTTCGCCGCACGCCCCGAGGACCAGCCAGAGCGTCGCGGCGAGGGCCGCCTTCGAGCATCGATTCGCGGAATCCACTATGTCCTCGACCCGGCCTCCCGGCCTCGTGCCGTTTTCGTTCGTCATTTCTTGCCAGGAACCTCCCGGAAGGGCGCTGGAAGGAGCTCCGCCAGGCTCCACTCCTGCCGCCGCCCCCCCGCCTCGGAGATCACCCGAAGGTCGGGCGCGAACTCACCCAGAACCTGCCGGCACGCGCCGCACGGCGCCACGGGCTGGTCCCCCTCGACCGAGATCGCGAGGGCCCGGAGTCCGGTCTGCCCCGATGCGACCGCCGCGGACACCGCGCCGATCTCCGCACACAGGGTCAGACCGTACGACGCGTTCTCGACGTTGCATCCCACGTGCACCGATCCGTCGTCGGCGAGAAGCGCCGCGCCCACCCGGAACCCGGAGTGCGGCGCATAGGCGTGCTCGCGAACCGCCCGGGCCCGTGCAAGCAGCTGGTCGACGTCAAGCGACATGGTAGTGATGCACCATGGTGATGGGGAGCGTACTCCCTTTCCTCGGCGAGTCTGCTAGACCCAGATCCGCGCCACGCGCGCGGTCAGGCCGGTGAGGATCTCGTAGCTGATCGTGTCGGCCAGCGCGGCAACCTCGTCGACGCGGATCTCGTCCTCCCCGTCCCTGCCCACGAACGTCACGACGTCCCCGAGCTGGGCATCGGGGACGTGCGAGATGTCTACCACCGTCACGTCCATCGAGATCCGTCCCACGATGGGAACCCGGCGGCCCCGCAGCAGCGCCGAGCCGCGGTTTCCGAGCGCGCGGGGAAGCCCGTCTCCGTAGCCGATGGAGGCCGTGGCCCAGCGCTCGCGGCCCACGCTGCGGTACGTGGATCCGTACCCGAGCGGGGTGCCCGGCACCGCGTCGCGGAGGTGGACGACCCGCGCGCGCAGGGCGACGACCGGCTCGGGCGGCCGTCCGCCGTCGCCCGCGGCACCACCGTAGAGATAGATGCCGGGTCGCACGGCGCTCGACGCATAGGCCGGACGACAGAAGACGCCCGCGCTGTTCAACACGTGGACGCGCACCTCCGACGGCGGGCTGAGGGCGTCGAGGGCCGCCCGAAACAGGCTCCACTGCGCGTCCACCGAGGCCGGATCGCTGTCCGCCGAATGGAGATGCGTGAAGCACCCTACCCATTCCAGTGGATCCAAGGCCGCCCGGAGAGCCGGAGCCCAGGATCCGACGGTCTGGGCGTCGAAGCCGGCCCTGCCCATGCCGGTGTCGATCTCCACGTGGCATCGGGCGCTTCGTCCCGACCGGCGCGCGGCCGCGGTGAGACGGGCCAACGTCTCGAGGTTCGATACCGAGACCTCCAGCCCGGCCGCGACCGCGTCGTCCTCGGTGCCAGGCGGGAGGGGGCTCAACACCAGGACCGGCACGGCGACCCCGAGCCCGCACAGTCGCTTTCCCTCCTCGACCGTGGCGACGCCGAAGCCATGGACGCCCTCGGAGGACAGCGCGGCCACGACCTCCTCCACCCCCAGGCCGTAGCCATCCGCCTTGACCATGGGGATCACCACGGCATCCGGGCCCGCGCCCCGGCGGATCCGATCGAGGTTGGCCCTGAGGGCATCGGCCCGGATCTCCATCCACGCCCGGGTCCTGCGGTCCGTTGACATGAGCCGTGAAAGATGCCAAGAACAGGCCCGACGGCAAACCCGAATCCCCGATTCCCCACTTCCGACGGGCCGAAGCCGATTCCGATGAGCGACCCCCCCACCGATCCCCAGGGCGCCTACCCCCGCTTTCACGGCCCCGGCGAGCTGGATCGGGCCCTGGCGTTGGTGCGCTACCTGCGGCGCCACTGCCCCTGGGACCGGGAGCAGACCCCCGCTTCCCTGGTCCCGCACCTCCTCGAGGAGGCCAACGAGGTGGCCGACGCCATCCGGGAGGGGTCCCCCCCCGAGCTTCGCGCCGAGCTCGGCGATCTCCTGCTCAACCTCGCCTTCCAGGTCGTGCTCGCCGAGGAGACCGGAGACTTCGACGCCGCCGGCGTTTACCGGGTCCTCGAGGAGAAGATGGTGCGCCGTCATCCACACCTGTTCGGGAGCGGCGAGCGTGTGGCGTGGGAAGAGCTCAAGGCCGTCGAGCGCGGCGAAGGCGGCGGCGTGTTGGCCGGGCTGGCCCGGGGCCTCGACCCCCTGATGAAGGCGCACCGGATGCAGGAACGGGCTGCGGGGGTCGGCTTCGACTGGGAGGACCATCACGGCGCCCTCGACAAGGTGGTCGAGGAGCTCTCTGAGCTGCGCGGCGCGCTGGCCGGGGGCGATGCGGACGCGGTGGCCGAGGAGCTGGGCGACCTCCTCTTTGCCGTCGTCAACGTGGCGCGGCTCACGGGTGCGCACGCGGCGACCGCTCTGGACGCGGCCAACCGGAAGTTCCGTGGTCGCTTCGAGCAGCTCGAGGCGCTGGCACGCGAGCGCGGTCTCGAGCTGTCGGAGGCCGGCCTGGAGCGGCTGGACGCGCTGTGGGATGAAATCAAGCAGCGGAGCAGGCGCCCTCAATAGCCGGCGTGCTTGTCCACGAGATTGAGGAGCGGCTCCCCGCGGACGTAGCGACGGATGTTTTCGCAGATCAGGTCGGACTCGCGTCGCCAAAAGCCCCGGGTCACCGCGGACACGTGGGGCGTGATGAGCACGTTGGGCAGGCTCCAGAGGGGATCCTCCGGCGGGAGCGGCTCGCGGGCGAAGACGTCGAGGCCGGCCCCCCTCAGCCGCCCGGAGCGGAGCTCCGCGACCAGAGCCCCCTCGTCCAGGAGGCGACCCCGCGCCACGTTCACCACCACCGCACCGTCGCGCATGGACGCCAGCGCCGGCGCGTCCAGGATCCCTCGGGTGCTCGCGGTCTCGGGAGCGGCGAGCACAATCACGTCGCTCTCCCACAGGAGCCTGCGGCGCCCCGCGTCACCGTGGAGGACCTCGAGGCGCTCCCCCGACGCCTGCCCCCCGACGACGGGCTCGAGACGGGCATCCGTCGGGCGTGGCCGTGTGCGCTTCAGGGCCAGTACGTGGCCCCCAAGCGCCAGTACCCTCCGCGCCACCTCCCGGCCGATGCCTCCGAAGCCCACGACCCCGATCGTCGTCTCCGACAGCTCGCGCAGCGGCGAATCCGCGCCGTAGAAAGGTTCCTTGTCCCAGGCCTTGCGGTGCTGGGACGCCACGGCCAGATCGAGGCCTCGCCCGAAGAACAGGATGATGGCGAGCACCGTCTCCGACATGGGGATCGCGTGGATTCCCGCAGAGTTCGTGAACAAGACCGGACTCGCGAGCATCGCGGATGAGAGCGAGCTCCCGACGCCCGCGGCCCCGGAGTGGACCCATCCGAGGCTCGAGCCCGCCCGCAGCAGCTCCGCGGGAACGCCGTAGCCGAAGTACGCCTCCGCGCCACGGACTTTGTCGAGGAGCCCTTCCGAGACCCTCGCGGCTCCATCCCCCGAGCCGTCGGTCTCCTCATCCACGACCTGTAGCTCCCAGCCGTCCGGGAGCGCCTCGCGGATGCGGGTCGGTACCCAGTCCGGCATCGCCCAGACGGGACGCCGGTCCGCCATGTCCAGGACCGCCCGTCGAGGCCGCGCCTCCCGTGCGGAGGTCAGGGGAAGAGCCGGTTCATGAGCCTCGGGAACGGGATCAACTCCCGGATGTGGCGACGGCCGGTGATCCAGGCGACGGTGCGCTCCACGCCGAGGCCGAAGCCGGAGTGGGGGAACGTCCCGTAGCGGCGGAGGTCGAGGTACCACGAGTAGGCCGCCTCGGGGAGCTCCTCCTCCCGGATGCGCTCCCTGAGGCGATCCAGGTCGTCCTCGCGTTGACTCCCCCCGATGATCTCGCCGTATCCCTCCGGGGCCAGCAGATCGTCGCAAAGCACCGTGCGCGGGTCGTCCGGGTTCTCCTTCATGTAGAAGGCCTTGGCCTGCTTCGGGTAGTTGTACACGAAGAGGGGCAGGTCGTAGGACTCGGTGAGGATCTGCTCGTCGGCGGCCCCCAGGTCCGATCCCCACTCGATCTCGCTACCGACCGCCTTCAACCGCCCGATCGCGTCGGTGTAGCTGATCCGCGGAAAGGGCGGCCTGACGTGCTCCAGCCGGCTCGTGTCCCGCTCGAGTAGCGCCAGCTCTTCACGGCAGTTCTCGAGTGCACGCTCCACCAGGTAGGACACGAAGTCCTCCTGGAGGCGCATGTTGTCGTCGGAGTCGGCGAAGGCCACCTCGGGCTCCACCATCCAGAACTCGGTCAAGTGGCGGCGGGTCTTCGACTTCTCGGCGCGGAAGGTCGGTCCGAAGCAGTACACCTTCCGGAACGCCGGACACGCGGCCTCGACATAGAGCTGGCCCGTCTGCGCCAGAAAGGCACGCTCTCCGAAATAGTCCGTCTCGAACAGCGTGCCGGCGTGCTCGCCGATCGCGCCCGTGAGGATCGGAGTGTCGATGCGGACGAATCCGCGGCCGTAGAAGAAGTCGTGTACGGCCTGCTCGACCTCCGCTCGGACCATGAGCCCGGCCCGCTGGAGCGACGAGCGCAGCCAGAGGTGCCGGTGGTCGAGGAGGAAGTCGACGCCATGCTCCTTGGGTTGGATCGGATACTCGGCGGCCAGCCCGGCCACCTTCAGCGAGGATACGCCGATCTCGAATCCACCCGGCGCGCGCTCGTCGGCACGCACCTCCCCGGTGACGAGGACGACGGACTCCTGCGTCAGGGACTCGAACGCGTCCCAGGTGGCTGGGTCGACCTGCTTCTTCACCAGCACGCACTGGACGCTGCCGGTGCCGTCGCGCAGGACGACGAAAGCCACCTTTCCGTGGCCGCGCTTCGTCTCGACCCAACCTCCGAGGTCCACCGCCTCCCCGACGTACCGTCCCAGCTCCCTGATCTCAATCATGCCGCCGTCCGACCCGCCTGTGGCTCATGGAATGTCGAAGCGCGGAAGTTAATCACCCGACGCCGAACATCTCCAGGCGGTCGCGGTACCGGGACAGCAAATGGCCGCGGATGCGGGTGTGCTGTGGAGCCGCGAGCCCGGGGTCCGACTCGACGACGCGGCGCGCGTCGGCCTGGGCCCGGACCAGGAGCGCCTCGTCACGGAGGAGGTCGGCGAACCGGAGCGTCGGGTCCCTACCGTGCTGCTGTGCCCCGAACAGGTCTCCCTGCCCACGGATCTCCAGGTCGAGCCGGGCCACCTCGAAGCCGTCGGAGGTGTCACGGAACAGCTTCAGTCGCTGAAACGACCCATCCGCCGGATCGGCCACCAGGATGCAGTGACTCTGACCCGCGCCTCGGCCCACCCGTCCCCTGAGCTGATGGAGCTGGGAGAGGCCGAAACGCTCGGCGTGCTCGATGACCATGACCGTCGCGTTGGGCACGTCGATCCCCACCTCGATCACGGTGGTGGCCACCAGCAGCTCGATGTCCCCTGCGAGGAACGAACGCATCACCCGCTCCTTCTCCTCGCCGGAGAGCTGCCCGTGAAGCAGCCCGATCCGCCGGTGGGGGAACACCTCATTCCGGAGACGCTCGAACTCCTCGGTGGCGGCCAGCAGATCCACCTTCTCGGACTCGGACACCAGCGGGTACACGATGTAGGCCTGCCTTCCGCGCTCGAGCTCCGTCTCCACGAAGCGATGGACCGATTCGCGCTTGTCGGGAAGCCGCAGGTAGGTCTTCACGGGGCTCCGGCCCGGGGGGAGCTCGTCGAGCAGGCTCAGATCCAGGTCACCGTAGAGCGTGAGCGCCAGGGAGCGTGGGATCGGCGTCGCCGACATGATGAGCACGTCCGGGTGGTGCTCCGGGCTGTCCGCGAGGGCCATCCGCTGTCGCACGCCGAAGCGGTGTTGCTCGTCGACCACCACGAGGCCGAGGTCCTGAAAGGCGACCGTGTCCTGGATGAGGGCATGGGTGCCGACCGCCAGGGGAATCCCACCCGTTCGCAGCCCGTCCAGAATGCGACGTCTCTCCGCGGTCCCGACGCTTCCCGTCAGCAGCGCCACGTCGAGGCCCAGGGGCCGGATCATCTCCCCGATCCGTCGCGCATGCTGCTCGGCGAGGAGCTCCGTCGGGGCCATCAGCACGGCCTGCCTGTCCCCCTCCACGGCGAGCAGCATGGCGAAGAGGGCCACCACCGTCTTGCCCGAGCCGACGTCGCCCTGGACGAGGCGGTTCATGCGGCGGTCCGCGGTCATGTCCGCGTAGATCTCCCTCAGCACCCTCGTCTGGGCCTCGGTGAGCTCGAAGGGGAGCGCATCGTGGAGGGGTCGAATGAGTGCGTTGGTACGCAGGTGGCGCCGTCCCGGCGACGCGAGCGTCGCCCGGTGTCGGACGAGAGCCTGGAGGATCTGGAGGAAGAAGAGCTCGTCCCAGGCCAGCCGCTGGCGTCCACGCTCTGCATCCTCCAGCCGCTCGGGACGATGCAAGCAGCGCAGCGCCTCGGAGAGCGACAGGAGCCCGCGCGCACTTGCCGCCTCCGCATCGAGGTATTCGTCCTCGTCGGCCCACGACAGGAGCGCCTCCAGATTGCGCTCGAACACGCCCCGGAGGACCCACTGCGGAACCTCCTCGGAGGCCGGGTAGGTGGCGAAGATCCTTCCCCGCTCTCGGCCCTCGGCGCCCGCGCGCGCGAGAACGGTCGATTCCCGGGGCTGGAGCTGTCGCCCGTGGAAGAACTTGACCGGTCCGGTGACGAGGAGCTCGTCGCCCTGACGCAGCTTGCGGTCCAGCCACGGCTGCCCGGGCCACGCCACGGTGATCATTCCGGTCTCGTCCTGGAGCACGGCCTGGAAGACGCGCAGCCCGCTCCGCGTCGGGATCACGCCCTTGGAGCGCACCCTGCCGACCACGGTCGCGTCCATGCCGACCTCGAGGCTGGCGACCGGGTGAATCGTGGATGCGTCGTCGTACCGGCGCGGCACATGGTACAGGAGGTCACGGGCCGTGGCGATGCCCAGCCCCACGAACGACTCGGCCCGCTTCGGGCCGACTCCCTTCAGGAATTGGACGGGACGGTCGAGATGGGAGAAGCTCACACGGCGCCGGCGAAGATGCCCTCCACGAACGCCTCCGGATCGAAGGCCTCCAGGTCGTCCAGCCCCTCGCCCACGCCTACGAGCTTCACGGGTACTCCTTGCTCCTCCTGAAGCGCCACCACGATGCCTCCGCGCGCGCTCGAGTCCATCTTGGCCAGGACGATCCCGGTGGGCTGAACTGCTTCCCGGAACGCCTCCAGCTGGCGGAGAGCGTTCTGCCCCACCGTCGCATCCAGGACGAGCAGCGTTTCGTGCGGTGCTCCCTCGAGCCGGCGACGCACCACACGGTCTACCTTGCGCAGCTCCTCCATGAGCCCGCGGTTCGTGTGGAGCCTCCCGGCGGTGTCGATCAACAGGACGTCGATACCGCGAGACTCGGCCGCCTCGATGGCGTCAAACGCCACCGCTGCAGGATCCCCACCGCTCTGTCCACGGACGAGCTCGGCCCCCACGCGTGTGGCCCAGATCCCCAGCTGCTCCGCGGCGCCCGCCCGGAACGTGTCCGCCGCGGCGACCATCACGCTCCGCCCCTCGTTGCGCAGGCGGTGCGCGATCTTGGCGATCGTCGTGGTCTTGCCGACTCCGTTCACGCCCACGATGAGGTACACCGTCGGGGGTCGCTCCGCCGCGCGCAGCTCGTCCTCGGCTCCGGGGGCCAGAATCGTGCGGATCTCCTCCCGGAGCGCACTCGCGAGCCCGTCCGTACCCCTCACCCTGCCCCTGCGAGCGGCCTCCTCGACTCGATCCACGAGCCGCATGGTCGCCGCGACCCCGAAGTCCGCCGCAAGCAGGCGTTCCTCCAGAGATTCGAGCGATTCCTCGTCCATGCCCCCCGAGAGGACACGGACATCGGTGAGGGCCAGATCGACGACCCGACGCCACAGGCCCTTCTTCCGCTCGGGTGCTTTCTTGAAGAGGCGCGCCATAGCTCCGCGCGGGGTTCTCGAAGGATCGTCTGGTTCAGCGGAGCCCGACCCGGCGCCGCCATACCCACTCCAGGCACAGGAGCGCGAGCGCCATCAGGAACGGCCACGGCGTGTTGCTCATGGGCAGCCGCACGGGGCGCCGCGGAGCGGCCGTCGTGGACCCCCGCCCCTGAGCCGACCCCGGGTCGAAGGGCGACGGCAGCATCTCGAGCGTCCTCGTCTCGACGTCGAATCTACCCTCGGACGAGGTTCCGTCAGAGGCCTGCGCACTGTAGTGGTAGCTCCCGGGCCCGAGGATGCCCGCGGACGCCACGCCGGACGGCAGCGCTCCGTCGAACACGGTCTCGACGCCGTCCGTGATCGTGACGTGGGCGGAATCGCCTTCGGCGCCGGGAATGCGCCAGCGCACGGTCTCCCCTGGCGGGAACACCCATCGCTCGGGCCTCGGCTCGGCCACCGTCACCGCGGCATCGTCCTCGAGAAGCCATCCCGAGACGCCCGACCAGAGGCGACGATAGGTGTCGCGCGGGCTGCCTTCACGGGCGTACCAGCGCCAGAAGCCGGTCGCGAGCACGATCGCGGTCCTGCGTCCTGCCGTCGGGCGGAGCAGCAGAGCGGGCTGCGCGGGGCCGGTTCCCCCGAGCTGCACCAGCAGGGGCACCTGACCCTGGGTGCCTGGGCGCAACGTGAGAAGGTTCCCCAACGGGGGAAGATCGTGGAGATCGGCACCGGAAAGCTCACCGGCCAGTGGCGACCCTGGAGGCTCGGGGGTGGCGTACCACTCTCCCGGCTGTGGTCGCCCTGCTGGGACGCCCACCGCCTCGGCGCCAGGTCCGTCGGTGGGCCAAACGATGGAGCGTGACGCGCGTGCCGAGAGGGAGCGGCTCCAGAGGTCCGCGCGTTCGTCCAGCCCGTGCACGACGACCAGGACGGCGTCCGACACGGCCGCGCCGACGGTGGCCGAGTCGACGGGCTGTCCCCGGCGCAGGGCGGGGCCCATCGGAAGGAACCGGTCCGGACCGAGCCGGAGGTACCCCGATCCCTGCAACCCGGTCGCCCGTTCCAGGACCGTGAGCAGCGCGCGGGGCTCCCAATCCGGCCTCAGGGTTACGACCACCAGACCGCCGGCGTCGTGTCCGGAGCTCATGTAGGCCACGGCCTCGTCGTCCGACGGGAACTCATCGCCCGGGACCCGCACGACGGCGGTGTATCGCCTGCGCCCGGTCTCAGAGGGCGGCGGCAGGTCCATCTCGACCCGCCCCCGGAGGCCCGGACCCGGAGAGGGCACCGTCACGCTCGACACCGGGTCCCCCTCCTCGCGCACCTCGATCACGACCGAGTCTCCGGCATCCGCAGCGAAATATTCCACCTCCGCGGTCGTGGGATCGCCCGGCACGACCTGGTCCTCCACCGAGAACGTAGCGATCCCGGCGTTGACGGCGCCCCCACCGAACACCTCGAAGTCGACGGGCGCGGTCGCGACCGCCAGAGCCGATCGCACCGCGACCGGGTCGTCGAAGCGCAAATCCGAGAGGACCCGGATCCGGCCGGTCCCGGACTCGACCGCTCGTGAGAGCGCCGGACCCAGCTTGGTTTCCAGCGCGTCCGCGGAGTCGCCCGATTCCGCCTCCAGCCCGGCCCCGAAGCGGACGACCTCCCATCCCTCGCGCTCGAGCTCGTCGGCGCGCCGGCGCGCGGCGTCCCGTGCGGCACCGTCGTGGGCGGTCATGCTGAGGGAGACGTCCAGGAGGGCCCAGCGTCGCCCATCGCCGGCCCCGCGGGCCCAAGGCGCTGCGGGGTCGAAAAGCAGGAGCACCACAAGAGCGAACACGCCGGCGCGCAGCCCCGCGAGCGCCCGATTCCGGCGCACGGGCAGCTCTCTGTGCAGGTACAGCCAGAAGGTGGTGGCCGCGAGTCCGCCGGCGATCAGCAGGAAGAGGGCGACGCGGATCACCCGCCGGTGTCGTCGGGTCCCGCGTCCGCGTCCGAGTCCACGTTCGCCACCGCCGACCGGGCCGGGCCGGCGCCGGGGATCAGCTCGAGCAGCGCGGCCCTGACCGCCGACTCGTCGTCCCAGCGGACCCGATCCTGCGAGGGCACGGGATCACCGGCCGGCAGATCCACCGAAAGGGGGTCCATCTGGGTCCCGGACCGCAGCATCTCGTAGTGCAGATGCGGCGCGTTGGCAAGCCCGGTCATGCCCACGTATCCGATGACATCGGACTGATGTACCCGTGTTCCGACGCTCAGGCCCCTGCGGAAGCCCTGCAGGTGCGCGTACCGGGTCACGAATCCGTTCGGATGACGAATCTCGATGGCGTTCCCGAAATCGCCCTTGGGCCCGCGATGGATCACCACGCCGTCCGAGGTCGCCATGACCGGGGTGCCGGCGTCTGCGGCGTAGTCGATGCCCCGATGGGCCCGCCAGCGCTTGAGGATGGGATGGAACCGTCCGTTGGTGTAGCGGGAGGAGATGCGGCGATACTCCAGAGGCTTCAGAAGGAACGCCCGACGCACGGAGTTGCCGTCGAGGTCGTAGTAGGAGCCATCGCCATCCCCGTTGGGATCGAACCAGATCGCGTGATACGCGGTTCCGGAGTTCACCAGCTCTGCCACGAGGAGGCGGCCGGTGCGCATCGAGCCGTCTGGCCGGACCTCTCGCTCGAACGCGAATCGGTACGTGTCGCCGACGCGGATCTGACGGGAGAAGTCGACCTGCCACTGGAAGACGCGGTCGAGATAATCGATGAGGCGGTACCGATCCGCGGGGGGAATCCCCTTGAGAGCGGGATTCGCCACCACCGAGTTCCAGAGCACCGTTTCGATCTCACCCGACGCGAACACCGTATCCACGTACGTCGGTGTCTCGATCATCTGCGACGCCCATCCGGCGGTTCCCCGGATCAGCCGGACGGTCTGATCCGAGTTGATCGCGACGTCGACGCCACGGAGCCATCGGTCCGTCGGCAGGTAGCGCAAGGTGATCTCCGTGCCAGCCCTCATGCGTCTGGGGCTCGCCTGCTCGCGGAACGCGAGGAGCAGCGAATACTGCTCGTTGGACTCTACGCTCCCCCGGAGGAGCTCGCCCAGGGTCTGATTGGGCCCCAGCGTCAGGACCTCGACCTCCTCGGCGGCTCGTGCGAAGATCGGGTCGAGGGTCCCCGCATCCGGCGCCGGTCCGGCCCCACAGGCCGACATAGCCGTGGCCAACCAAGCCACCGCCCAAGCCTGCCACTGTTCAGACCGCACTCGACCCACGTCCACCTCTCGTCGAAACTCCCTGGACGATCCTCGGACCTGATTCCCGAGGCGACCCCACAAACGCTACGGCTCGCTCAGTCCATCTGGCGGCGGATGAACGTCGGTATGTCCAGATCCGCCAGCTGCTCCCGTGTCACCATACGCTCCGGAAACCGGTTCAGAGGAAGCACGGCCTCGACCCTGCTTCCGCCGGTCGGCCCCCTTCCACCTCCGGCTGCGACCCGGGCCTCGACCCGAACCGGCTCCGCGACCGCGGGGGGCGCTACCGGTTCGGCCTTCGTGTGCGCCTGCGGACGCGCGCGGCGGAAGTCGGGGCGAATCACCTTCTCCTCGTCCGACGAGTCGAAGCCCGTCGCGATGACCGTCACGCGGACCCTGCCCTCGAGCTCCGGATCGTGGACGGCTCCGAAGATGATCTCCGCCTCTTCTCCCGCCTCTTCTTGAATAATGGAGGAGATCTGGGTTACCTCGTCAATGGCGAGATCGAGCCCTCCGGTGATGTTGATCAGCACCCCGCGGGCCCCGGAGATGGAGATCTCGTCCAGCAAAGGCGAGGAAATCGCCTCCTGCGCGGCCTCCTGAGCCCGGTTTTCGCCCTCACCGAAGCCCGTTCCCATCAGGGCCGGTCCCCGCGCCGCCATGATCGTCCGGACATCCGCGAAATCGACGTTCACTTCGCCCGTCACGCGGATCAGGTCGCTGATCCCCTGGGTGGCGTTCAGCAGTACCTCGTCGGCCTTCTTGAGCGCGTCACGGAAGGACGTTCCCTTCGGGACGACGGCGAGCAGCCGGTCGTTCGGCACCACGATGACCGTGTCGACGCAGCGACGGAGCTCGGCGAGGCCGAGATGGGCCTGACGCTCGCGCTTCTTGCCCTCGAAGGAGAAGGGACGCGTCACCACGCCGATCACGAGAGCGCCGAGATCGCGCGCGATCTCGGCGACCATCGGGGCCGCGCCGGTACCCGTACCGCCACCCATGCCCGCGGTGACGAACACGAGGTCGGCTCCGTTGAGCGCCTTGCGCACCTCCTCCTCGCTCTCCGAGAGGGCCTGACGGCCGATCTCCGGACGCGCGCCCGCCCCGAGCCCGCGGGTCAGCTTCTTGCCGATCTGGAGGGTCACCTGTGCCCGTGAGGCCTTGAGCGCCTGAGCGTCGGTGTTCATCGAGATGAATTCGACGCCCTCGAGGTCCTCGTCGACCATGCGGTTCACGGCGTTCCCACCGGCACCGCCGATGCCCACGACCTTCATGCGGGCGTTGCGGATCGGGGTTTCCTCGAATTCGAAGATCATCATGCCTGCTGCCTCCCGAGCATTGTGTGGATCCCGCACACGGTATGTCGTGTCCTGTGGGCCCCCATGGCCCCCTTATCTACCAGATCTCGTATCTCCCACGCTCGGCCGCTCCGCACCCTAGAAGAACTCCTTGAGCCACGTTCCGAGCTTCGTCAGGACGCCCGACGCGAGCGTCGAGGCGCCTTCGCCCGTCTCCGCGAACCGATCGGCACCCCAGAGGGCCAACCCGGCCGCGATCGAGAACTTGGGCAGCGCGACGGAGTCGGCGAGGCCGCCCAATCCTTCGCGCGGGACGCCGTATCGCACCGGCGCGGCGAAGATCTGCTGAGCGAGCTCGACGGTGCCCGGTAGCGCAGCCGATCCTCCGGTGATCACGATGCCGGCACCCAGACGGTCCAGCAGCTGCTGATCCTGGAGCTCCCGCTGCACGATCCCGAACAGCTCGTCCATGCGTTGCTCGACGATGTGTGCGATGAGCTCGCGCGCGACCGCGCGCTTCTGGTTGGGTGAAGGTCCGGGCAGCTCGATCGTCTCCCTGGGATCGACGAGCTGCGTATATGCGGCCGCATAGCGCTCCTTGGCGCGCTGGGCCTCCGCGTACGGAATCGACAGGCCCCGAACCAGATCCGTGGTGAGCGTCATGCCGCCGACCGGGAGCACGACGACATAGCGGATCTTGCCTTCGTAATACGCGGCGATGTCCGTGGTGGAGGCCCCGATCTCCACCATGCAGACTCCAACCTCTTTCTCGTCTTCCGTGAGCACCGCGCGCGCCCCCGCCAACGGCTCCAAAACGAGCTCTTGGACCCGGTACCCGGCCCGGTTGACCGCCCTGCGTATGTTCGCCGCGGCGGTGGAGCCGCAGGTCACGAGGAACACCTCCGTCTCGAGGCGCACGCCAGTCATCCCGACCGGGTCCTTGATCCCTCTCTGTTGGTCGACCCGATACTCCTGGGGCAGCGCGTGCAGCAGCTCCCGATCCGGCGGGAGGGCCACCGCCCTGGCGACCACGTGCACGCGCTCGATGTCGTCCGCCGCGACCTCCTCGTCGGACACGGCCACGACCCCCATCGACGACGATGCGCGGACATGGTCGCCGCCGATTCCCGCGTAGACCCGATCCACGGTGGCGCCCGCCATCAGCTCCGCTTCCTTGAGCGACGCGCGGATCGACTCGGTCATCTCCTCGATGTTCGTGACCGAATCCCCCCGGAGGCCGCCCGTCCTGGACTGCCCCACGCCGAGGATCGTGAGCCCGGGACGACGTGGGTCCCCGTTGACCTCGCCGATGACGGCACAGGTCTTCGTGGTTCCGATGTCGAGGCCGGCGATGAGGTTCGCGCGCATGGCTCCGTGGCGGCTAGCGGATGTCGCGGACCACCACCTGGTCCGCGAATCTGAGGTCGATGATCTCTGGCGCGTGGGTCGGGTCCCGGTCCAGCGCATCCCCAAGGGCGATCAGGCCCTCACGGATCCGCTGAGGCGGAGTACCGACCTCGAAGACGAACTCGACCGCGGGATCGCTCCACCGCGCCCGCACGGTCCTTTCGCCCACCCAGCTCACTTCGGAGACGCGCTGCAGAAAGGCAGTGTCGGCCTCCATCAGACGTCCGACCTCGGCGGCCAGATCGCGCCCGCGGGCGGGGAGCAGTCGGGCCCCGGGAAACGGGCGCGGGCCTCCGAGAAGCGGCAGGTCGAGTCGCGTCTCGGCCGGGTCCACGGGGAGTCGCCTCCCAAGACGGTCCACGGGCTCGAGGAGCGGCGTCGCCGCAAGGGCCACGGGCCTGCGCTCTTCTACCTCGAGCACCAGCGTGCCGGGAGGCCGTCGCCGCACCCGCACGTCCGTCACCATCGGGTGGCGCTCCGCGCGCCGCGCCCACTCCTCCGTGTCTCCCCACACGGTGGCCTCGGGAGCCAGCTCCAGCAGCGCGATGAGCTCCTCGGCGGTGGCGTAGGTCAGGCCTCGCACCTGGACGTCCCGTACCGCGAACAGCGCCATGTCGGCCATGGCGGACGCGAGCCGACCCGTGGTCCACCATGCGCTCGCGAAGACGAAGGTGGCGATCACGATGCGCAGCTGGCTATGCATGTACGGCCTCCCCCAGGATCCGCAGCACCTCGCCACCCACCCGTTCGACGGAGCCCGCGCCGAGCGTGAGGAGGACATCCCCCTCCCTGAGTTCGCGCGCGAGGGCCTGGGCGAGGTCGTCGATCCGCTCGTGATATCGCACGCGGACGCCGCCGGCCCTCTCGGCCGAGCTCGCCACCAGCGCGCCGCTGATCCCCGGGATGGGGTCCTCGCGCGCCGGGAATACGTCCGTGATCCATGCCACGTCGGCCACCGCGACCGCCCGCCCGAATTCCTCGTGGAAGTCGCGCGTGCGGGAGTACAGGTGGGGCTGGAAGGCGGCCACGATCCTCGCCCCGGGGAACGTCTCGCGCGCCGCCTCCAACGTGGCTCGGATCTCGGTGGGGTGGTGGGCGTAGTCGTCCACGACGAAGACGCCGCGGACCTGGCCGAGGCGCTCGAAGCGGCGGCCCACTCCGCGGAAGCGCGCGAGCCCCTCACGTATGGGATTCCACTCCGCCCCCAGGCGGCGCGCTGCGGCTGCCGCCCCCAGCGCATTGCGGAGGTTGTGCAGACCTCCCGAGTGTATCGTCAGCACGCCCGCGTCGCGTCCGTCCTCGTAGACCCGACACGAGGTTCCCTCGACGGTGGTGCGCACGTCCACCCCGCGCACCCGTGTCCCGGCGGACAGACCGTAGGTGTGGACCTCGACCGCCAGCCCCGCGAGCAGGGACGCCGCCCCGGCATCGTCGGCACACGCCACAACCACCCCGTCATCGGCGACGCCTTCGAGGAACCGCCGAAACCCGGCCCGAACGCCCTCGAGGTCGCCGTACACCTCGAGGTGGTCCGCCTCGACATTGGTCACGATGGCGACGTCGGGGTGAAGCGTGTGGAACGAGCGGTCGTACTCGTCCGCCTCGACCACGTACAGGTCCGACGTCCCGTGCCGCAGGTTCCCGCCCCATGCGGCCACGCGGCCACCGACGATCCCCGTTGGATCGCCGCCGGCGGCGGCGAGGACCTCGGTGGCCATGGCGGTCGTGGTCGTCTTGCCGTGGGTGCCGGCCACGGCGAGCACGCGCCCGCCCTCGACCCAGGCGCCGAGGGCTTGGGCCCTCTTCAACACCGGGATGCCGAGCTCGTGGGCACGTAGCAGCTCCGGATGGTGGGCCGGCACGGCCGACGTCACCACCACCGCAGAGGCATCGTCCACGTGCCCGGGATCGTGGCCGAGGTGGATCTCGGCCCCGAGGCGGCGCAGGTCGTCCAGAGCGACCGAGCTCTTCGCGTCGCACCCCGAGACCCGCCCGCCTTCCCTCAGGACGAGCTCGGCGAGCGCACACATCCCCGCACCGCCCACACCCACGAAGTGGATGCTCCCCTCACGCGAGAGCTTGCGCAGGTCCACGTGGCTGCCGATCACGCTTCGACCCCGAACAGGAGGTCGACCACGTCCCGCGCGATGATCGAGGCCGAGTCCGGAACCGCCCGCTGGAGCGCGCGTTCGGACATCTGGCGCATGCGCGGCGCGTCGGCAAGCAGGGAGGAGAGCTCGTGCCAGAGCCCGGCCGCGGTCAGACCGGCCTCTTCGAGAACCACCGCCGCGCCTGCCTCGGCCAGGGCGCGGGCGTTGTACGTCTGGTGGTCGGCGGCGGCCGTCGGGAGCGGAACCAGAATCGCAGGCACGCCGTTGACCAGCAGCTCGGCCGTGGACATCGCTCCGGATCGGGCGATCGCGACGTCGGCGGCGGCGAGGGCGACCGGCATCTCGTCCAGGTAGGGAACCACCGTCAGCCACTCGGGCGTCCCGGCCTCGCCCAGCCGCGCGGTCACGGCCGCATGGTGCTTGGGCCCCGTGGCCCAGAGCACGTGCAGCCCGGCCGGAAGAACGAGCGACCCTGCACGCACGGCGACGCACGCCTCGACGAGGAGTCCGTTCAACGCCGCGGAGCCCTGACTCCCCCCGAACGCGAGCAGCACGGCTCCGTCGAGCGGGAGCCCGAGGGCCCGTCGCGCGTCCGAGGCCGTCATCGTGAGCGCCGGCCGTACCGGGTTCCCACTGAGCCGCACGCGGCTCCGGGCCCGTGCGGGCAGGCGGGCCGCCGCTTCCGGGAACGCGACGTGGACGACGTCCGCCCACCTCGACAGCAGGCGCGTCGTGATACCGGGCATGGCGTTCTGCTCTTGGAGCAGGAGCGGGATCCGCGCGACCCCGGCCACGATCCCCGCCGGAGCGGCGGCGTATCCGCCGGTCACCACGACGGCATCCGGCCGTAGCCGCTGGAAGAGATCGGCGACCGTGACGAGCGAGACTCCGAGGCGGGGAACCGCCCGGAGTCCACGCACCCCGCTGCCGCGCGCGAAGCCCTCGACCGGAAGGAGCGCGTGCTCCACGCCCCGCTGGGGCAGGATGCGCGCCTCCACCCCGCCGACCGCGCCGACGAAGAAGGGACGCACCTCGGGACGCTGGAAGACGAGGGCGTCCGCGAGCGCCAACGCCGGGTAGAGGTGCCCACCGGTCCCTCCTCCCGCGAAGACCACGACTGGAGCGCCATCATGCACGGGCCCCCTTCCCGCCCGGAGCGGCACGCGCGATGGAGATCAGGATTCCGAGCGCGGCGAGCGTCACGATGAGGTTCGAGCGCCCATAGGAGATGAGCGGGAGGGCAAGGCCGGTGGCCGGCACGAGCGCGAGGCCCACCCCCATGTGCAGGACGGCCTGGAGAGCGATGAGGCTGGTGAGCCCGACGGCGAGCAGCTCTGCGAAGGCGTCCGGTGCCCGGGCCGCGATCCGGAAACCCACCAGGACCACGGCCGCATACGACGTGACCAGCAGGAGGACGCCCAGCAGCCCCCACTCTTCTCCCACCATTGCGAAGATGAAGTCGTTGTGTGCCTCCGGAAGGAACCCGAACTTCTGCCGTCCTTCCCCGAAGCCGACACCCGTCAACCCGCCCGACCCGAGCGCCACCAGAGACTGACGGACCTGGAAGCCGGCCCCGGCTGGATCCGCGGCCGGATCGAAGAACGCCGCCATGCGGTCCGCACGGAACCCGACAGCCAGCTGGCTCCGCAGGAACGGGAGCGCGAGCATCCCCATGAAGAGGAAGTGGCCGACGCGGGCACCTGCGGCAAAGACGACCACCAGCCCGAGCATGACGATCAGGCACGCCGTCGAAAGGTCGGGCTCGAGGGCGACGAGTAGCAGGACGGCCCCCCAAACGGCGAGAAAAGGTCCGAGCCCCCGCGTGAGGCTCCGGAACAGACCGGCCTTCTTCACCGCCATCGAAGCGGTCCAGACGATCACCGAGATCTTCGCCAGCTCGGAAGGCTGGACCGTGACGCCGAGGTCGATCCAACGACGCGCGCCCTTGATCTCCGGCGCGATGGCCTCCGTACCGGGAACGACGACGATGAGCAGCAGCACCAGCGACAGCACCAGCAGAGGCCATGCCAGCACCCACCACACCCGGTGGGGCAGCAGGGCACAGGCGGCGAGCACCAGGAGGCCGAAACCCGCTCCGGCCGCCTGTCGAAGCACGTAGAAGGTGTCGGGCAAGCTCTGCCGAACCGCGAGCACCGACGAGGCGCTGTAGAGCGTGACCAGCCCGAAGGCCAGGAGCAGAAGGGTGAGCCCCAGGATCACCGTGGGCTCCCATCCGCGCCCCAGCCCGGAATCGGGGAGCCGGACCCGACCGGCGGGCGCCACGTCGACCGGACGGGCCATCAGCCGTGCTCGCGAGCGAGCCGCGCGAAAGCCCGCCCGCGGTGCTCGTAGCTCTCGAACATGTCGAAGCTCGAGCAGGCCGGGGACAGAAGCACGATGTCCCCGGGACGCGCCACGGCTCGGGCCGCAGCGACGACCTGGGAGAGGTCTCCACGAACGTGGTCGATGGGGACGGCACCCTCCAGAGCTCCCGCGATCCGCTCGGCCGCCGCACCGAACGCGATCACCTGGCGAACCCTTCCTTCGACGCCTCTGCGTAGTGGATGGAGGTCCTCCCCTTTGTCCTTTCCACCGACGAGCAGCACGACCGGTCGGTCCAGGCTGCGCAACGCGCTCAGAGTGGCTGCCACGTTCGTGGCCTTCGAGTCGTTCACCCAGAGCACGTCCCCGCGCTCGGCCACGGGCTCCATCCGGTGTGGGAGCGGTCGGGCGCTGCCGAGCCCCTTGGCGATGCCATCCACGCCGGCTCCGGCCAACCCGGCGGTGAGGGCGGCTGCCAGGGCGTTCGTCCGGTTGTGCGCCCCGAGGAGCGGAAGCCGGTCCGCCTCCAGGAGGGCCTCCGTGCCCTCGAGAGCCAACGTGAGCGTTCCCGCGGCATCGACGAAGGCGTGCGCCCCCTCGGCCGTGGTGTCGGAAAACCAGTACCGTTCTCCAGGGGCGTCCCCGACCAGGGCCGCGACGGCGTCGTCGGCCAACGGGAGCACCCACCGGCTGTGTGCGTCGGCGTTCTGGAATAGCCGCGCCTTGTCGGCATAGTAGTCTGCAACGCCGGCGTAACGGTCCAGGTGGTCCGGTGACAGGTTCGTCACCACCCCGATGTCCGGTCGGAACCGCTCGACGCCGGCGAGCTGGAACGAGCTCATCTCGAGCACGTACCAGTCCGCCGGAGTGGCGCGGAGCGCGAGCTCCGATGCCGCCGGAGCCAAGCCGCCACCCACGTTGCCGCCGACCGCGACGTCCAGGCCGGCCGCGTCGAGAAGATGCCCCACCAGAAGGGTCGTCGTGGTCTTCCCATTGGTGCCGGTTACCGCGATCAGTGGACCCGGGAGGAACCGAAAGGCGAGCTCAGGCTCGGAGATCCAGCGCACGCCGCGCTCGCCGAGCGCTCGGAGCACCGAAGCGTGCGGGGGGACTCCGGGACTGACCACGACGAGATCGGCTCGCGCCAGTCGGGCCAGGTCGTGTCCTCCCCACTCCACTTCGGCTCCCAGAGCTCGGAGGTCGGCTGCACCGGCTCCAGTCGGGGGTTCAGCGCGCGAATCCGAGACATAGACCTGTCCTCCCAGGGTGAGGGCCAGGCGGGCCGCGGCGTGACCGCTGACCCCCAGCCCGATTATGGCGACCGAGCTTCCGTCCAACCGTTCCGTTCGCATCCTCGACGACCGTTCCACGCATCGTACGCGCTACCGGATCTTCAGCGTGCTGAACGCGAGCATCGCGAACAGGATTCCGAGGATCCAGAAGCGCACCACCACCTTGGTCTCGGGCCAGCCGAGCTTCTCGAAGTGGTGATGGATGGGGGCCATTCTGAACACCCGCCGGCCTTCCCCGTATCGGCGGGCGGTGTACTTGAACCAAGACGTCTGCACGATCACGGAGACCCCTTCCGCGACGAAGACGCCCCCGGCGATCACCAGCAGGAACTCCGCCTTGAGGAGGATCGCCATGACCCCCACGGCGCCGCCGAGGGCAAGCGAGCCGGTGTCCCCCATGAAGACCTCGGCGGGGTGGGTGTTGAACCAGAGGAATCCGATGGCTGCACCGGCGAGCGCCGAGGCGAAGATCGTGAGCTCACCGGCGCCGGGGAGATAGAAGAGACCGAGATATCGCGACGTGTCCCCCCTACCCGTCACGTAGGCGAGGATGCCGAAGGTGATGGCCACGATGGCCGTGAGCCCTGCGGCCAGGCCGTCGAGTCCGTCGGTCAGGTTCACGGTGTTCGAAGTGCCTGCGACCACGATCGCGACGAACGCCACGAAGGCCGGAGGCCAGAAGGCCGCCTGCCAATCGGAAAAGAACGGCACCGACGTGACGGGGGTGGGAATCGGAGAGATGGGCCGCGACAGCAGCAGCGAGGCCAGCGCGATGCCGAACGCGGTCTGGCCGATCATCTTGTAGCGAGCGACGAGACCACGGGGATGCCCGCGCACCACCTTCAGGTAATCGTCCAGGAAGCCGATCCCGCCCATCCACAACAGCGCGACCAGCGCGATGATCGTGTACCAGTTCGTCAGCGACGCCCACAGCAGCGTGGAGACGGTCGCCGCGAGGATGATGATCACGCCCCCCATGGTCGGCGTGCCCGCCTTGCCCCGATGGGAGTCCGGTCCCGTGTCGCGAACGATCTGGCCCACCCGGAGACGCACGAGCCAGCGGATGGCCGTGGGACCGGCCACGAACGCGATCAAGAGAGCGGTCACGACCGCGCCGGCGGCCCGGAACGTCAGGTACCGGAAGAGGTTGAAGACGATGTGGACGTCGGAGAACTGGGGGAGGAGGTGGTAGAGCATCAGGCTCCTCTCCCCTCGATGCGGCTGGGCTCGCCGAAGTCCGACTCGAGCAGCGGCAGGATTCCTTCCATGGCCACGCCACGGGAGGCCTTGAGGAGCAGGACCTCGTCCCCGCTCAACCGAGCCCTCACCATCGGATAGGCGGCCTTCCAGTCCGGAGCGCTCATCAGCCTCCGGGCCGGAGCGTCAACGCCCGCGGCGGCGGTCGCGAAGGCTCCTGTTGCAACGATGAGGTCGATGTCCCTGGACAGCCCCTCCTCCAGGACCTCACGGTGGAGTCGCGCCTCGTCCGTACCCAGCTCCAGCATGGTCCCAAGCACCGCAACCCTGTGCGTCGCAGCCTGGCTCTCGAGCAGCTCGAGCGCGGCCCGGACGGAGGGCGGATTCGCGTTGTAGCAGTCCACGACCACGGTGAGGCCGCCGAACCGCCGGACCTCTCCCCGCATGGAGCCTGAGCCAACGTCGGCCAGTGCGGCAGCAGCCTTCCGCAGGGGAACCCCCACGAGCTCGGCCACGGCGAGCGCGATGAGGCCGTTGACGACCGCGTGTCGTCCCGGAACGGCGAGTTGCACGCGATGCCCGCGCCAGACGAACCGGTGCATTCCCCAGTGGTCGGCCTCGACTTCCGTGGGCCGCAGACCCTCGTCGGCACGCTGGCTCCAGCCTGCCACCCGCACCTCGGAGCAGATCCGGCGCGCTTCGCGGGCCAGCTCCGGTGGCTCGTCCCCGACCACGCACCGGCCGAGCGCGGCCAGTCCACGGAGCAGGTCGAGCTTCTCCTGGAGCACGCCCTCGAGCGAGCCGAGCTTCTCCAGATGGCTTTCACCGACCGTGGTCACGACCCCGATGTCCGGGCGGCAGATCGCGGCCAGAGTGGCGATCTCGCCCGGTTCGTTCGTACCCAGCTCGAGCACCACCGCCTCCGCATCCTCGGGGACGTCCAGGAGCGTGATCGGCAGACCCACCCGATTGTTCAGATTGCCCCGCGTCGCGTGCACGCGCAGTGAAGTCGCAAGCGCTCCGTGAACCATGTCCTTGGTGGTCGTCTTGCCCACGGAGCCGGTGATCCCGATCACCGGCGCCGTCAGGTAGCGCCGACGCCGGGCCGCCAGGGCCCCGAGCGCGACGAGCGTGTCCGGCACCGGGTACAGCTCGCTGCGGCCACGCTCGGCGATCGGGCGGGACACCACGGCACCGCGGGCGCCTCGGGCCACGGCCTCCGCGACGAAGTCGTGCCCGTCGAAGCGGTCGCCGACGAGGGCGACGAAGAGATCGCCGTCGCGCACGGCGCGGGAGTCCGTGGAGACACCCGCATATACCAGTCCGTCCTTGGCAAGGTCGACGCGGAGCCCCAGGGCGGCCCGGATCTCCGCGTCCGTCCACGGGAAGCGGCTCACGCTACGCCCAGCTCCATGAGGCAGTCGCGCACGACCTCCCGCTCATCGAAGGGGCGCTTGTCCCGTCCGATCACCTGGTACGTCTCGTGTCCCTTCCCGGCCAGAAGGACCGTGTCCCCGGGGCGTGCCACGGCGAGCGCGTGCTTGATCGCCACCCGCCTGTCGACGTAGCGCGCGTATTCCCGGCCCTGAAGCCCGGCCGCCAGGTCGTCCAGGATGTGCTCGGGATCCTCGGTGCGGGGATTGTCCGACGTGACGACGATCACGTCCGCCCAGCGCGCCACCGCCTCGGCCATGGGGCGGCGTTTCGACCGGTCCCGATCGCCTCCCGCGCCGAACACCACGATCAGGCGCTCGCGGGCGAGCGGTCGGATGGCCGACAGGGCGCCCTCCAGGGCATCCGGAGTGTGCGCGAAGTCGATGAGCACCGTGTAGGGCCGGGTGAGAACCGCTTCGAGGCGGCCCGTGACCTGGGGCGCCGACTCCAAGGCCAGGGCGATCTCGTCGACCTCCATACCCAGGGCGACCGCGATGGCGGCGGCCGCGAGCGCGTTCTCCACGTTGTACGAGCCCAGCAGGGGAAGCCGGACCGGGGCCTCACGGCCGTTCACGACGAGGGTGAAGGAAGAGCCTGAATCCGAGAGCCTGAGGCGCTCGGCCCGGACATCGGCGGCTTCGTCGATCGCGAAGGTGGTGAGTGTCCTTCCCTTCTCGTCCAGGTCGAGCCAGGCCGGGTCGTCCCGGTTCACGACCAGGGTGCCCTCCGGCGCCACCAGCTCGACCAGACGGGCCTTGGCGCCGTAGTAGGACGCCAGATCGCGGTGATAGTCGAGGTGGTCCCGGGTCAGGTTCGTGAATGCCCCGACATCGAAGCGCACGCCGTCCAGGCGCCGCTGCTCCAGCGCGTGCGACGACGCCTCCATCACCACGGCTTCGACGCCTCCGTTGGCGAGCTCCCACAGCCACACGGCCACCTGCACGGGACCGGGGGTGGTGAGCCCCTCGGTGCCCGGCCGAACGCCATCCTCGTCCACGACGCCGAGCGTTCCGATTGCCGCGGTCCGCCTGCGCGTGGCCAACACGTGACGGGCCAGCATCGACGTCGTGGTCTTCCCGTTGGTTCCCGTCACGCCCACCATCACGAGGCGCGACGACGGCGACCCCATCACGAAGTCGGCGACCAGCGCTGCGGCACGACGTCCGTCCGAGACGATCAGCTGTGGCATGCCGCACGCGACGGCGTGTTCCACGACCGCACCCGCGACACCGCGGGAGGACAGCTCCGGCAGGAAATCGTGGGCATCCACCTCCGTGCCCTTCCACGCCAGGAACAGGTCCCCCTCCCGCGCGCTACGGCTGTCCTGGGACACTCCGCGAACCGGCACGTCGGCGGGTCCGATCACTTCGAGGAGGAGGCCGGCCGAACGGAGCGAGTCGGCGACCGCATGCATCGTGACCACGTCAGCCATCGCCCCTCCCGAGCACGCGAAGGCGAACGGTGTCGCCCTGGAAGACGCGCGTTCCCGCCGAGGGCACGGTTCCGATGATCTCGCCCAACGCCCTCTGCTCGACCCGTAGACCGAGCGCATGCAGCCGACGGATCGCCACTCGGGCCGGGAGGCCCGACACGTCGGGCAGAGATACCGCCACCCCCGGCTCGGGGCGGGCCGGGAGCACGAGGGTCTCCGCGGCCCCGGCGTTCTCGCTCATCCACCCGTCGGAGGCAAAGCGCACGGGCGACATGGACGGTGTCGTCTCGGAGGGGCGGCGCGTGGCCCGGAGAAGCTGTGCCCGGTTCAGCGGTGTGGATCGCGCTGCAAGGGCGGCTTCCATGGTCGCGCGCGTGACCGGTGCAGCGACGGCACCCCCGTAGTAGGAGCCCGCCCGCGGGTTCTCGAGTTTGACGAAGACCACGAGCTGGGGGTCCTCCGCGGGGAAGAAGCCCACGAACGACGAGGAGTAGTCACCGCGCGTGTAACCACCCTCCGGCGAGTAGGCGCGCGCGGTGCCGCTCTTGCCCGCGACCCGGAAGACGCCGAGGCTCGCCGCGGTACCCGTCCCGTCCTCGACCACGTCGACCAGCACTTCGCCGACAGCCCTGGCCACGTCGGGCGACACCACCCGCCGCAGTGCCCTGGGGCCCCAACGCCGCAGCGTCTTCCCGTCGGCGTCACGGACCTCACGGATGAGCCGAGGCTCCATGAGCACCCCACCATTGGCGAGAGCGCCGTAGGCCATGGCCATCTGCAGAGGCGTCACCGAGATCTCGTATCCGATCGCCAGCGAGGCGGGGGACGCCCCACTCCAGGCGTCGGGACGCCGGAGGGTCCCCGACACCTCTCCCGGGAGCTCGATGCCTGTCGGCACGCCGAAGCCGAAGTCGCGTAGAGCCTCGTACTGGAGGCCCGCCGGGAGCGCCTGGGCGGCCCGGGCGATGCCGACGTTCGACGACACGCGCAGCGCGTCCGACAGCGAAATGAAGGGATCCTCCGGGGGATGGGTGTCGTGCAGCACGCGCCCCGGCGCCTTCCAGCTGCCGTCGCCGACCTCGAATCGATCCTCGAGCGAGGCGAGCCCGCTCTCCAGGAGCGTCGCGACGGTGAACGGCTTGAGCGTCGAGCCCGGCTCATAGGGCGTCGTCACGGCTCCGAGCCCGGTGGCATTGCCGTCCCGGATCGAGACCATCGCGAGGATCTCCCCGCTGCGCGGATCCGTGACCAACACGTCGCCACCGCGCGCCTCGCTCACGTCGATCGCGTCCTCGAGCGCCTGGCGCGCGATCTCCTGCAGGTCGAGGTCGAGGGTCAGAACCACCTGTCCCCCGGCCTGGGGTGCCTCCACGAGAAAGGTCTCACCCGGGATCGCACGGCCGAGATTGTCGCGCGCCACCACCTCACGCCCCGCGCGACCCCGGAGGAGTCCGTCGAGGATCTGCTCGACGCCCCCCTGTCCCGACTCGTCGATCACGGACCCGAGAACGCCACGGGCCATGTCTCCGTGTGGGTGGTATCGTTCCAGCACCCGCTCCACGTAGACGCCCCGAACCCCGCCCAGCCTCACCTTGACGGACGCAGGATAGCGCCCGGGCACGACGGACCAGCTGCGATCCCTCGACACGAGCTGGCGCGCTTTCCGGTCGGACAACCCGAGCGCTTCTCTCAGCAGCGACCGCACGGAAGCCACGTCCTTGAGCTCCTGCGGCGCCACACTGACCGACCAGGTCTCGCGCGACACCGCCAGCTCGGCTCCGTCCCGATCGAAAATGGTCCCGCGGGCCGCGGCCACCTCCTTGTCGGTCGTATGCTGCGCCTCCGCCAGCGTGCTCCACGTCCGCACCTGGGCGAGCTGGATCTGGGCGGAGCGTAGGGCGATCAACGACGTCGCGAGGAGCCAGCCGCTCAGGATCGTGCGACGCCGCCAGGCGGTCGGCCTGAAGGGGGGGGGCTTCGTGCTCATTGCTTCGACTCCGCGGCCAGGAAGACCTGCTCCGAAGCGGCTGGAAGATGCATGCCGAGCCGCTCCCGGGCGGTGGGCACGACACGGACCCGGCTTTCGAGACCCTCGATGGTGCGGGCCAGCTCCTCGCGCTCGGCCTCGGCCACGATCGTCTCACGCCGAACGCGGTCGAGCTGTTCGAGCACCTCGAGCGCTCGACTCTGGCGCCAGGTCACGAGGGCCAGTGCGCCCACGAGGAGAGCCGCGGCGAACATCACCCGAAGCAGCGACGCGACGCCCTTCAAGCGGCCTTCCTCCAGGCGCGTAGGCGGGCGCTGCGGGCGCGGGGGTTGCGCTCGATCTCTCCCTCCGTGGGTGTGAGGGGCTTGCGTGTCAGCGTCTGGCCGAGGGGACGTCCACGGCACGTGCACACCGGCAACTCCGGCGGACAGACACACGAGCGGCTCCAGTCGCGGAAGGCGTCCTTCACCCTCCTGTCCTCCAGGGAGTGATACGCGATGACGACCAGGACCCCACCCGCTCGGAGCCGATCACGCAGTGCCGGCAACGCGGCGTCGAGAGCATCGAGCTCGGCATTGACCGCGATGCGCACAGCCTGGAAGATCCGCGCCTTTTCCCGGGCCGATGGCGACCGCCCCAGGGATACAGCGAGGGCGGCCACGAGGTCGTCGCTGGTTCGCAGGGGCTCGGTGGACCGGCGCTTCACGATCTCGCGCGCCAGTCGCCGGGAGCGGGACTCCTCGCCGAGCTCGAAGAACACCCTCGCGAGCTCCTGCTCGTCGGTTTCGGCAAGGAAGCGGATGGCATCCCGGTCCTGCGAAGCGTCCATGCGCATGTCCAGCGTGACACCATGGCGAAAAGCGAATCCGCGGGCGTCGGCGTCCAGCTGGTGCGAGCTCACGCCCAGGTCCAGAAGGACTCCGTCCAGTCCCCGCTGGCGGACCTCGCCGTCGAGCGCCGCGGTGTCGAACCCGCGGTGGACGAAACGCACGCGGTCGCGCACATCAGCGAGCTCCACAGCAGCCGCCGCGAGCGCCTCGGCGTCACGGTCGACGGCGATGACCCGGCAATCGGGACATACCTCGAGGATGCGCCGCGTATGGCCCCCGCCGCCGACCGTTCCGTCGAGATAGAGGCCGTGGCCGGACGGAGCGAGCAGGTCGAGGACTTCGTCGACCATCACCGGAAGGTGGTAGGCACCGGCCCGGCCGTCGCCGTCCTCACGAGCGCCCTCGGGGCGGCTGTCGTACGCTCGGGCCACAATCATCCGAAAAGCTTGTGAGCGAACTGCGTGAAGTCGCCCGCCTGCTCCGAGACCGACCGCTCGTACGTGGCGGGATCCCAGAGCTCGACCCGATCGCTTACCCCCAGGAGGAGAACCGAGCCGCTCAGGGCAGCCGCCGACTGCAAGTGGCTCGGGATCAGGATCCTTCCCTGCTTGTCAGGCGAGACCTCGACGAGCCCGGAGAAGATCACGCGCACCTGGTTCATCGCCTCCCGACCGCCTTTGCGATACTCGAGGAGGCGGCCCTCCACCTCGGCCCACTTCGTTTCGGGGAACAGGGTCAGGTACGGGGCCTCCCATTGCAGGAGGAAGAAGCGGTCTGCCCCGTCTCCACGCCGGAACGCAGAAGGGAGGCTCACGCGCCCCTTCTCGTCCATCTGGTGCTCGTAGCGGCCCCGGAAGGCGTTCACAGGCGCCCGTGGTGGTATGAAGTGGAATGGAGTGGGGAATAATGGAGCCAGTATAGGTTGAGGTGGTGTGAGACGTCAAGGGTCCTTTTTCACAATTTTCAACGCCTGCCAGGAGCGAACCGAAACGCCCGAAAGCCAGTACCCACGCGGCCGAAGCGCGCCCGAACCACTTTCGGGTTTTATTCGTATTCGTGTCGAATTGGCGGCGGACGGAGGGGCGCGTCCGACGGGGATGTGGGGAGAGGTGGGACGAAACCCCGGAGCGGGGGGGAAGGTCGCCGGCAGCTCAGAAGCCGCCCCCCAAACACGAAGGGCGCCGCCGGGAGGATCCCCGACGGCGCCCTGGTCCGCCCTCAGGCGGTCGACCTGTTCGTGATCAGCGACCCCGCTTGATGATCGCTTCCTGGATCTCGATGTAGGTGTTCGCGTTCGTCATCAGCTGATTGATGTTCACGTTCACCGTGCGCGGATAGTCGCCCGACTGCTGGAAGAGCTGCAGCGCCTGCTGGAACCGGGGCAGCGTGGCACGCGCGGTCTCCAAGGTCTGAGGCTGCTGCGACTTGACCGCACCCTGGAAGATGGCGTAGCCCTGCCAGAAGTTGAGCTGGTTCTTCATCGCCGCGCTCAGGTTCGGCAACTGCTTCGCGGCCGCGATGTTCGTCGACGCGTAGTCGTACCGCTCTTTCTGGACGCCGTTGGCGTAGGCATCGGCGAAGATCAGCCGGGCCGCCGTCTCGGCTTGCTGCGGATCCGCGGCGGCGACCCCGCTCAGGATCCGTACCGCGTCCGGGACACGGCCCGCCTGGATCAGCCAGTTCCCCTGGCGAAGGCTGGCGCTCGGGTGCGAGGGGTTGATCTCCTTCACCCGATCGAGGGCCGCGATGGCCTCGTCGAGCTTGCCCTGCCGCTGGAGCGCGTCGGCATAGTAGGACCAGATCGCGTCCTCGTCTTGGTGACTCTGAAGCGCGCGCTCCGCCATGGAGATGGCTTCATCGAGCTCGTCGAGCTGGATGTACGCGGCGATGATGTTGCGCAGGTGGCCGACCGGAGTGTCGGCACCCTTCACGGCGTAGACCTTCTGGTACGCCTCGATCGCCTTCCGGTAGTAATCGACCGCCTCAGGAGCGACACCGCCGCCGTTCTCCGCGCCAGGCGTCGACTGTTGGATCTCCAGGGCCGCGGCGAAGGCGAAGCCACCATACTGCTCCCAGAGGTCCGCGTTCTCCGGGTCGACGTCGAGACCGACCTGGATGAGCTGCATCGCTCCCACGGGGTCACCCGCCTGGGCGAGATCGTATGCGATCTTCATGCGAACGCTGGCGTTCGCCGGGTTGAGCTCGAGGTACTGCGAGTAGTATTCGCGAGCCTGGTCGTCCTGCCCTTCCTTCGCGGAGATGAAGCCGGCCAGCTGGAGTGCGTCCTCGTGGAAGGGGTCCCGCTCGAGAACCTGCTCGAGCTCGGTCAACGCCTCGGGGTACCGGTCCGCCTCATAGAGGATGCGCGCACGCTGATAGCGCGTGCCGACGGCGTTGGGGTTGAGCTCGAGTGCCTGATCGCAGTTCCGGAGCGCATTGTCCCACTGCTGGCTCTGGGCGTACTCGCCACAGAACTGCGCGAAGCGGATCTGCTGGACGTAGCGATCGAATTGGTCGAACATCGCCTGCGCCGCGACCTGCTCCTCCTTCTCGCGGGCCGTGGCCTGGTCGACCTTGAACTCCTCGCTCGAGGCGATGTCCCAGAAGGACGCGTTCACCGTGAACTGCTTGTCCGCGGACTCCGTGTAGGAGGCGCAAAGCGCGACTTGAGCGTTCATCTGAGAGGCGAGCTGGCGCGTCTTGATGCAGTCCAGCTCCTCCATCTTCATCTTGAACCGCTTGAGGTTCTGCTCGATCTCCTTCTTCTCGATCGACTGGTGGGTCGCGAGGGTGTTGATGAGATCGCGCAGCTCCTCGGCCGACTTCTCTCCGAACTTCTTGTTGGCGCCGTCGAGCGCCTCGAAGTTCGGAATCAGGACACGGAAGCGACCGAGCTCCTGGGCCCGGAGGGACGCAGACGTCCCGACCAGGAAGGCCGCAGCAAGCAGGGTGAACGCGAACTTCGTGACTCGCAGCATGATGCTGGCCTCCCGGGGTCGCCCCCTTTCGTCCGCCGACGGGCGGTCGTCCGGACCGGTACCGAACGCCTGGTGGAATACTAAACCGCACTACACTCCAGGGTCCCGCCGACGGCGAAACCCCTCCACAAGGGGCGCAATCTATTCAAGCCCCAAGGATTGGGTCAACCGACCCACCCGACCACCACGCCTCGTCCCGACTGCTCAATACCACCGGAACCGGCAAATGGTTACATCTCGGGTCGACCCCCGGGTCCGAAGGGCCCGTCGAAGCGCTCGATGGCGGCCCGCGCCGCGTCCGGAATCGGGAGCGATGCCTCGGCGGAATAGTCGTACATGACCTGGACCGTGCGACCCGACTGCAGGCGCTCTCCATCCGTGCCCAGGACCTCGTACTCCATCTCGAAGTGCTTCCTCCCCAGCCGGGAGATCCGCACTCCCACCGAGAGCGTCTGAGGCCAGAAGACGCGACGATGCCATCGCACCTCCGCCTCGGCCATGACGTAGTCGATGTCTTCGAGGTTCAGTCGTCCGACAACCTCCCGCCAATAGGCGGCCCGGGCCTCCTCGAAGTAGACGAATGCCTCGGAGTGATGGGCGTGGCCCACGGCATCGATGTCCCGGAAGCGGACGACGACGTCATGGTGGAACCGGAACTGAGCTGAATGCACGGGGCGCTCCCTGAGTCGGTGACCCGGAAAGCTGCCGGACGGACGGGGCGCGGTAAAGCGCCCCGTCCGGGCTCGACCCGGCCCGCCGGCCTGCCCCGGCGGATCAGTTCCTGATCAGGCGGACGCCACCGGAACCGGTGTCGATCCGGATGCGGCCCCGACCATCTCCCAGGGTGCCGCTGACCTCATCGCGTCGCATCGATCGGACCCGGACCGGGAAGTCGAGGTCGATACCGCCACTCCCGGTCTGGATGTCGACCTCGGCGCCGAGATCCTCTGGAGCATGGATCGTCACCGATCCCGAGCCCGTGTCGACGTCCAACACCTCGACGTCGACAAGGAGCATGAGCTCCACAGAGCCGCTCCCCGTGTCCAGCACGATGCGTGGGGCCGAGACCTCGTCGAGCTCGATCGATCCCGAGCCGGTATCGACCCTTAGCCGATCCGCGGTCAACCCCGACGCACGCACGCCCCCCGACCCCGTGTCGATGTCGATCTCGCCTCCGGAAACATCGGTGGCCGTCACAGACCCCGATCCGGTGTCGACGACCAACGGACCCTCGACGCCCCTGACGTCCACTGAGCCCGAGCCCGTGTCGACCGACAGGGAGCCCCGCACGTCTCTGGCGTCCACGGACCCGGAGCCCGTGTCGATGGTGAGGTCTCCGGACACGCCCTCCGCCGTAACCTCACCGACTGCAAGGTGTAGCGCGAAATCCCTTCCCGAAGGAACCTCGATCACGAGGTCGGCCCACGCTTCCATGCCCCGTCCCGAGCCGCGGATGTCGACTCTGTCTCCGCGGGGACCCTCTCCCCCGAAGGTGCCGTCCGCTCTGACCCGGGTGCTGTTGTTGGACCGCCGACCCATCCCCGGGTAGACGATCTGATCGTCCGGATAGATGACGCGCAGGGTTTCACGACCGCGCACCGCGCCCGTCTCGATCTCGATCCGCGCGGCGTCGGCACCGCCGCGGGTGATCCGCACCACCACGTCCGAGCCCGAGCCCGCCACCACCCTCGCCCTCCCGGCCAGGTTGTACACCGCGACGTCTCGCCCCGACAGGCGGTGTGTCTCCTGCGCGCCCGCGGCTGCCGCTCCGGCCGCGAGCGCCAGAACCGTGACCGTCGTCGAAAACCGTCTCATCGTCCGTTCCTCCTCGAATCCCCGTCCACCGGGGCGTCATGGTCAGGGCGTCGCGTCATCGAGCGCGCGCCTCCCGAAGTCGGATCTCTCCGTCGAAGACCTCGATGTCGAGCTCGGCGCCGCCTTCCCCGAGGGTGAACTGCATGACCCCTCC
>QJYK01000319.1 GCA_003248075.1 Gemmatimonadota bacterium | reverse complement strand
ATCGCGGAGCACACCGTGGTACCGGTCTCGCAGACCCGGTACGCATAGCTCCCGGAGCCCCTGGCGTCGATCGCGTCCGTCTCGAAGCCGTCGTTGGCGGTCGTGAAGGTCAAAACCCCGTCGCGGTACACGTCGACGGTGACACCGGACGCCCCGCTCCACGACAGGTCGGCCTTCTGGAGGCCGCGGACCTTGTACCCCGTCACGGTCAGCGCGATGACCGGTGGTGCAGTCACGGTGACCGTCGCGGACGTGGTGTCGCCCGCCCCGTCATCATCCGTCACACCGAGCGTCACCGTGTACGTCCCCGGGGCGGTGTACGTGTGGGTCGGGGCCGCCGAGGAAGACGTCCCGCCGTCCCCGAAATCCCACGACCACGAGGCGATGGAGCCGTCGGGATCCGCGCTCGCATCGGTGAACGTACACACCAGGTCGGTACAGCTCGAGGTGAACGATGCGGACGGGGCCTGGTTCGAGCCGCCGAGAGCCAGCTCGGTGCTCCACGTATCGGTGGCGCCGTCGTCGTCGGTGACGCTCAAGGTCACGGTGTACGTGCCTGTTGCCCCGTAGGTGTGGCTCGGACTTGCGGCGTTGCTCGACCAGCCGTCGCCGAACGTCCACTGGCGATTCACGATGGACCCATCGCCGTCCGTGCTCGTGTCGGTGAACTGGCACGCCAGATCCGTGCAGCTCCATGAGAACGACGCCGTCGGCGGCTGGTTAGGTGCCACGACCGACACCGACTTCGCGAGGTCATCCGTCGCACCGTCGTCGTCCGTGACCGTCAGGGTCACGATGAAGGTCCCTGTCCCTCCGAAGGTGTGGCTCGGGCTCTGAGCCGTGGCCGTGGCACCGTCCCCGAAATCCCACGACCAGGCGACGACCATGCCGTCACCGTCACCGCTGGCATCGGTGAACTGGCACGTCAGCTCCGCACAGCTCCACGTGAACGAGGCAGAAGGCGCCTGGTTGCCCGCCGGCACCGTGACGGTCCGCTGGAAGGTACCCGTCACCCCGCGGTCATCGGCCACGACGAGGGTTACCCCATACGTGCCGGCGCCTGCATAGGTGTGGCTCGGATGCTGCGCGGTGTCCGTGGCGCCGTCACCGAAATCCCACGACCAAGACGTGATCGGGTCTGTGCCCTCTGTGCTCGTGTCCGTGAAGTCACAGCTCAGGTCCACGCAGCTCGACGTGAACGACGCGGTCGGCTCGTCGCCGGGAGCGACCACCGTGACGGGTGCGGACACGGTGTCCTTCGCGCCCATGTTGTCCGTCGCGACCAGCGTCACGGTGTACGTGCCCACGTCGGGATACGGATGGCTCGGGTTCGCGCTGTTGCTCGACCATCCGTCGCCGAACGTCCATTGCCGACCGGTGATCGCACCGTCCGGGTCCGTGCTCGTGTCGGTGAACACACACGCGAGTCCGTTGCAGATCCACGTGAAGCTCGCCGTGGGTGGCGTGTTCGGGGCCGTGGCCATGACGTTCGCGCTCACAGTGTCGGCGGCACCGTCGTCGTCGGTCACCGCCAGCACCACGGTGTAGCCGCCGGGCGCGCTGTAGGTATGCGTTGGGCTCTGCTCGGTCGACGTGGCTCCGTCTCCGAAGTCCCACGACCAGGCTGCGACGCTGCCGTCGCCGTCCGAGCTCGTGTCGGTGAAGGAGCACGTGAGGGCGGCGCAGCTCGAGGTGAGCGACGCGGTCGGCGGCTGGTTCACGGACGGGACGGTAACGCCCCGCCCGAATGTATCGCTCAGGCCTGCGTCGTCGGTCACGACGAGCGTGACGGTGTACGTGCCCGCCGCCGCGAACAGGTGGCTCGGGTGCTGCACCGTCGCGGTGTCACCGTCGCCGAAGTCCCAGGACCAGGTCACGATCGTCCCCTGCCCGGCCGTGCTCGTGTCCACGAAGTCGCAGGAGAGGTCGGTGCACACCGTCGTGAAGGAGGCCGTCGGTGCCTGCCCTGGCTCGGCCGCGGTCACCATCGCCGACGTCGTGTCCTTGGCACCGATGTTATCGGTCACCACGAGCGTTACCGCGTACGTGCCGGCGTCGAAGTAGGTGTGGTCCGGGTTGGCGCTGTTGCTCGACCAGCCGTCGCCGAAGGTCCACTGCCGGCCGACGATGCTTCCGTCGTCGTCCGTGCTGGTGTCGGTGAAGAAGCACGTCAACCCGTCGCAGCTCGACGAGAACGAAGCCCGGGGCAAGTCGTTGTGCGCGGATGCGGACACGCTGGCGCTGACCGTGTCCGAGTCACCGTCGTCGTCCGTGGCGACGAGCGTGACCGCGTACGTGCCCACGGCCTGATAGACGTGGGTCGGGTTCTGCTCGTTGGAGCTCGCGCCGTCCCCGAAGTCCCACGACCACGCGACGACGGTCCCGTCGCTGTCGGTGCTGGTGTCGGTGAATTGGCAGGTATCCCCCTCGGGACAACTCGACGTGAACGAGGCGACCGGCGGAACGTTCGGAATCGGGACGATCAGCTCGATGCTGTGCGTGCCGGCGCCCCCCTCGTCGTCGGTGGCGGTAAGCGAGACGATGTAGGTCCCCTCCGCAGCGAACGTGTGGTTGGGGTTCTGCGCGCCCGACGAATTGCCGTCACCGAAGTCCCACGACCACGCGACGATGGCCCCTTCGCCATCGATGCTCGTGTCCGTGAAGGCGCAGGTGAGCTCGTCGCATGCATACGAGAAGGAGGTCGTGGGGATCTGGTTGGTGGGCGCGCCGACCAGATCGGCGATCGCACGATAGACGTTGATCCTGCCCGCCCCGAAATACACGTCGTCGCCCGGCGCGCCGAGGTCGTTCGCGGTCCCCCGCATGCGCGCGAGCTTCGCGTCCGGGTCGGTGACGCCCAGGACGTGCAGCAGCGCTGCAAGGCCGGCGGCCTGCGGCGAGGCCATCGACGTTCCGAGGAGCCAGGCGTAGCTCGTGTTGCTCGCATAGTACGCGGACAGGATGTAGCTGTAGCCGCTCGGGTGTTCGAAGTCACCTCCTGGTGCCGCCAGCTGAACCTCGGGTCCGTAGTTCGAATAGCTCGCCAGACCATCGCTCCAGTTGGTGGAGCTGACCGCCGCGCACTCCGGAAACGCGCCCGGGTACGCGACGGGCCCAGCGTCGTTCCCCGCGGCGCAGAAAGGGAGTGCACCGTTCTGGCGCGCGTACTGGAGGGCCGTCTGGACCGCGCTCGATGCCTCCGAGCCGCCGAGGCTCAGGTTGAGAACCGCGGCCCCGTTGTCGGTTGCCCACTCGATACCTTGGGCGATGGCCGAGGATGGGCAGCCGTACAGGGATGCGAGGATATATCCACACACCTTCGCGGCCGCGATGTGGACCTCGTCCATCCACGCCACGCCCGGTGCGCCGCGGCCGTTGTCTCCCCGGGCAGCAGCGATGCCCGCGACGTGGGTTCCGTGACCGTAGTCGTCCGCCGCGTCCGGGTCCATGTCGAAGAAGTCGTACCCGGCGACGACCTTGCCCGCGAAGTCCTCGTGTGAGCTCAGGATGCCGGTATCGATGATGCCGATGATCACGCTTCCCGCGACCGGACCCATCACCTCGAAGGCCTCGAGCCAGTCCATGTCCGCATCGACCGATCCCGTCGCGGCAAGGGCGACGCCCTGCGCGTCGGTGATGGTACCATCGTTGAACAGATCCCAACGGTACCCGAAGAGCTCATCGGTGGGTGCGCCGCAAACCCCCACTCCGCACGGCTCGTCCATGACGTAGAACCAATCCGGCTCGGCGAAATCGACGGACGGGTTCTGGTTCAGCGCCTGGGCCACCACCCGCTCCCGACCGGACGCGACCTGGAGCAGCAGGATTCCGAGGCCCAACGGACGTTGGACGGTGGCACCCTCCGCAGCCGCGATGGCGTCGATGGACGCCCCAGGCTGGAACCGCGCCAGGACGCGCCCCGCCACGAGGCGCTGCTCCTGCGACGAGGGAACCGACGGCGCGCCACTCGGTGGCGGCCCGGCCATAGCAGACGGATCGGACGGGACGGTCGGGCTGTCACCCAGCGAACAGGCGCTGAGCAGCATGACGGCGACCAACCCCGATCGGGGGAGCAGGTGTTTCATGAGAGCCTCACACACGGCGCCGCGGCGACCTGCTCGGCAGCCCGCGGACGACCGACATCAAGAGAGCAACGCGCGCCCCCTTTCCCTCAATTCCCTGCCCACGCGCGCGCAGCGCAAGAAACCCAGCGTCCTCGGACTCCCGCGCGCGGGCTCCGAGGGCCCGAAACGGCCAACGGGGATGCGGAGATCGGGTGGTGGCCCCGAAGGCAGGCCGAACCCTGGCCTCCGCGGCAACGAGCGCCCCGGGGGTCGGGGTCGCCGCCGGCCCGGTACGACCTGTCCCGGGCCGCGGGCGCCCTCAACGCCCTCCTCCCCTTGGCGCGCGGTTCGGGGGCGCTGGGCGCGCCGGGAGGTGCCTGGGGCGAAGCTCCATCAACCGCAGGACTTCCTGGACGCCACGCTCGAGCTGTGGATCCCGTCCGTTCAGGACCGAAGCCGGGTCGTTCTCGACCTCGATGTCCGGCTCCACCCCATAGCCTTCGATGATCCAGCTCCCGTCCACCCCGGTGAAGCCGAACTCGGGCACGTTCACCTGACCGCCGTCGATCAGGGGACCATGGCTGGTGATCCCCGTCACCCCGCCCCACGAGCGCTTGCCGATGAGCGGCCCCAGCCCCGCCTGCCTGAACATGGCCGGGAAGATGTCCCCGTCGGATGCGGAGGTCTCGCTCAGAAGCGATACCAACGAGCCGTAGAAGACCGGACCTCTCGGGTACTGGGCCGCGAAGTCGTTGTTGCGCGAGAAGCCCGTGGCCAGAAGCTCGCGGCTCAGGCGCTCGATGAGCATGGACGACACGTTACCCCCGCCGTTGCCGCGCACATCGATGACGAGCCCTTCTCTGCGGATCTGCGGGTAGAACCATTTGATGAACTCGCTCAGCCCGTCCGCGCCCATGTCCGGGACGTGCAGGTACCCCACCCGCCCGTGGGTCATCGAATCGACACGCGCGCGGTTCCCCTCCACCCAGGACGCGTACACGAGCTTCGTCTCACTCGTGATGGGCCGGTAGCTCGCCTCGCGCGCGCCGTCCATGGACGGGCGCCCGTTGAGGGTGAGCCGGACGGGATGACTCGACTTGTAGCGGAGCATCTCGTAGGGGTTTTGCGGGGCGCGCAGATCGGTGCCGTCGATGGCCAGCACATAGTCGCCCACGCGGGCATCCACCCCGATCTCCGTAAGGGGAGAGCGATAAGTGGCCTCGGCGTTGTCTCCCCGGAAGATCCTCGAGATACGGTAGCGGCCAGAAGCCTCGTCGAGCGCGAAGCGGGCGCCCGGTAGCGCCACGTCGGGCCTCGGGGGGATCTCGTAGTCGCCGCCCGAGATGTAGGTGTGGGAGTTGCTCAGCTCGGCGATCATCTCGTTGAGCACGTAGTCGAGGTCCGAGCGGTGCCCCACCCAGCGCAGGAGGGGCTCGTAACGGCCTCGGATCGCCGCCCAGTCGTACCCGTTCATGTTGGGCACGTAGAAGAAGTCCCTGAAGCGTCGCCAGACCTCGTCGAAGACCTCCGCCCACTCCTCCTCGGGTACGATGTCGGCCTCCATACCGTCCGTGGAGATGGTGCGGGCGGCGGAGCCGCCCCCCGGCTTGGCATCCACGAGCTTCCACTGCCCGCCCGTGCGCACCAGGGCCTTCGATCCGTCGTTCGAGAGCGTGTACCCCGCGGCGCCTTCGACCAGCGTCGACGCCTCCCGTTCCGAGAAGTTGAAGATCATGAGGTCGGGGCGAGACCCCGGCGCACGACCGTACACGAAGGGCGTCCCCCTGGTGTAGACCAGGTTCCCGCTGATGGCCGTGAGGCCGCTGTAGTTGTCCGCCGGGACGGGAACCCGCGCCACACGCTGAGCGAGGCCGTCGAAGTCGATCGCGACGTCACCGGCGGCACTTTCGACGCGCGGCGCGTCCGCCCCCCTTTCGGTGGTGGCCCCACCCGCAGCCGTGGTGTCGGTCTTCACCTCATCGCTTTCTGGCGGGAAAGGCGCCGCCGCGTCCCGCCGCAGCGCCAAGGCGAAGATGCCGGTCGTGCGGTCCGTCGCGTAGTCCCACTCCACGGAGCTGACCTGCGGTGCGTACTCGCGGTCGCTGAGGAAGAAGAGATAGTCCCCCGCCGGGTCGAACACGGGCTCCGTGGCGTTG
>QJYK01000102.1 GCA_003248075.1 Gemmatimonadota bacterium | reverse complement strand
ATGTATGGATAGCAGGAGCCGGGGCCCGTGCTCGTCGTGGCCCCGACACGATCGGGAGGCAAGGTGATCCTTCACCTGAACTTCGAGGAGATCAGAGCGCTGCGCGCCGGCGGACGTGCCCTCTTGGAGGCCGGCGCGCAGGCGTCGTCGGCCGTGCTGGCGCCCTCGGTGAGCCGGGCGGTCCTGGAAGCGTTTCTCCCGAGGCTCGAAGGTGACCTGTCGCTGTCGACACTTTCGGAAGTCCGTCGCGCCGAGCGAGCGGTGGGAGCGATCCTCGATCACCTCCTGGTCGAGATGGAGACGGCTGTGGTCGCGACGCATGCCGCCGACGAGCTGGCGGTGGCAGCCTATTTCGACTGGGCACACGCCCTGACGGTGTCGGCCAGGCTTGCGGACATGGCAACCGAGATGGAGGCCGTGATCGAGTTGGTGACCGGTGAGGAGCCTGACGAGGGCGCGAGCCGCACGTTCGGCTTCCCGGACTGACGCGGCCTTCGTCGGACGGTGAGCGCGGAGCGGATCGCCGCCCTCGAGGCACTGTTGGCCCGCCGGCCGGACGACCCACGTCTGCGCTACGGGCTGGCCATCGAGTACCTGGGAGCGGGTCGGCGGGAGGAAGGGATCCGGGAACTCAGAGCCTACCTCGGGTCTTCGGACGATCAAGGGAATGGCTGGGGCCGGCTGGGAGCGGCGCTGCGGGAGTCGGGAGCCGAGGTCGAGGCCCGTGAGGCATACCGCCGCGCCATCGAAGCCGCGTTTCGGCATGGGCACCCTTCGATGGCCGCGGAGTTCGAAGCATTGCTCAAGGGTTGGGATCGGTGATCGCCGCGTCGCGATCGAACGCCCCCTCCTCGTTCGAGGAGGAGGCTCTTCCGCACCTCGAGGCCGTCTACCGGTTCGCGTTGCGCCTGTCCGGGACGCCGGACCAGGCCGAGGATCTGGTGCAGGACACCTTTCTGAGGGCGTATCGTTCCTGGGGCCAGTACACGCCGGGCACCCGCGCCAAGAGTTGGCTGTTCACGATCTGCAGGAACGTCTTCCTGCGTCAGCGCGAGCGGGGCCGTCGCCATGACGAGATCGTGCAGAGACATGCCGCAGCCCGAGGTGGGGTCGTGGACCTCGTCAATCCACTGTGGAGATCCCTCGACGGAGTGGATCCCGAGGGCGCCTTCTTCCGGTCGATCCTGGACGACGAGGTGCTGCGGGCGATCGATCGTCTTCCGGAGGACTATCGGACCGCGGTGGTGCTCTCCGACGTGGAAGGTCTTACGTACATCGAGATCGCGGAGATGACCGGGGTTCCCGTGGGAACGGTGAAGAGCCGGTTGTTCCGGGGACGGAGGCAGCTCCAGAGGGTGCTGTACGACTACGCCGTCGAAGCGGGTGTCCTCCCGGTCGCGTCCGGCACTCGAGACGAGGAGGGCCATGTCGCTCCTTGAGCGCTTGAAGAGGCTACTGGGCCGCGTCCGGCGCTGGAAGGAAGCCGGGGGGGGCTCCGAGATGATCTCCTGCGAGCAGGCCCTGAGCGCCGTGTACGAGTATCTGGATGGCGAGCTGGAGGCGGGCCCGCGGGAGCAGGTGAAGGCACACTTCGACGTGTGTGCCCGCTGCTATCCTCACCTGAGGCTGGAGGAGTCGTTCCGGACCGCTCTTCGCGGTGCCTCGGGCTCGGTGCAGTCACCTCCGGGTCTGCGCGAGCGGGTCATGGACCTGATCGCCAGATCCGAGGACGGCTGAGCAGGACCCCAGGGCCGCTTATCCCCCTGCGCGGGTTCCCGGGGCGCGCCTTGCTCTACCCCGGCCAAACTGAGAACCTTGGGGCCGTCGAGCGGCCCCGTCCCGGTCGTGCGCCCGCCCGCGTGACGTGCGGATGCCGCTCGCCGACCCGGGCCCCCGCCCCGGAAGCGCGGGCGCGGTCCCCGAAACGAGCCCCGGAACAGACTTCCCGGAGAAGGAATGGCCACGGCCCGGAAGCGGGAGCGCATCCTGCCGCGTCTCATCGAGGAGGAGATGCGGGAGTCGTTCCTCGATTACTCCATGTCGGTCATCGTCCAACGAGCCCTCCCGGATGTGCGGGACGGCCTGAAGCCCGTGCACCGACGCATTCTGTTTGCGATGCACGAGCTCGGTCTCATGCCGGACCGGGCCTACAAGAAGAGCGCCACCGTCGTAGGAGACGTGCTGGGTAAGTACCACCCCCACGGAGATTCCGCGGTCTACGACGCGCTCGTGCGCATGGTGCAGGACTTCTCTCTCCGCTACCCGCTCGTCGACGGCCAGGGCAACTTCGGCTCCATCGACGGGGACAACGCGGCCGCGTACCGATACACCGAAGCCAGGCTCGCCCCCCTGGCGGTGGAGCTGATCGACGACATCCACGAGTCGACGGTCGCCTTCCAGCCGAACTTCGACAGCCGGCTCGAGGAGCCCGTCGTGCTGCCGAGCCGCTTCCCGAACCTCCTCGTGAACGGCTCGTCGGGGATCGCGGTGGGGATGAGCACCAACGTGCCGCCCCACAGCCTCCGCGAGGTGGCGGCCGGACTGAAGCAGCTCGTGATCGATCCGGACTGCTCGGTGAAGGACTTGATGCGCCACGTGCCCGGCCCGGACTTCCCGACCGGAGGGTTCATCGTCGGGCGGGATGGCATCCGGGACATGTACACCACGGGCCGGGGCCGCGTCGTCATGCGTGCTCGGGTGGTAAAGGAGGCGCTACGGGGCGGCAAGGAGCAGCTGGTGGTCACCGAGCTGCCGTATACGGTTTCGAAGTCGAAGGTCATCGAGCAGATCGCCGATCTCGCTCGCAAGGGCAAGGCCGACGACGTTGCGGACATCCGGGACGAGACCGACCGGGATGGCATTCGCCTCGTGATCGAGCTCAAGCGCACCGCGAAGGCGGGTAAGGTGCTGCGCATGCTGTACAAGCGCACGAACCTCCAGTACACCTTCGGGGCCATCCTGCTCGCTCTGGACAAAGGTCAACCGCGCGAGTTCGACCTCAAGGAGCTTCTCGAGCGCTTCCGCGACCACCGCCTGGAGGTGATCCAGCGGCGCTCCAGGCACCAGCTGGAGAAAGCCGAGGCGGAGCGGCACATCGTCCAGGGACTTCTGGTCGCCCTCGACCATATCGACGAGGTCGTCCGTATCATCCGGCGATCCAAGGACCGCCCGCAGGCCGCGTCCCGGCTGCAAGACCGCTTCGGGCTCAGCGAGGCGCAGGCCGACGCGATCCTGAACATGCGTCTCGCTCGCCTCACCGCGCTCGAGAGGTCCCATCTGGAGGCTCGCCTCGTCGAGCTCGAGTCTCGGATCGCCGAGCTCAAGGAGATCCTCGCCTCCGAGGAGCGGCAGCTCGAGCTGATGCTGGACGAGCTCTCGGAGGTCGTGAAGCGCCATGGCGACCGGAGGCGCACCGTGATTCTGGAGGAAGAGGGCGAGGATCCCACGGCCGAGGCCGCTCCCGTGGAGGAGGGTATCGCGGACGAGGACGTGGTGGTCACCCTGAGCCACGAGGGCTTCGTCAAGCGCATCCCGATGCATCTGTACCGACGGCGCCTGACCGCGGGTAAGACGCTGGCCGGCATGGAGCGCTACGAGGACGACTATCTGGAGCGGATCTTCGTGGCCCGCACCCGTGGATGGGTCCTGTGCCTCACCCGGGAAGGACAGTGCCATTTCCTGCCGGTGCTGGATATCCCCGAGAGCGCGCGCTCGTCTCGGGGACAGTCCGTCTATGCGCTGCTTGCCGGGGCCGATCGAGGTGACCGCATCGTCGCCATGATCCCTCTCGACGACCTGACCACGCCGGATCGGTACCTGGTCTTCCTCACGCGTCAGGGGCTGGTCAAACGGACCGCCCTTTCGGAGTTCGCCAACCCGCGCGCGGGAGGAGTCATCGCCGCGAGCGTCCGGCGGGGTGACCGCATCCTCGATGTGGCGCTCTCGGACGGGCTCGCCGAGGCGATGCTCCTGTCCGGGTCGGGTCGGGCCATCCGGTTCGCCGAAGCCGAGGTTCCGGTCGTCGGCCGGGCGGCCCAGGGGGTCAAGGGGATGGACCTGAAGGGGGATGACGCCGTCGTCGGGTGGCTCCTGATCCGGCGTGAGGCGGCGGTCCTCACCGTGACCGAAGACGGCATGGGAAAGCGCACGCCGGTCGGGGAGTTCCCGCTCCAGAAACGAGGCGGTATGGGGACGCTGGTGACCTCGTCCGCAACCGGAGCCAGAGTGGTCGCGGCGCTGGAGGTCCTGGATACCGACGAGGTGATGGTGATCTCGGCCGCTGGCAAGGTGCACCAGGTCGGGGCGGGCGCGATTCCGGTCCAGGGGCGCCGGACCCAGGGACGCAAGCTGGTCAGCCTGCCCGCGGGCGACCGTGTCGTGGAGGTGACCAGGACCCAGGCGGGCGAGTCGGCACCGTCCCCGTCACCGCTCGAGGGCGGGGACGGGCAGCTCAACCTGCTCGGGTAGGCGGACCGACGGCTCAGTTCCTCACGGCGAGCACCGCGGTCATCGTGATCCGGACGCCGTCGCGTTCGACCACGACCCTGACCTCGTCGCCCGGCTTCTTGTCCCGAAGCGCATACGTGTACGCGTAGATGTCGGAGACCTCCCGCCCGTCGAACTCCACGATGACGTCACCGGCCCGGAGCCCGGCCTTCTCCGCCGGGCTTCCCTCGCGGACGCCCGTGATGCGCAGTCCGAAGTCACGCGGCGTCATGTCGGGAATGGTTCCAAAGTACGGTCCGTAGCCCGAGCTCGAGGACGAGGACGGCGAGGTGGCCGTCGGTGCGGCGGGGCGGACGGTCCTGATCGGCGTGAGGCTCGCGGCGGCCGTACGCTCGTCGCCACCGAGTCGCCTCACGATGCCGGCCGCGAGCTCGCCGATGCGGGCGATCCCGTCGCCGTCGATGCGATCCCAGTCGTCCGAGGGCCGATGGTAGTCGGCATGGGTGTTGGTGAAGAAGTGCAACACGGGGATGCCGGCGGCCGTGAACGAAGCATGGTCTGAAGGCCCATACCCGTCCGGCGAGAACGAGAGCGTGAGGGGCCGCGACAGACCGGCGTTGGCGTCGGTCGCCAGGGACTCCCACTGCTCTGCGGTGCCCGTGCCGAACACGGTCACCGCGTCGTGTACCATCCGGCCGACCATGTCCAGGTTGAGCATGGCGACCGCGCGCGAGATATCCAGAGTGGGCTCCGAGACGTAGTGCGCCGAGCCCCACAATCCCTTCTCCTCTCCTGTGAACCCGAGGAACAGAACCGGGTGGGCGAGCCGTCCGCCGGCGGAGAGGCGACGGGCGATGTCGATGAGTCCCGCGGTCCCGCTGGCGTTGTCGTCCGCGCCGTTGTGGACCTCGCGAGCGTCGGGGTCGAGGGAGCCTTCTCCGCCCAGGCCGAGATGGTCGAAATGGGCGCCCACGATGATGGGGCGACCGGCTTGTGTCGGGTCGCCGGCGGGCAGCAGCGCCACCACGTTTCGGGCCTCCGCCATGGTCGGTCGAACGTCCGTGACCACGGAGGCGGTCCGTCCAGCCCTCGCGGCAGCCCGCACAGCCGGCGCGGCGGAGGCCGATACCGCGAGCACGGGAATGTCGAGCGCGTTTCGGATCTCCTCCTCCGCGGACGGGAGGCTCATCCCCTCCGGTAGCAGAACGATCAGTCCGGCGGCGCCGCGGCCGGCGGCGACCGTGGCCTTGAAGTGTGGGTCCCCCCGGAGTCCGCCGCCGTGGACGGCGTCGGGGTCGCCCCACTCGACGACCATGAGCTTGCCGGAGACCTCCGCATGCGCGGCACCGTCGTCGGTACCCGGACGGCTCAGGCCGTAGCCCGCGTCCACGAGCCCGGCCTCGACCCGGACGCTTGCAGAGAACCCAAGGGGAGTCCAGTCCTTGCCCGAAGCATAAGACTCTGAAGAGATTGCGAGGCTGTTCCGGGGGCCGAGCTCGGCTCCCCGTCTCACCGGGAACACCTGGAAATAGGTCCCGTTGTCCCCGGCAGGCTGGAGCCCCATCGACTCGAGGCGGCTGGCGACGTACTCGGCGGCGCAGCGCGCCCCCGGGGAGCCGACCTCGCGACCCTGGAGCGCGTCGTCGGCCAGGTAGCGAACGTCCTGGATGGGCCCCGACAGGCCGATGGCGACGGTCGCGGGGTCGGGGCAGCGGGGTTGGGCGCAGACCGGGATCGCCGCGAAGACGGCAAGGGTCGCGACGACGCCCGCACGGTATTTCGAATCGTACATTGTCGACCTTCTCGAGGGGTGCCTTTCGTGTCTCATCGATCCCTTCAACTTCTTGCCGCGGCGGCGCTGGCCATCTCGGCCTGCACGCCCCGCGACGCTGAGCGCTCACCGGCGGGACAGGCAACCTCCGCTGCCGACGACGCGCTCGGCCTTCCCGGCGAGAGCCATCTGCGGAATATCCGGCAACTCACCTTCGGAGGTGAGAACGCCGAGGCGTACTATGCGTTCGACGGCTCCCGGTTGATCTACCAGTCTCGCAGACCCGGCGAAGAGTGCGACCAGATCTACATCATGGATCTCGCGTCCGGCGAGTCGCGGCTGGTCAGCACCGGGCAGGGCCGGACGACATGCTCGTACTTCTACCCGTCGGGCGAGCAGATCCTCTATTCGTCTACCCATCACCACAGCGCCGCGTGCCCTCCGAACCCTGATTTCTCGATGGGCTACGTGTGGCCGGTCTTCGATACCTACGACATCTTCGTGGCCAACGTCGACGGCTCCGACCTTCGACAGCTGACCACCGAGGACGGGTACGACGCGGAGGCCACGTTCTCGCCCACCGGCGATCGCATCGTGTTCACGAGCGACCGTGACGGAGACCTCGAGCTCTACTCGATGTTGCCCGATGGCTCCGATGTCCGACGACTCACCCACCGCGTGGGCTACGACGGCGGCGCCTTCTTCTCCCCGGACGGGACCAAGCTCGTCTGGAGGGCCCACTACCCGGAAGAGGGGCCCGAGCGGGACGACTATCTCGCGCTCCTGGGTCAGGGTCTGATCCGCCCCGGAGAGCTCGAGATCTACGTGGCCGATGCCGACGGGTCGAATCAGGTCCAGGTCACCGACGTGGGCGGCGCCAACTTCGCGCCGTACTGGCACCCTTCCGGGCAGAAGATCATCTGGAGCTCGAACCAGTTGGATCCGCAGGGTCGGAACTTCGACCTGTTCATCGCGAATCCGGACGGGTCGGGGATGGAGCGCGTGACGTTCTCCGAGGGCTTCGACGGCTTCCCGGTCTTCAGCCCCGATGGCACGCACCTGGTGTTCGCGTCGAACCGGAACAACGGGGGCACGAGTGACACCAACGTGTTCATCGCGGAATGGGTGGAGGACCCCGGAATGTAGGACGGGCGCGCGCCGTCCGTGGGTCAGTGGCGGGGACTCCGGAGCTCGGAGTCCGGGAAGCGCTCCAGGAACTGGGCGACGATGCGGTAGGTGAGCCCCCACACGACCTCCCCGACTACGCGGTAGCACGGGAAGGACCGGGTACCGCCGGGCAACGGGATCTCGACCTCGCTCAGCGTATGGGGCGCGCGCAGCTCCTCCAGCGAGACCCAGTACACCGAGTCCACCTCGGGACTGCTGTCCGAGGCGCGCGACGCTGCCGGCACGCCGAAGACATAGGGCTTGATGGTGAGCTGGGGGAGGCGGACGCTTGCCGGCCCCACCTCGTCGAGCTCCCCCAGGTGGGCAGCGGTGCCCGAGAGTTCGAGACCCGTCTCCTCCCAGGTCTCACGAACGGCCGTGGCGAGGAGCGAGGGGTCGTCGGGATCCCGTCTGCCCCCGGGCAGGGCCATGTGCCCCGACCAGGGGTCCCGCTCCGAGCGGGCGCGCTTGATCAACAGGAGATCCAGCGTCGATGTGGCCCGGATCACGACCGACACCGCGGCCTGTAGGAAGTGCGGGTCGGCGGGCGGCGGGTCGTCGGCGTCGGCCGCGTACGAGGCCAGCGCCTCGCTGAGGACCCAGAATCGTGGGTCGGTCTCGATGGGGCTCCTGAACACCCGGGCAAGGTAGCGGGGCCGGGCGTCGGCTCACAGACCGCGGCTCGCGACGTGGGTCGGCCGGAGCGCCGCCGTCCCCTCACCGGTGGGTGGGCGACGCAGCCTGGCTCAGACGCCCGTGCGCTCGGGGCCCCAGACCAGCTTGTGCAGCTGGACCTGGAGACGCACCGGCAGTCGATCCTCGAGGATCCAGCCTGCCAGATCCTGGAGCTCCACCTCGCCCCAGACAGGAGACACCAGCAGGGCGCGGAGCTCCCCCTGACGAGCTCGGGTTCCCAGCCCCCGACCGCGGATCACCTCGCGCATCCACTCGTAGTCCTCGCGGTCCTTGACCACGAACTTGACTTCGTCCCCGTGGGCGAGACGGTCGAGATTGCTCCAGAGATTGCGGGCGCTTTCGCCGGAGCCCGGACACTTGAGGTCCATGATCAGGTGGGCGCGGCGATCCACGGGGGCCACGTCGAACGCCCCGGAGGTCTCCACGAGGACCGTGAAATCCTCGTCCAGGAGCCTGGTGATCAGAGGAAACGCGTTGGGGTGCGCGAGGGGCTCCCCACCCGTGACCTCGACGAGCGGCGTGCCGATGTCGACCACCCTCGCGACGATCTCGTCGAGGGTCATGCGCTCGCCGCCGTGGAAGGCATAGGCGGTGTCGCACCACACGCACCGGAGCGGACATCCGGTCAGGCGCACGAAGGTGCAGGGGACCCCGGCCCAGGTCGACTCGCCCTGGATCGAGTGGAAGATCTCGGTGATGCGAAGGAAGGGCTCCGCGCTCACGAGGGAACCTCGCGGTCACCTCGGCCGGGCCAGAGAAAGCCCAGCGGCGACTCCTTGACCACACTTCCCGCCATGAACAGCACGTTGGCCGGGCGCTCCGCCAGCCGCCTCATCAGGTACGGATACCAGTGTGTTCCGAAGGGGATGTAGACCCTCACGCGATACCCCTCCGACACCAAGTGCGCCTGGAGGTCACGGCGAACCCCGTGCAACATCTGGAACTCGAACGCGTCCTTGGCGATCCCCTGGCTCTCGCGGAAGCGGATCGTGGCCTCGATCATCCGCTCGTCGTGCGTCGCGATCGCCGGGTATCGACCCTCGGACAGCAACATGCGCATGAGCTCGACGAAGCTCGCATCGACCTCGTCACGCTCCTGGAAGGCGACGTCAGGTGGTTCCGCATAGGCGCCCTTGCACAGGCGGACACGCGCACCCAGCTGGTTCATGCGGGCCAGGTCGCCCGCGCTACGCCGAAGGTAGGACTGGAGCACGACCCCGATGTCTCTCCAGCCCTGTGCCCACAGGTGCTCGAATGCGTCCAGGGTGCGCTGCGTGTACCCCGACGACTCCATGTCGAAGCGGATGAAGATGTCGTCCCTGCGGGCGCGCTCGAGGACGCGTCCCAGGTTCTCGGCCAGGAACGCCTCCGAGATGTCCTGACCGAGGGCGGTGAACTTCAGGGACACGTTGGCGTCCAGTCCCTCCTCGGCGATCCGGTCCAGCACCTCGAAGTACACGTCCCCGTCGTGTCGCGCGTTGGCCTCGTCGTGGGTCGCTTCGCCGAGGAAGTTGCCCGTCGCCGACATCCCCTCCTCGTTGGCCTTCCGGATCGCGCGCAGCAGGTCGTCGACGCCCTCGCCCGGGACGAAGCGGCGGCTCATTCCGCGGAGGGGGGTCTTCGTAACCAGCGTCTTGGCGGCGCCGGAGCGACTCAGCAGGATCAGGCCCTCTCGAAGCATGGATCCCCTAGGATTCCTCGCCTACGGCGGCGTGTCTCAACGCCTCTTCCAGGAGGCGCTGCACCTCGTGCAGGGTGAGCGCGCTCAGGTACTGGGCGGCCTCCTCGGCCGTGCGGCACCGGGCCAGCGTGGGGCTCTCCGCGTGACCCACGATTCCCACACCGCTCTGTGCCCATCGGGGAAACACGAGATATGCGTGGTACGGCGCGCGCAGGTCTCCGGTGCGCTCGACCTCGAGGGAGACGGTATAGGGGTGACCGTCGGAGCCCTCGTAGGCCGGCGGACGGTCGTGCATCTCGAGGTAGCCTCCGAGCGTGAGGTCTTCCGGACCTTCCTCGGGCGGGCCTTCCTCGTCGCTTGGGGTTCGGGCCATGGGTCGGGAGATGGGGACTGCCGGTCACGGAAGCTAGAGGATCGCCCGGGTCCGGGCCACGGCGGAAACCGGGCGACGCTCTCGGTTGTCGGGGGGGCGCCGCTGCCGGTACACTTGGGCTCCCCCGCACCAGGAGCTGGCACCCGATGGCACGACGGATGCGCGCCGCGATCTTTTCGGAGTATGGCGGTCCCGAGGTCGTGGACGTCCGTGACGTGCCCGTTCCCGAGCCAGGCCCCGACGAGGTCCGACTCAAGGTCGAGGCGTCGTCGATGAACCACCTGGACCTCTGGGTCCGGCGTGGCCTGCCCATCGAGACACCCATGCCCCACATCGGAGGGGCGGACATCGCGGGCTCGGTCGACGCGGTGGGTCCGGGCGCGGAGGACGTGCCGCTCGGCGTGCGAGTCGTGGTGGATCCTTCGCTCTCGTACGGATGGTACGACGAGGACGGCCGGGGCCCGAGCTTCGCCAACGAAAAGCTGCGCCTCATCGGCGAGCACACCCAGGGGGGCTTCGCGGAGTACGCCATCGCCCCGGCGTCCAACCTCCTCGAGCTACCGGCCGGCTTCGAGGCGACCGACGCTGCGGCGGCCGGGTTGGTTTTCGTCACGGCCTGGCGCGGACTGATCACACGGGGCGGCCTGCGGACGGGCGAGAGGGTGCTCATCACGGGCGCTTCGGGGGGCGTCTCCACCGCGGCGATCCAGATCGCGAAGGCTGCCGGGGCGAAGGTCTACGCCGTCACCAGCGGCCCCGCGAACGTCGAGCGCGTGTCGGAGCTGGGCGCGGACGTGGTCTACGATCGCAAGCGCGTCGACTTCTCACGTGAAGTCTGGATGGACACGTCGAAGCGAGGTGTCGACCTCGTTTTCGATGCGGTCGGGGAGCTGATCTGGCCCCAGTGCCTCAAGGCATTGGCGGTCGGCGGGCGCTTGGTGACCTACGGCGCAACGACCGGCGCGCGCGGCACGACGGAGCTGCGCGTCGTCTTCTGGAAGCAGCTGTCCATCCTGGGCACCACCATGGGCTCGCCGGGGGAGTTCAGAACGGTGATGCGCATGGTCTTCGACGGCCGCTTCACACCCATCGTGCAGGAGGTGCTCCCGCTGGCCGAAGCGAGGAGGGCGCACGAGCGCCTCGAGGCCGGGGACGTGTTCGGGAAGCTCGTGCTGGTGCCGTGAGGATGACCGGACGGGACGCGCTCGGAGCCCCCGGGTGGGAAGATCGCCGAGGACGATGGGCGGCTCCATGGACCTGAGGGAAGCCCAGCGTCGGGTCGATGATTGGATCTCGAGGTTCGAGGAGGGCTATTGGCCCCCGCTTTCGAACCTGGCTCGGCTGACCGAGGAGGTGGGGGAGCTGGCGCGCCTCATGAACCATCGCTTCGGCCATAAGCCGAAGAAGGCGGGCGAGCCCGACCAGGAGCTTTCGCTCGAGCTCGCGGACATCCTGTTCGTGCTCCTGGTCATCGCGAACGAGCAGGGGATCGATCTGGACGATGCACTCGAGCGCACGCTCGAGAAGTACCGAACGCGGGACGCCGATCGGTGGACGCCCAGGGAGGGTGGGGGAACCAGCAGCCTGTCCGATTAGCGTGCCCGGCCGCCCTAGCCGCCGATGACCCCCCTCATGACCGCCGCGACGGCGAACCCGACGTAGTTCCCTGCCGCATAGCCGAGAAGGCCGGCGGCCACGCCCGGGAGGAGCTCGCTCTGATAGCCCCGCGCAGACGACAGGGCGATGGCCGACGACGGCCCCCCGATGTTGGCCTGCGACGCAACGGCCAGGGTGGCGAGGTCGAGCCGGAACAGGCGACCCACCCCGAAGATCACCACGCCGTGGATCGCGACCGTGAGCAGTGCGAACAGGACCACCGGCGGTCCGACGGCGAGGATCTTGGCGACCACCGAGCGGGCGCCGGTGGTCGACAGGAACAGTAGGATGAGGTAGTTGCCGATCATCGCCGCGCCACGGATCGACCGCACCCCCGGGACCTGCGCCGCAACGAGCGCGATCGTGGTGAGCCAGAGTACCTGCGGGACCGGGGCGGTCCACCCCGCGAGCAGCTTCGAGGCCACCAGGGCGCCCAGGACCACCGCGACCAGGAGGCTGACATCCGCAAGGCGTAGCGGTCCCCGGGACGCATTGAGCCGCTCGGCCAGGCCGGGGTCACCTGCGTTCGACCCGGAGTGAGGGACCGCGGGTGCCACCGGGGAGGCCGCCACCCCCGAACCGTCCGCCGGGCGCCCTCGGGGACGGGTGAAGAGCAGCGGGACGACGAGGCATGTCGCCATCCAGGCCGCGGTCACCATGACGTCCGCGGCCAGACCCGCGGCGAACAGCTCCCCGCGGGTGCCGAGGGCGGCGCCGACCGCCGCGAAGTTGACCCCTCCCCCGGTGTAGGTGGCCGCATACTGCCCCGCCAGCTTCCAGGTGTCCGGACCGATGTGACCGGCGAGGGCGAGCGCCGCCACTCCCGATCCCACCGACGAGCCGACGGCCCCGATGCCGAAGGCCGCCAGCATGTGGGGTCCCGCCTGGACCACTGTGCGGACATCCACGCTCAGGAGGATGAGCACGATACCGGCGCTCACGGCGGGCCCCGCGATGAAGTCGTACGCGGACGAGGCGTCCGGGATCAGACCGGCATTGGAGAGCGTCATGCCGCAAAGGATCGTGATCAGGGCGGCGCCCATCGCGCGGAACGCCCCCGCCCTCGGCTCGAGCCAGATGGCGAGCGCGACGATGCCCGCGAGAACGAGGGAGACGGCGGTGGGATCCGTGATCACTGGCTCCCCGGGGTCGAATGGGCGGGCGGCGATGATCGTGCGCCGCCCCGACTCCGGCAACCTTCCCGTCTTGCGACCTCTCGGAATCCGAGGTATTCTGTCGACCATTCGGAAACCGAAGGGTAAGGCGGCTCTGGGGCCCGGGGAGCCGCGATGCTCCGTGTACGATTGGGCGCAACATGAGGGAAGGGAGGCGACGTGGGGACGACCGACCGGTACCTGCCCCTGACATCGAAGGCGTTCCACATCCTGCTGGCGCTGGCGGAGGGGCCTCGCAATGGCTACCAGGTCTCGGCGCGCGTCGAGGAAAACTCCCGGGGCGCCGTGCGCCTCGGGCCGGCGAGCCAGTTCGAGAACATCCAGCGGCTCACCGAGAAGGGGCTGATCGAGGAGGCCGACGACGACCCTTCGCTGGCGGCGGACGGCCGGGGCCAGCGCTTCTGGAGGGTCACCCCACTCGGTGTCGCCGTCATGCGAGCCGAAGTGGAGCGCCTGCAGAGCGACCTCGGTCTGGCCCGTCGCAACCCGATGCTGCGGGGCACCGAGTGACCCCCCGGGTTCCTGGCCGCTGGGCTGGTCGTATCTACCGCTGGGCGATGCGTGTTCTGCCGGGGTCGTTCCTGACCGGTTATCGCGAGGACCTGCTCGCCGCGTTCGACGACGGCCTGCGGCGTGCGCGGAATCAGGGGCGGGCGGCCGGCGTGATCTTCGTGCTGCAGGCGCTCGCCGAGCTCCCGGGGGTGGCCCGTCGTCTTCGGCTCGGCGAGGGCGGACACCGGGCCGCAGGCGGCTGGGGCGTGGACGTGCGTCACGCGTGGAGGTCGCTCAGGGGACAGGCAGGCCTCACGGCGGCCTCGGTCCTGATCCTGGCGTCCGGTGTGGGTGGCGTCGTGGCCATCTACTCGGTGCTGTACAGCGTGGTGCTCCGACCCCTCCCCTACGCGGAGCCGGACCGCCTCGCCGTGCTCTGGACGCACAACCTCCGCACGGACCTGCCGGACGGCACCTCGTACCCGAACTACGAGGACTGGAGGCGCCGAAGCGCGGCGTTCCAGGACATGGCGCTCTACTTCCGACCGGACTTCACGACGGTGACGCTGTCGGGCGGCATGGAGCCCGTGCGGGTACACGCGGGTGCCGTGTCCAGCAACTTCTTCCAGATCCTTGGCGTGGACGCCGTGCTCGGGCGCGTGTTCGACCCCACTGATCTCGATCAGGACGCCGCGCTGGCGGTCGTGTCCGAGTCCCTCTGGCTGGACCACTTCGGAGCGAGCTCGGAGGCCCTGGGTGCGTCGCTGATCGTCGACGGGCTCGCCCACCGCGTGATCGGCGTCGTGCCCGACTGGGTCGACCTGCCGTGGCCGGCGACCCGCCTCTGGACGCTCCATGACGCCGCGGGGCTGGCGCGGGGACCCATGGGCGAGAGCCGTCGATCCGACCTGTACGTGGTCCTCGGTCGTCTGCGTGCCGGGGTCTCCCTGGAGGCGGCGCGCGCCGACATGGGCGAGGTCACCGGAGCGCTGGCCTCGGAGTACCCGGACACGAACTCCGAGCTCGGCGCTCGGGTCGCACCGCTGCTGGACGAGGTCGCCGGGGCTGAGGTCCGCCGCTCGCTCTGGCTGCTGTTCCTCGCGGTCGTGTTGGTCCTGCTGATCTCTTCGACCAACGTCGCTCACCTCGCGCTGGTCCGGGGGGCCCGCCGCGGACACGATCTGGCACTACGGTCCGCCCTGGGCGCCACGCGCACGCGATTGGCGCGCCAGCTTGTCACCGAGTCGGTGATGCTGGCGATTGCCGCGGGCGGGCTCGGACTGCTTCTGGGCACCTCGACCGTCGCCGCCCTGTCCGCGAACCTGCACACCCTGCCGCGTGCGGACGCCATCGGTCTCTCACCCCCCGCCGTGTGGGCGGCATGCGCGTGCACCCTGCTTGCCTCGCTCGCCTTCGGTCTGGCGCCTGCACTTCTCGTCGCCGGGCGCGCTCCCAGGGCCTCATTGGCAACCGTGGGCTTGCGCACGACGCCGTCGGATCGACGTCTGCGCGACGCGCTCGTGGTCGGCGAGGTCGCGCTCGCGGTCGTGCTGCTGTCGGGAACGGGGTTGCTCGTGCGGAGCGCGCGGTCCCTGGCTGCGGAGGATCCGGGATTCGATGCCGAGCACGTCCTTGTAGGCCGCCTCAACCTCGGTCCGGGATATGCGTCGGGAGCGGAGCGCGACCGGTTCTTCCAGGCCGTGATCGATCGGACTTCGGCCCTTCCCCGCGTCGAGAGCGCGGGGGGCGTGGAGGCGCTTTTCCTGCGTCGGATTCCCGATCTGAGCATTCGACGTGTCGGGGACCCGCCGGGACAACGCGACGCTCAGCCGCGTCTGACGTCGGATGCCGTCTATCCGGGATTCTTCGGGACCGTAGGGATGAGACTCCTTGAGGGTCGGCTCCTCGAGCCCGGGGATGCCGGTCGCGACGCAGAGCGGGTCGCGGTCGTCAACCAGGCCATGGCCGAGGCCTTCTGGCCTGGCGAGGATCCCGTCGGCAAGCGCTTCGACTGGGGCGATCGGGACGGCAGCGACGCGATCCGCGTGGTGGGAGTGGTCAGCGACATCCGCCAGGCAGGATTGGCGGAGCCACCCGTGCCGCACGTGTTCACGCCGGCCGGCGAGCGCACGCAGTGGATGGCCGAGATGGACCTGGTCCTGCGCACCAGGGCGGAGCCCGGCGAGCTCGTTCCCGCCGTCCGGGCCGTCATCCGACAGATGGATCCCGAGGTACCGCTCTCGCAAGTCGGCACGGCGTGGGAGCGCTACGGCGACGGTCTGTCGACCAGCCGCCTGCGCAGCCGGCTCCTGAGCCTGTTCGCCGCGTTGGCGACGGCTCTGGCCGCCTCCGGTCTCTACGCGCTCCTGAACGAGACCGTGGTGTCGCGCAGGAAGGAGATCGGCATTCGCATGGCGATGGGTGCGGATGGTGGGCGGATCAGGGCCGAGGTGATCCGCAGCGGACTCCGGTTGACGGCGTCGGGCGTGGTCGTCGGCCTGCTGGGGGGCGCGCTCCTCCGCGGGCTCCTCGAGGGCGTGCTCTATGGGATCGAGCCGACGGACCCCATCACGTTCGCGACGGTGGGAGCCGTGCTCGCCGTCGTGGCCTTCGGCGCGAGCTGGCTGCCGGCGCGGCTTGCCACCTCGGTCGATCCCGTCGCGACCCTCACGAGTCCCTAGCCGACCCCGCCGTCACCGCCCGTACGACGCCAGCACGTCGACACATCGATCCACCTCCTCCTCCGTGTTGTAGAAGTGTGGACTGATGCGCACGAACCCGGGCCGGTGGTCCACGATCACGCCATGCCCGGCCAGGTGGCGAACCGCGCCCGCCGGGTCGTCGTGGGTCACCATGACGATCGCGGTGCGACGCTCGGGCTCGGGCAGGCGCAGGGTGAGCCCCTCGGCCTGGCACCGTTCCACCAGGCGCTCGGTGAGCGCGACGTTCCGCGCCCGGATCGCGTGGATGCCGATCTCGTCCACGATCTCTTGACCGCCCAGCGCGATATGCACGGTGGGAAGTGACGGTGTGCCCAGCTCGAACCGGCGCGCGTCGTGTCGGAACTCGAAGCGCCGCACGTCGAAGTCGAACTGGCGCTCTGCGGCGAACCAGCTGGTGATGCGGGGCTGGAGGCTCTGCACGAGCTCGCCGCGCACGTACAGATAGGCCAGGCCCGGCCCCCCGAGCAGCCATTTCAGTGGACCGGCCGTGTAGAAGTCCACGCCGCTCGCGCGCACGTCCACCGGGATCTGCCCGGGCGCCTGGTATCCGTCGATCACCGACCGGGCGCCTGCGTCGTGCGCGATCCGCGCAAGCGTGGGCAGATCCTGTTCGTAGCCCGTGGCGAAGAAGACGTGGCTCGTGGCGATGCACAGCGTCCGCTCGTCCACCGCGTCCGCGAACTGCTCGGGGTCGACGCGGATGCCGTCGTGACTCTCGAGAACGACCAGCTCGATCTCCGGCTTCACCGTCCACTGATAGGCGAGGGTGGGAAAGTCGAGCTCGGTGCACACAACGCGCGTGCGCTTGGGATCTCCGATGCTCTCCGCGACGACGGACAGCGCGGCGGACGTGGAAGGCAGGAGCGCGACCTCCTCCTCCTCCGAGCCCCAATGCCCCGCGACCTTCGAGCGGAGCGTCTCGATGCGCGCGAGCCAGTGCTCGTACCAGGCCGACGCACCCATCCGATGCCAGAGCGACAGGAAATCGGACAGGTAGCCCTCGGACCGCCGTGACAGCGCCCCCAGGGAGCACGAGTTCAGGTACGTGCAGCGCGAGAGGATCGGGAACTCCTCGCGCACGGATTCCAGGTCGACGGGCGGACGGGGCCCGGTCGCGGCGGTCCGGTCCTGCGAGAGCGCGCGGGCGCCCGCGTCACGGGTCATAGCTTCAGCACGCGGATGTTCCGCCAACGCACCTTGATCCCGCCGCCATCGTGGATCTGGAGCGCGATGTGTCCCGTCGCCCCGCCGATCCGCTCGTCCGTGAGATCGACCATCTCCGTACCGTTGATCCAGGTCGTGACACTGTCGCCCACGACGCGGATTCTCATCAGGTTCCAGGCGCCCATGAGCAAGACGGCGTCCTTGTCGGCGTCGGGTTGAGCGAGCCATCCTCGGCCGTACGACTCGTAGATGCCTCCGGAGTGGAGTCCCGGCGGGGCGACCTCGGCCTGCCAGCCCGTGATGCGCGTGCCCTCCAAGGTCGACCGGAAGAAGACGCCGGAATTGCCGTTCGCCTCCTGTTTGAACTCGAGCGTGAGCTCGAAGTCGGTGTACTCATCGTTCGTGCGCAGGTAGCCATAGCCCGCGTCCGGCCCGCTCTCGCACACCAGCTCCCCGCCTTCGACGTACCACAGCTCCGTACCGTGGACCGTCCAGCCGTCGAGATCTCGCCCGTTGAAGATCGCGGCCGGATTCTGGGCACCCAGCGCCGGCGCGACCCCGACCTGCACCAGAGCCGCGGTGATCGCCAGCCGAGCAAGGCCGGACCCCGTGCTACCCACCGCTCAGGGTCCGGATCTTGATGTCCCGATACCAGACCGGTGTGCCGTGGTCCTGGAGGCCGATCGCGCCGGAGCTCGCGCGGGCGTAGTACTCCTCGGGCCCGAACTTGCTCGCCCGCACCAGGGCCTCCCATTCGTCCGAGTACAGCTCGTAGGCGACCGTCATCGCGCCGTTGAGCCAGTGCTCCACGTGGTTGCCACGGACGACGATCCGTCCGCTGTTCCACTCGCCGGTGGGGTGGACGACCCGACCCTCGGCGGCCTGCAGGTCGTAGTTCTCGGCGGTGCGGTGTGTCGGGGGGCTCCAATCCTCCGTCGCCGGATACGCCGGGTCGTCGAGCACCTGGTACTCGGGCGCCACCTGCCAGAGCTCCTTGCCTTCGTGCTCCCGGACCCGATAGAAGACGCCGCTGTTGCCCACGGGGCCCACCTTGAAGTCGAAGGCGAGCTCGAAGTCGGTGAACTCCTCGGTGGTGACGATGTCGCCCCCGTCCATGTTCCCGCTGGAGGCCTGGAGCCCGAGCTCGCCGTCCACCACGGTCCAGCTGTCCGGGACGTCCTCACCCCCGTAGCGGCGCCAACCGCGGGTGGTCGTCCCGTCGAAGAGGAGCCGCCAGCCGTCGCGAGCCTCCTCGGCGGTGAGGGCGTTGTGCGGCGTGGGGGCGTCCCGGACCGATGCGCCGCTGGTGGTCTCGTCCCCTCCGCCGACGCAGGCGACCAGGAGCATGGCGATTCCACAGGCTCCCACGGGGCGCCCTGTCATACGACCTCCATCCGTTCGGGGTCCCATCGGACGATGCGGTCGCCGAAGTAGCTGTCGTTGCATGCGAGGGCGGGTGCCGCTGCACGCAGGCCGAAGACGGCGTCCTCGGTCACTGGGGTCCCCTCCCGCACACCTTTGAAGAAGTTCATGAAATGATCGAAGTGCGCGCCTCGGTACGAGGACTCGGCCACGTAGACGCTCTCCGCCGGCGGGAGCATCTGAGCGCGGGTCTCCATGGCCTGAGCGATCTCGTCGGACTTCATCTGAATGAAGACGTCCGTGGGACTCACCGACTTGTTCCGACGCAGCACGACCTCGGTCCAGGTCACGTCCATCGCGCCCTCGTTGCCCACCAGGCGAAGGAACGTGCTCCCGGACGTGCCGTCCACGAAATTGACCCGCAAGGACAGGTTGAAGGGCGGGTGCGCGTCGCTCCCGGGGTAGTCGAACATGCCCAGCAGGATATCCGGAACCTCTCGTCCGTCCTTCCAATACCGGAGCCCACCCTGAGCCATGACCTTCTGAGGCCCCCGCGACGACGTGACGAAGTGGAGGCTCGAGAACAGGTGGACGAAGAGGTCGCCGGACACGCCCGTCCCGTAGTCGCGGTAGTTGCGCCAGCGGAAGATCCGCAGCGGGTCGAAGGGCCGTTGCGGCGCCCGGCCCAGGAACATCGCCCAGTCGACCGTTTCCTCCGATGCGTCCTCCGGGATGGCGTACTGCCAAGCTCCGACGGGGTCGTTCCTCGCCCAGAACCCCTCGGCGTAGTTGAGCTCGCCGATGGCCCCTTCCTCGAGGAGCTCCTTGGCCTTCTCGTTCCCCAGCGAGCTCATGCCCTGGCTTCCGACCTGGAACGTCCGTCCCGTCTCCCGCTGGGCGTCGATCAGCGCCGCGCCCTGGGCGATGGAATGAACCATCGGCTTCTCGCAGTAGACCGCCTTCCCGGCGCGCAGCGCGTCGATGGAGATCTGTTGGTGCCAGTGGTCCGGAGTCCCGCAGATGACCGCGTCGACGTCGTCGCGGGCGAGGATCTGGCGGTAGTCCCGCGTGGTGAAGATGTCCTCGCCGTGGCGCTCCCTGGCGGCCGCGAGTCGACCGTCGTAGCAGTCGGCGACAGCGACGAGCTTCACTCCGGGCACCTCGAGGGCCGTGTCGACGTCGGCCATGCCCATCCCGCCGGCTCCGATCACGGCCAGCTGGATCTGATCGTTGGCGGACTGGTGCCGACGCGCCATGCGCAGCTCGTCGCGGCGCCGCTCCGAAGCCTTCATGAGGTGCGGCGTGGCGCCGGCGGCCAGCGCCCCGGCGGCGAGCTGACCGAGGAATTTCCGCCTGGACTTCGTCGGGCGCGGGGTTGTCATCGCGGCTCTCTCCTGTGGGTCCAGACCCAACAATGCCGGACGGACCGGGGTGCCGCCAGCGGTCGTGCCTTGTCCCCTGCGCGCGGCGCGCGGCAGACTACGGTCGCGTCGGGCGGACTCGCCGCTCGCCGCCCTGCAAAGGCTGGAGACGTCCGCGCGCCGTGATCCTCCCCTATCTGCTGGCCGCGCCCTGGCTCGGCCTCCTGCTGTTCCTCCTGCTCCGCGTCCGGCTCCCTCGCGAGCTGCCTGCGAGATCGCCCGAGCATGCACCGTCGGTGACCGTCGTCGTGCCGGCTCGCAACGAGGCGCGGAACATCGAGACCTGTGTGCGCTCCATCACCGCCCAACGATACCCGGACTTCGAAATCGTCGTCGTGGACGACCGGAGCGAGGACGGGACCGGTGCCCTCGCGCGTGGGCTGCCACCGGGCGGGGCGACGGCTCTACGGGTCCTGCAGGGCGAGGACTTGCCGGTCGGGTGGCTCGGCAAGCCGTGGGCGTGCCATCAAGGGTCGCGGGTCGCCACCGGTGCGCTGCTCCTGTTCACGGATGCGGATACCGTGCACGCGCCGGATCTTCTCGAGCGGGCGGTGGCTGCCATGTACGACGACCAGGCGGACCTGCTCACCGTGACGGGTCGCCAGCTCATGGGGACCTTCTGGGAACGGTTGATCCAGCCTCAGGTCTTCTTCGCCATGCTCATCCGCTACTACGACCTGGAGGGGATGTTGCGGCGCGGGCGTTGGCGGAGCGCGATCGCCAACGGGCAGTACATGCTCTTTCGCCGTGACATGTACGAGGCCCTGGGCGGACACGTGGCCGTGAAGGGTGAGGTCGTGGAGGACCTGGCGCTCGCGCAGCGCGTCGTCAGGAGCGGTCGACGCCTGTCGATGCGCAGAGCCGAGACGTCGTTCGCCACGCGCATGTACCGGTCTCTGGGCGAGCTCGTGGCGGGATGGTCGAAGAACCTCCTCATCGGCGGCCTCCAGACGATGCCTCCGACGCTACGCCCCTTCGTCGCGCCTGCCGCGGCGCTCACCGGCGCCGTGGCGTGGGTCGTCCCGCCCCTGTCCCTCGTCGCCTGCGCCGTCGGCCTGACCGCATCACCCGCTGCCCTGGCATGGTCCGCCACCACGGTGGGGCTGAGCCTCGTCCTCTGGGTGTTGGTAACCTCCCGCATGGGGGCGCCCCCGGCCTACGGGCTTCTCTATCCCGTCGGCTCTGCGGTCGGCCTCTACATCTTCCTCCGGGCCTGGGCCCGGGGAAGCAGGGTCGAGTGGAAGGGGAGGACGTATCATCTGCAGGACGGGACGGGATCTTCGTGAGCGCGTCCGACGTCGACGGGGTCGCGCTCGCCCGGCTCGTTCAGCGGGAGGGTGAGGCACTGGGCTTCGGGCGCGTGGGCATCACGACGCCCGAGGATTCCGCCCACCTCGATTTCTACCGACGATGGCTCGACGACGGCAGACACGGGGACATGCGCTACCTGGCGCGCCCGGACGCCGTGGCGCGACGCGCGGACCTCGCGCGCACGCTGCCGGGGGTCCGGTCCGTGGTCGTGGTCACGCACGACTACGCCCAGGAGGACCCGTCGGGCGTGCCGGACGACCCGTCGCGGGGCGTGATCGCCCGCTACGCGCGCGGTCGCGACTACCACAGGGTGGTCAAGAAGAAGCTGCAACGGCTCGGCCGGCGCATCGACGAGGCCGTGGAAGGGTCGGTGACGTGGCGTGCCTACGTGGACACGGGCCCCATCCTCGAGCGCGACCTTGCGCGCCGCGCCGGCATCGGCTGGTTCGGCAGGAACACGATGTTGATCGACCCGGCGCGCGGCTCGTACTTCTTCCTGGGCGTGCTCCTGCTGGACATCGAGCTCTGGCCCGATCCGCCGTTCCCCGTGGATCGCTGCGGGACGTGCCGGGCTTGCCTGGACGCGTGCCCGACCGGAGCCCTGCTCGGCCGCGACGAGGACGGCGCGGCCCTGATGGACGCGACGCGCTGCATCTCCTACCTGACGATCGAGCACCACGGAGCGATCCCGGACGGGCTGCGACCCCGGATCGGCAACCGGATCTACGGGTGCGACATCTGCCAGGAGGTGTGTCCATGGAACGAGCGCTTCGCAGAGGTGGCCGCAGAGCGCGATTACGATGCGCGTCCCTCCTGGGAGGCCGAGTGGGACCGCGACCCCGACGATCCCGACGACGACGGGCCCACCGAGGCGGTGATCCCCGGAACGGACGGCCCGTCCCTCGTCGCCCTCATGCGCATGTCCGAGGACGAGTGGGACGCGTACACCCGGGGGTCGGCGATGCGGCGGGCGGGCTACTCGGAGCTGCGGCGCAACGTCGCGATCGCGATCGGCAACTGGCTGGCCACCCTGGACGCGCCGGACCCGGAAGCCGTCGGCACCTTGGTGTCCGCGCTGTCGGACGACGATCCGCTGGTGGCGGAGGCGGCGGCATGGGGGTTGGGGCGGATGGGCGAGAGGCCCTTCGGCATCGCCCCCTGAACAGGTTCCTGGTTGGCGGAAAACCCGCGGCGGTCGATGTTGGAAGCGGCTGACGCCGGCGGGCTGCGCCCCCGTTCCGTCGTCAGCCCTTCTGCCGCTCGGCCAGGGTCCGGTCGAGGTTCTTGTAGCTCCACTCCATTCCGTCGGTCATGCCGGTGGCGACGGCCTCGTCGCGGCTGGCCTGTGAGTCGTACTCGATGAGCGTGGTCATCACGGTCGCCCCGTCGTGTTCCTCGAAGGTCACCGTGATCAGCGCCGGCTCGGCGCCCATGCTCCCGCCGACGTCACCGGGGTCGAAGGCCTCGGTGTTGGTGAGGCGGGCGGGGGCGTCGACCTCGAGGTACTCGCCGTGGAAGCCGAACTCCTTTCCGTCGGCGTCGTCGCGCCAACGCCAGCGGAAGGTCCCGCCCGCGCGGACGTCCATCTCGCACACGGTCATCGTCCACCCGGGATATCCGGTGAGCCAGCGCCGCATCAGCTCGGGGGTCGTGTAGGCTTCCCAGACCAGCTCGCGGGGGGCGCGGAACGCGCGCTTGACGCTGACCTGGGTGTCGCCGGGCAGGGCGACCTGCGCGGTCTCGGGGAGGGTCACCATGGTCTTCTCCTTGGTCTCGTGGGTCTCGGGGTGGGGGTCAATCGGATCGCCGCGCGGCCTTGAGCTCGTCCAGCACCGCGTCCAGGCGCCGGAACTGGGACTCCCACAGGTCCCGGTACCGGGCGATCCAGTCGGTCGCGGCGTCCAGGGGCGCGGTCTCGAGGCGGCGGAGCCTGCGGGTACCGTCCTGGTCCACGGAGACCAGGCCCGCGCGCTCGAGGACCTTCAGGTGCTTCGAGATGGCCGGCTGGCTTATCTCGAAGGGCTCGGCCAGCTCTCCCACCGACGCCTCGCCGGTAGCGAGCCGCGCCAGGATGGCGCGACGGGTCGGGTCCGCGAGCGCGAAGAACGTCGCGTCGAGGAGGTCCGCGTCCGGCGTCATCATAACCATACAGTTATATAGCACGTTGGTTATGGATCGGGCAAGTCCGCTGGCCGGTGCGCGTGCGGACTCAACCGGTCAGTCGGCCCGTCCGGTCGTGGCGGAGGCGGCGGCATGGGCGTTTGGGAGGCGTCAAACGCCCGCGCGCGCCTTCATTCCTTGACGCTCACGTTACTAGTTAGCTAATATGCTAACTAGCTAGGTCACGTGGGTGGAGCAAGGGAGGGGTTATGGGAAAGTCGTGCTCGGGGCAGCGTGAGGTGGGGCGCTGGATGGTTCGCAGCGCCGCGAGGACACTGTGGACGCGACTGGGCTGGGCGGGGGCGCTGGCGTGGGGTGGCTTCCTCATGCAGCCTCCGGCGGCCGCGGTCCAGAACCTGGCGGAGGGTCAGGCGGGCGCGCTCCGCATCGTGAAGGTCGGCGCTCCCAAGGCGTCCGCCTTCTACGTGGTCTCGTCCCTGGTCGTGGGGCCCAGCGAGCTGATTCTCTGGGACGCCCAGAACACCGTGAGCGACGGCCGGCACTTGGCCGACGAGATCGCCGCGACGGGCAAGCATCTCAAGGCCATCCTCTTCTCCCACGCGGACCACGATCACTTCATGGGGGCCATGGAGGTGCTGCGGCGCTTTCCCGGGACGCCCGTCTACATGACCCGGTCCGGCCTCGAGGACTTCCAGGGGCGAGCTCCTGGGGTCCTGGCCAGGGCGCAGGAGCGAGGAGGGGACGAGGTGCCGGACAGCATCGTCACGCCTCGGCTCCTGCCCGACGGCGGGCTCGACGTGGACGGATACGCCATCGAGGTCCTGGAGGGGTTGGGGGGTGACGTGCGCGGCGGCAAGAGCGCGGCGCTTTGGATCCCTTCCATAAGGACCGTGTTGGCCGGCGATCTCGTGTTCGAGGGGATCCACCCCTGGCTCGGGGATGCCGACATCCAGGCGAGGGACGAGTGGCGAGCGTCGCTGCGGCGGCTGGCGGCGCTGGATGCCGCAGCCGTGGTACCGGGGCACAAGCGCCATCTGACCACGCCCGACGCCCAGGACCAGATCGCCTTCATGCTTCGCTACCTCGACGCCTACGACACCCTGATGCGCGAAGCGGCGTCAGCCGACGATCTCGTCGAGGCCATGGTCCAGCGGTATCCGGATCTCGAGCTTCCGGAGCTCATGGCGTACGGCGCGCGGAAGTGGTTTAGACGATGAATTGCGGCCACAGCCGAACGGGTCCGGCTTGACCGGACCGGCACGGCTGGGGAACGTACCCGCCATGGACCGCGAGAATCTCGTGGGGCTCTGTCGGGCCCTGGCAAGCGACAAGCGCATGAAGGTGCTGGAGTGGTTGGCCGACCCGCGCGCGCACTTTCCTCCCCAGCGGGATGGGGACCTGGTGGAGGACGGGGTATGCTCGGTCTTCATCGCGGAAAAGCTCGAGGTGAGCCAGCCCACGACGTCTCGGCACATGAAGATTCTCGTTCAGGCCGGGCTGGTCACCGCCAAGGCGCAGAAGGGGTGGACGTTCTACCGCCTCGACCGTGAAGGCATGGAAGTGGCGCAGAAGGCCCTCGGGTTCTTTCTCGGGGTGGGAGGGAAGGAAGTGGCTGGCCCCTAGCCGGCACGCGACATCGGGATACCTGGATTGGGGATGGGAGGAGTTGGGCGATGAACGGGATCCGGGATCATCTCCCCCCGAAGACGCGCCGGATCTTCTGGTCGAAGCGGGTGAGGAGGATGAGGCGGGGTACGGTCTCGTCGATCCCCGAGGCCACCGGCCCCGCGGCGCGCTCGATCAGCTATCGCCCGTCGATCGGGTGGCGGTCCGGGATTCTGGTGTCACGCCCCAACTCCAGCACGGATCGCGGCTCCCCCACCGTGAGCGCGACCTTCCGCCTGTGCTTCAGGTCCTCGGCGAGGGTAGACCGACGCCATGCCGCCCTCGACGAGCTTGCGCTCGATGCGGTACGTGCCGGCCATGGCTGCGACCAGACGTTGGGTGTGGGTGTCGAGGGCACTCATGGCGACCCAGATGCTCCCTCGACCGCCGTTCGGCAGAAAGAGACGAGTCGGATGGGGCATGGCGAGACTACTCCGCATCCTGGTCCGGGTCGGGCTCGAAATAGAGCTCCCTCACCTCGACCGGTCCCGCGAATGCGGAGGCACCTTTCCGGGCCCACGCGAGGACCTCGTCCATGTCGGCCGCGTTCAACAACAGGAAGCCCGCGATGTGCTCCTTGCTCTCCATGTACGGCCCGTCGGTGACGAGCACCTGGCCGTCGGCCCGCTTCCGCAACGTGCGCGCGCTGGCGGCGGGGGACACGCCGCACGCAAACTTCAGCGCACCGGCCGCCTCCATCTCGGCATTGAGCGCGTGGATCGCCTGGACCGTCTCCTCGGTCTGGGTGGACGGATCGAAGTCGTCCCGCAGGTAGCTGGCGACCAGGTACAGGGGCATGGCTTCTTCTCCTCGTTCGGTGTCGGTGGTTTGTCGCGGCGCTCAACCGAGCTCGTCGCGTCGACGCGTGAGGTACGCCACCTCGGCGCGGTTGGCCGTCCGCTCGATCGCCCTGTCGTAGGCTTCGCGCGAGGACTGAGTGCGCCCCAGCCGGCGCAGGAGATCGGCGCGGGTGGCGTGGTACGCGTGGTAGCCGGCCAGCTCGTCCCCGAGAGGATCGATGAAAGCCAGGGCCACTTCCGGGCCGTCCACCTCCGCGACCGCGACCGCCCGGTTCAGCGCGACGATCGGCGACGGGTCCAGCGCGACGAGCTGGTCGTAGAGCGCGACGACCTGCGCCCAGTCGGTGTCGCGTACGTGCCGGGCGGCGGTGTGCACTGCGTTGATCGCCGCGAGGATCTGATAGCGACCCGGAGCCACGTCGGCGGCCAGGAGCCCTCGCACCAGCTCGTGACCCTCGGCGATCAGCGCCGCGTCCCACTCGGTGCGATCCTGCTCGGCGAGCGTGACCAGCTCTCCGGTTTCCGACACCCGGGTGGTGCGGCGAGCCTCGGTGAGGAGCATCAGAGCCAGCAGGCCGGCCACGTCGCCGTCGTCCGGCATGAGCCTGCGGATCAGTCGGGTGAGCCGGATCGCTTCGCTGGTCAGCTCGTGACGGATCGGATCGGCGTCGGGGCTGCTCGCCAGGTAGCCTTCGTTGAAGACCAGGAAGAGCACGGCGAGCACCCCGGAAACGCGGGCAGGAAGGTCCTCAGCGGGGGGTGTCTGGAACGGGATACGGGCCGCCCTGATCTTGGCCTTCGCGCGGGTGATCCGTTGCCCCATCGTCGTCTCCTGCACCAGGAAGGCGCGGGCGATCTCGGGAACGGTGAGACCGCCGACGAGGCGCAGCGTCAGCGCCACGCGCGCCTCCATCGACAGCGCCGGGTGACAGCAGGTGAAGATCAGCCGGAGCCGCTCGTCTTCGATGACTTCGAGCGGCATGGGTCGATTCTCCTCGAGGAGCATCTGAGCCGACTTCTGCTTGTCGTCGCGCTTGCTCTCACGCCGAACCCAGTCGATGGCTCGGCGGGTCGCGGTGGTGGTGAGCCAGGCACCGGGATTGGCCGGAACGCCGTCGGCCGGCCACCGCGCGACAGCGGTGGCAAACGCCTCGGCCGCTGCCTCCTCGGCGACGTCGAGATCACCGAAGCGCCGGGCCACCGCGGCGACCACCCGCGCCCACTCGTCCTGGTAGGCTCGCGTGATCGATTGGTCGACGTCGGTCACGTTCACTCGCTGGCGGTGGGCCGGACCTCGACCTTGCGATTGCATGCCTTCGACCCCTCGGCGGCGAGCCTGAGCGCCACGTCGAGATCGGGGGCTTCGATGATCCAGAAGCCGGCGAGATACTCCTTCGACTCCAGATACGGACCGTCGGTGAACACCGGCTCCTCCCCGCGTCCGTCGATGACCGTAGCGGTGCCGGGCTCCGCGAGACCGTTGGCGTAGACCCAGTGCCCGTTGGCCTGGAGCCGCTCGTTGAACTCGTCGATCGCCGCCATCTCTTCCGGCTTAGCGGCGCCGGTCGTGTCATCGATCACGGAAACGAGGTAGTGCATCTCTGATCATCTCCTCTTTCTGGGGCCCACCGCGGGTGCGGCGGCTCACCTCTACTACGAGCGGGGCGGGCCGGATTCGACAATGGCAGGGCGGTCATGCACCGGTTGCCCCCACCCCCACGGGTGGCGATTCTACTGGAGCAGATACGCCAGATCCATCAACGGTCGCCCCCGGTGACGGCGGGGCCCCGCGGCGGCTCCAGGCTCGACTCCACGGTGGTTTGCAGGGGTCGGAGCGGAGCGATGTCGGAACGCGTCGCACAGAGTACCGGACCGGCCGGCCTGGCCGCCTCCCTGGGGGAGCTGGGCTTCGAGGCCACCGTGCCCACCCCGGGCCTCGACGAGGCCGTCCGTGTCGCCCCCGGCGTCTTCCGCGCCACCGCCTCCCGCGAGTCCATGACCACGCGGGTCGCGGTCACCGTCTTCGCCGATTCCCCGGCCCAGGGGCTGGACCAGGCCGAGGCGGCGTTCCGGGAGATGAACCGGGTCGTGCACCTCCTCGACCGGCACGACGGGTCGTCGGCGGTCTCGGTGCTCAACGACCAGGGCCGCCTCCGCCACGCCCCTCCGGAGCTCACCACGGTGCTGCGGGTGGCCCGGAGGGTCCACGACCTGAGCGTCGGCACCTTCGACGCCACGGTGCAGCCCCTCGTGGACTTCCAGGCGTCGGCGGGCCCCGGCGAGGCGCGCACGCCCCCCGAGGAGCTCCTGGCGCTCGTGGACATGCGCGCCGTGAGGCTCCGCGGGAGCTCCGTGAGCTTCGCGAGAGCCGGGATGGGCGTGACGCTGGACGGCATCGCCAAGGGCTACGTCGTGGACCGCATGGGCGAGGCGCTCACCGCCGCCGGAGCCGGCAACTGGCTCATCGACGCCGGCGGTGACATCCGCGTCAGCCGCACCCGCGAGGACGGGCGCCCCTGGCGCGTCGCCGTCCAGGACCCCGACAAGCGGGGGGCCTACCCCGCGGTGACGGAGCTCGCCGGGGGGGCGGTGGCCACTTCGGGCAGCTACGAGCGCGGCTACGACTCGACGCGGCACCACATCGTGAGCAGCGTCACGGGCCGTTCCCCGAATCGTGTCCGGAGCACCACGGTCCGGGCACCTTCCACCATGGTGGCCGACGCGCTGGCCACCACGCTCTTCGCCATGGAGCCCACCCGGGCCCTGGCTTTCATCGACAGTATCCCCGGATGCTCCTGTCTCGTCCTGGGCTCGGCAGGCGAAGCCTGGTCGTCCAGCCGGTGGCAGAGCGTCCCCCACCCGACGACTCGAGGCTGAACATGGACCGCGCGACGCCCGGCTCGCTCCCCCGATACGGAGGCTTCCAGATCACGGCGCTGGTGGCGCTCCGCTGGCTGGTGGGATGGCACTTCCTCTACGAGGGCGCGGCGAAGCTATCGAACCCCCGGTGGAGCTCCCTCGCGTACCTCATGGAGTCCCGGGGATGGCTCTCGGACTTCTTCACCGGGCTGGCCGAGAACGCCGCGACCCTGGCCGCGGTGGATGAGCTGAACCAGTGGGGCCTCCTGGCGATCGGTCTGGCTCTGTTGCTGGGCTGCTGCGTGCGGACAGCCTCGGTGGCCGCGCTGGTGCTCCTGGCCCTGTACTACCTGGCGGCACCTCCCTTCCCCGGCCTCGACTCCGCCATCCCCACCGAAGGCAGCTACCTCTTCGTCAACAAGGTCCTGGTGGAGATGGGGGCCGTGCTGGTGATCCTGGGATTTCCCACGGCGCACCAGATCGGGCTGGACCGCATCTGGCACACGAAGCGCCGCGCCGAGGCGTCGGCTCATTTCGCCACGGAGGTCGCACGATGAGCGACGAGAGCAGGAACGACAGCGGTCCGGCCGCGCCGAGCGCTGACACCGGAAGCACCGCGGCCGACGAGGCGGGACGCAACGGAGCCGCCAACGGCATCGGACGGCGGGACCTGCTCAAGGCGCTGACCTCGGTGCCGGTGCTGGGTGTGTTCTTCGCCGGCTGGTATCAGAAGAAGCTCGCCGATGACGCCAAGCGCGCCGCGATCATCGGCGAGCTGGGGATCTCCGAGGGCCCCCCGGCGGTCATCCTCAACGCCGTCTCGCACCCGCCGGGCGATCGGGTCCGGGTGGGGATGATCGGCTTCGGCGGCGAGGGCGAGTCGCTGGGCCGCTGCCTCGGCTTCGCCCACCCCGACTGGATCGAGAGCGAGCGGAAGAACGCCCTCGACGACCCGGCGAACAAGTCGCTGGCGACCTTCATGAGCCAGGAGGACCTCGATGTCTCCATCGTGGCGGTGTGCGACCTCTTCGACGTCCGGGCGGAGCGGGCCCGGGTGGCGGCAGCCAGCACCGAGAGCCCCGGCGCCTCGGGGGCCGGGCAGGCGCAGCGCTACCTCCGCTACACGGACCTCCTGGAGAGCGACGTGGACGCCGTGGTGGTGGCCACCCCCGACCACTGGCACAGCCGCATCACCATCGACGCGGTGAACGCAGGCAAGCACGTATACTGCGAGAAGGCGCTCACCCGGAAGGAAGAGGAAGCGATGGCGGTGTACGACGCCGTGAAGCGGTCGGGCGTCGTCTTCCAGCTGGGCCACCAGACCCGGCAGTCGGAGAGCCACATCAAGGCCCGGGAGGTCGTGGAGGCGGACATCCTCGGACACGTCTCCCTGGTGGAGGTCACCACCAACCGGAACGCCCCGTGGGGCGCCTGGGTGTACGGCATCGACGAGCGGGGCACCCCTGATACCATCGACTGGGATCAGTTCCAGGAGCCGTCCGAGAACAAGGTGCCCTTCAACCCGGAGCGCTTCTTCCGCTGGCGGTGCTGGTGGGACTACGGCACGGGCCTCTCCGGCGACCTCCTGTCCCACGAATACGACGCGGTGAACGGCATCCTGCGGCTGGGGATTCCGCACTCCGTGGTGTCCTCCGGCGGCATCTACTACTTCAAGGACGGCCGCGAGGTACCCGACGTCTGGCAGGCGGTGTGCGAGTACCCCGACCGGGACCTGACCTTCATGTACAGCGCCACCCTGGCCAACAGCCTGTACCGCGGCCAGGTCTTCATGGGGCACGACGCGACCATGACGGTGAGCGAGACGGTGGAGGTCACCGCGGACCAGTACTCCACCCGCTACGCCGACCAGATCGAGGAGGATCTCATCGATCCCGACCGGCCCATGTTCACGTACAACCCCAAGACCGGGGGCGTGGACGCGGTGACGTCGGCTTCGGCGGCGTACTTCGCCAAGCGGGGGCTGCTCTACACCTACCGCGACGGGAAGATGGTCAACTCCTACCACCTGCACATCAAGGAGTGGATCGACGCCATCCGGGGAAACGCCGCCACGAGCTGCGGCATCGAGGAGGCGTTCGAGGAGGCCATCACCTGCCACATGGCCACGCGGGCGTACCTGGAGGGCCGGAAGGTCCTCTGGGATCCGGTGGCCCGGAGGATCGTGTAGGAGCCCTGGCGCCCACGGGACGATCCCTGGAACTTGGGGGCCATGACCGACCCTCCTGGGATCATCGACCGCCTGAACGCGGCCCTCACCGATCGCTACGTCGTCGAGCGCGAGCTCGGCGAGGGTGGGATGGCCACCGTGTATCTCGCCCGGGACCTGAGGCACAATCGGCAGGTGGCCCTCAAGGTGCTGAGGCCGGAGCTGGCGGCCGCCATGGGCGGAGACCGCTTCCCCCGCGAGATCGAGATCATCGCCCAGCTGACCCACCCCCACATCCTGCCCCTGCACGATTCCGGCGAGGCGGGCGGCTTCCTCTTCTACGTCATGCCGTTCATCGAGGGGGAGTCGTTGCGCAGCAGGCTCAAGCGCGAAGGGCGACTTCCGGTGCGTGACGCGGTGCGCATCCTCCGCGAGGTGGTCGATGCCCTGGCGTACGCGCACGAGCGTGGCATCGTCCACCGCGACATCAAGCCCGACAACGTGATGCTCTCGGGACGCCACGCCCTCGTGACCGATTTCGGGGTGGCGAAGGCCTTGAGCGCGGCGAGTGGAGAGAAGCTCACCACGGTCGGCATCGCATTGGGCACGCCGATCTACATGTCGCCCGAGCAGGCGATGGGCGAAGCCGACATCGACCATCGCTCGGACATCTATTCGCTCGGCGCCCTCGCGTACGAGATGCTGGCCGGCGATCCGCCCTTCGACCGCCACACGCCCCAGGCGATTCTGTCGGCCCATGCGATGGACACGCCGGACGATGTCTCGACGAGGCGCGCGAACCTGCCGCCGACGTTGGCACAGGTCGTCATGCGGTGTCTCGAGAAGGACAAGGCCGACCGATGGCAGACGGCGGAGGAGCTGCTGCCGCTCCTCGAGGTTGCGGCGACGCCCAGCGGGGGCATGACGCCGACCGCGACGCGCCCGCTGAAGGCGAGCGCGCGTCCGTCTCGCCGCCCACGCCGCGCGCTCATCGGGTCGGTCGGGATCGTGCTCGTGGCGCTGGCTGCCGTCGGCGGATGGCTCGTGTTCGGCGGCGACGGCTCGCCCGGACCGAATCGCATCGCGATCATGCCGATCAACGACATCTCGGGCTCCGACGCCAGGCTGGCCGAGGCGCTGTCCGACCAGTTGAACGTCGCCCTGGGGCGGATCGTCGGTGTCTCGGTGGCACCCAGCTCCGCGATGGACGTCTACAAGGAGGCGCCGAAGCCGGCGGCCGAGATGGCCCAGGAGCTGAACGTGGGCGCGATTCTCGAGGGCAATATCTTCCGCGCCGGCCAGCGCATGCGCATCACGCTCCAGCTCACCGACCCGCACAGCGTCGCCCAGATCTGGAGCCAGAGCTTCGATGTTGACCTGAGCGGCGATCTGTTCGACGCGATCGACGACGTCGTTCCCAAGATCGCCGCCGGGGTGCAACAGACCGTGGCCGCTCCCTCACCCTCCTCCTGAAGGATGCAGCGATGACCCGCAGAGCCCTGCTGCCTTGTCTGCTGATCGCGCTTACCACGTGCGCGGAAGGTGACCGCGGCCTGGTGACGACGGATCTCGTGACAAGTGCCGTCGCGGCGCCTTTCGGCCCGGCCCTCTCGCCGGATGGCGGCCGGCTGGCATGGGCCCAGCCGGTGAACGGCCAGGCGGCGATCCACGTGGCGAATGCGAACGGCAGCGATCCGGTCGTGCTGACACATGGAAGCTGGGACCGGAATCCGGTATGGTCACCGGACGGACGCTGGATCGCGTACATGGCGGAGGGACCGGACTTCGACCTCATGGTCGTGCCGAGCGCTGGCGGTGAGCCCAGGCAGCTCACCTCGGCGCCCGGGTTCGAGCAACCGGTCGGTTGGCTGGCGGACGGGAGCGGCGTGGTCTTCTACCACTCGGGCGCGGGGGATGTGCGAACGCTGGTGGCCCCGCTGGACGGTGGGCCTGCGCACCCGATCGCGTCGCCCATGGACGGCGATCAGCACGTCGCCATCTCCCCCGACGGATCGAAGGCCGTATTCGACCTGCACCGCGGCGGCCAGGGAACCATCTGGGTGGAGGACCTTTCCGGAGGGGAGCCCCGCCAGCTCACCACCGAGGGATTCGAGGACACCAACCCGACCACCAACGCCTGGTCCCCCGACAGCCGGCAGGTGGCGTTCGTATCGCGTCGGACCGGCACGTGGGACATCTGGGTCGCCGACGTGGAGACGGGTGAGCTGCGCCAGCTCACCCACGACGTGCACAACGACCAGGGACGCGCGTGGTCGCCCGACGGACGTTGGATCGCGTTCGTCTCCGATCGGGGAGGCCAGAGCGACGTCTGGATCATTCCCTCGGGCGGGGGACAGGCCCTGAGGGTCACGAATGACCTGACGGTCGAAGCGGACGTCCAGTGGTCGCCCGACGGGCGGAGTCTGTTCTTTTTGCGCAGCCGAACCGAAGAGGGGATCGGGGTGGTGTCGGCGGAGGGCGGAGCGCCCCGGATGCTGGTGGAGTGGGCAGGGTACACCGTCAGGGACGCGGTCCTCGCCCCGACCGGCGCGAGTGTGCTCTTCACCTCGAACCGGAGCGGGAACGACGACATCTGGTCCGTTCCGTTCGCCGGTGGCGAACCCAGGCCGTTCGCCGTGAGCCCCCTTGTCGACCGCGGGCCCCGATTCTCCCCGGACGGGGCGCAGGTGGTGTTCACGTCCGATCGATCGGGATCCACGGACCTCTGGGTCATGCCCGCGGAGGGAGGCGACGCCAGGCCGCTGACCGACTGGCCGAGCGACGAGGACCGGGGACGCTGGTCGCCCGATGGGTCGCAGATCGCGTTCGTCTCGAACCATGAGAACACCAGGACGGATGTCTGGATCGTGCCGAGTGCCGGCGGCGCTCCGAGGCGTCTCACCGCGTTCGCCGCCGATGTCGCGGGAGAGCTGCGCTGGAGCCCTGACGGTCGCACGGTCTACGTGATGGTCACCCCAGCCGACGGCCGGAGCGCCTTGTACCAGGTGCCCGTCGCCGCCGGCGGTCCGGAAGCGCTACCGGTCAACCCGGATGCTGACGGGGGCGGAGATCTCTCGCGGGACGGGACGGCTTACGCCTACGCGGCGTTCAAGGATGGCTGGGCCTTCGTGGAGGTGATCCCGACCGCCGGTGGAGCGCCGCGCCGGCTCACCCGGCGCACGGAGCGCGTGTATCAGGTCGCTCCGATCTGGTCGCCTGACGGCACCCACCTCGCAGTAGAGGACTGGGGATACGGCGACGATCCGACCTCCGATGTGCTGGCGATGGGTGTGAGCGACACGACCCGGCGACAGCTCACCTCGACGCCCCGCACCTTCGAAGTGCCGATCGCCTATACGTCGGACGGACAGCAGCTGTTGTTCGTCATGTCCATGTTCGACGACAGCATCGTGTCCGTTTCGGTGGCGTCCCTGCTGGCGGGAGCGGGTGGAGCACCGTAGGAGCCTCCAGTCGCGTCGAGTCCCCCTGTTGCGCGCCGGACCCTCGTGCCTGGAGCCTAACCTGCTGGGGTCGAGAATCCGGCCGGTGGATGTGCTGAAGGAGGGCTGGGGGCGCCCTGCCCTGGAGCAGCGCCCCGGACCCGCGGCCTCCCCGGCGGATCCCTCCACTTTCCGGGCGTGAGGTCCTCGGTCATACTCCCGGGATCTCCAACGCGAGGACGTCACCATGACCCGCCGGACACCTCTCCTCATCACGGTCGCGGCGCTCACGCCCGTCATGACCGCCGCCCAGGGCCCCCCCGCCGCTCCCTGCACCGAGGCCACCCCCGCCTGCACCGAATGGATCACCGTGGGTGAAGGGCCCGGCCGCTCCCTCGTGTATCGCAGCCATGGGCTGGACACACCGAACCAGGCCATCACGAACGTGTTGGTCGTGGTACACGGCGCCGGGCGCAACCCGGACGACTACTTCCGATCCGCGCTGGCCGGGGCCTTCCTGGCGGGGAAGCTCGAGAGCACGCTCGTGATCGCACCGCGTATGGCATCCGACAACGGGCAGGGATGCCGGGACGAGCTCGGTCCCAACGAGATCAGTTGGCACTGTAACACGTGGCGTTCCGGGGGGTCTTCGCTCAACCATCCCGACGTAACCTCGTTCGACTTCCTGGACGCGATCCTGCGGAAGGTCGCGCGTAGGGAGACTTATCCGAACCTGAGGGCCATCGTGGTCACGGGGCACTCGGCGGGGGGTCAGGTCACGAACCGATACGCGATGTCCAACCGGGTCCACGACGTCTTGGGCGTTCCGGTGAGCTACGTGGTGTCCAACCCGTCGAGCTACGCCTATCCGAGCGACGAGCGGCCGACCGGCGCCGCCTGGCCCCTCGAGGCGAACGCGCCGGGATTCATCCTGGAGAATGGGCCGAATACCACGGCATTCCGATCCATGGGGGAGGGACGTGGCTGCACGACGTACAACGAGTGGCCGTACGGCTTCGAGAACCGCTCGGGGTACTCCGCAAGCGAAACCGACGAGCAGCTGAAGCGGCAGCTCGCCGCCCGGCCCACGACCTATCTGCTCGGCCAGGATGACATCCTCCCGCTCAGCGGGTTCGACAGCTCCTGCGCGGCGATGGCCCAGGGACCGACGCGGCAGGCACGGGGGCACGCATACGCCCGCTACGTCAATGAGAGCCTCGGGGGACACCACAAGGTGGTCGTCGTCACCGGGTGCGGGCACAACGGCCGCTGCATGTATACCTCGGACGAGGCCCGACCTCTGTTGTTCCCCTAAGGGGGCCGACGCTTCAGCCGTTCCGCGTTCGCCGGAGGACGTGTCTGCGTCTACGTCGTCATGGCGCGGCCTCACACCACCACCCGCCGCCGCGGCCAGAGATAGAAGACGTTGAGGACCAGCCAGGTGGCATCCCCGTGACCTGGTCGAGCACGTATGCATCAACTGGGCGCCGGGACCCGACGAGCCTCCCTATCGTTGGGAGTTCACCGAGGACCGTCGGGAGTTCTCCGTGAGCGTGGAGAGCCGCGTTCAGACCACGGACCCGGACCTCAACCTGCGACTGGCCATGGCCGGTGTCGGGCTCACCATCCTCTACGACAGGCGCCGGCACCGGTCGGCGGCGCTCCGCGCGCTCATCGACTTCGTGCGGAGGGAGGTGCGGGTGTAGGGAGCCGCTTCGACGCGCCGATCTCGCATCCGATTCGTCGGGAGCGGATGTCGAAAGCCGTCCTCCAGGACCGACGATAGGGTGACGGGGCACCGTAGCCCCCTCCCGCAGGTCTGCGTAGACTGACCACCTGCGCGTGCTCGGACCGCCATCCGGAAGACCCTCCATGCGATACGCCCTCCGCTCCCTGCTCAAGTCGCCCGGCTTCTCCTTCCTGGTCGTCCTGACGATCTCGCTGGGGATCGGGGCGACCACGGCGGTCTTCTGCGTCTTCCGCGGCGTGCTGCTTCGGCCGCTACCCCACGAGGGCGGCGACCGCATCGTCTACCTGCAGCAGTCTGCGGCCAACGCGGGGATGGAGGACGTGAAGTTCTCGGTCCCGGAGATCATCGACTTCCGCGAAGGCGTGGACGCGCTCGACGGGATCGCCGAGTTCTCGGCCATGCCCTTCACGATGCTGGGTGCGGGCACGCCGACCGAGGTGCGCACGGGCATCGTCAGCGCCAACTACTTCGAGGTGATGGGGCTGAGCCCGGTCCTGGGCCGCGTGCTGGGGCCCGGGGACGACGGCGCCGCCGCAGACCCGGTCATGATCCTCAACTGGGAGTACTGGCGGCGCGCCTTCGGCGAGGATCCGTCGGTGCTCGGCCGGACGGTGGAGATGAACGGCCGCTCGGCGACCATCGTCGGCGTGCTGGAGCCGGCGCCCCCGTTCCCGGGCGAGACGGACGTGTTGGTGAACATCGTGACGAGTCCCCATCACATGGGCGCGGAGATGGTGCACGGCCGCTCGCACCGGATGGACGACGTGTTCGCGCGCCTGACGCCGGGCGCCACCCTCGGTGCGGCGCGCACCCAGTTGGAGGAGGTGGCGACCCGCATGTACGCCGACTACCCGGATAACTACGACGCGGCGGCGGGCTACGCCGTGAGCGTCAGGCCCCTCAGGGAGGCGCTGGTATCGAAGGCCCGCACGACGCTCTACCTGCTCATGGCCGCGGCGGGCCTCCTGCTGGTGGTGACCTGTGCGAACGCGGCCAACCTCGTTCTTACCCGCAATCTCCGCCGGGACCGGGAGTTCGCGGTCCGCTGGGCGCTGGGCGCTGGGCGCTCGGGGCTCCGTCGCATCCTCCTGACGGAATCAGGTATCCTGGCCGGCGTGGGAGCGGTGCTGGGGCTGGGGCTGGCGTACCTGGGCCTGGGCCTGTTGGTGAGCTTCGCGGAGCGCTTCACCACCCGCGCCAGCGAGATCCACATGGACCCGGCGGTCCTGGCCTTCACGACGGTGGTGGCCTGCCTGTCAGCCCTGGCCTTCGCGTTCGCCCCGGGCCTTCGGGGCCAGGAGGCGGCCGGCGCCACACTCACGCGCTCGGGCTCCCGCACGACCGGCGGCAGCCGCCGGCTGCAGCGCGGGCTGATCGTCGCCCAGGTGGCGGCCAGCGTCACGGTGCTGACGGCGGCCGGCCTGCTGGGGCGCACGCTCCTGGTGCTCAACGCCGTGGACCCGGGCGTGAGGGTGGAGAACACGCTCACGCTGGAGGCTCCCGCCACCATGGAGGGTCAGGTGCCCGACGAGATCGTCGCGCTCCAGGAGGAGATGGCCCGTCGGATCGCGGCGCTGCCGGGTGTCCAGGACGTGGGGGTGGGGCTGAGCGTCCCGCTACGGGGCAACATGATCAAGCTGGAGATCAAGGCGGAGGGACGCCCGCCGGTCCCGGGCGAGCCGATTCCGCTCGCCGAGTATCGCACGGCCACGCCGGGCTTCTTCGATGCCGTGGGGATGCGGATCCTCGCGGGCAGGGGCATCGCCGAGACGGACGAGGCGGGTAGCGCGCGGGTGGCGGTCATCAACCAGGCGCTCGCCGAGCGGCTCTTCCCGGACCAGGACCCGTTGGGCAGGCGGATCACGTGGACGGGTGAGGTGCTCTCCGCCATCGGCATGAAGGAGGACTGGCGCACCATCGTGGGCGTGGTGAGCGACACCCGCGACGACGGGCCGGACCAGCCGCCGCCGCCGACGGTGTATCAGCCGCTCACGCAGAACGACATCGCCTACTACCCGGGTGCCTTCGTCATCCGCGGCGAGCAGGCCCCCGCCCTGGCCCCGCAGGTGCAGCGGATCATCAACGAGATGGCGCCGGAGCAGCCCATCCTCCGGGTCGCCACGCTGGAGCAGATCCGCCGGGAGAAGATCGCCGCCGAGCGGCTGAACACGTTCCTGGTGGGGATGCTGGGGCTGTTGGCCCTCATCATCGCGGCGGTGGGACTCGCCGGCGTGCTTTCCTTCTTGGTGAGCGAGCGTACCGCCGAGATCGGCATCCGTATGAGCCTTGGCGCGGACGCGCGGAGGGTCCTGGGCATGGTGCTCTGGGACGGCGGGCGCCTGCTGGCGGCCGGGAGCGTGCTGGGCCTGGTTGGCTCGATGGCGGTGACGCGGCTGCTCCAGGGGATGCTCTACGGGACCGAGGCGGGGGACCCCCGCACCTTGGCCGCGGTGCTGCTGGTGATGACCACAGTCGGCCTCGGGGCGACGGCGGGCCCGGCGCTGCGCGCGGCGCGGGTCGATCCCCTGGAGGCGATCCGCAAGGAGTGAGGGTGCAGCGGCATCCCACGCCTTGCTGCGTCCAGCTGCGGCGCCTACCGTGGCCGCGTTCTCCCGGATCCTCGCTCACACGCGAGGCGGCAAACATGGTTCGACCCAAGCGAGCAATCTCGAGCTGGCCGTGGCTGCTGGCGACGGTCCACCTACTGCTCGGTGGTCTGCGCGTAGCCTGCGTTCAAGCCCAGGCCGCCGAGCCGGTGAGATACGCCATGCGAGCCCCAGCCCCGGAAACGCACGTCGTGGAGGTCGTCATGACCATCCCGTCGCGCGGTCTGCCAGAGGTCGAGGTGATGATGCCGGTATGGTCGCCGGGCTACTACCGGGTAGAGGACTACGCCGAGCAGCTCCTCGACCTCGCGGCCGAGCGTGAAGACGGGCGGTCTCTGCACGTGGAGGTGGCGCACCCCAACCGTTGGCGTGTGACCACGGGCGGGGCGCCGCGCGTCGTCGTCAGGTACCGGCTCCGGTGCGAGCGGAGCTTCGTTACCGGCAACTGGGTCGCCGAGGATCTCGGGGTTTTGACCGGACCCTCCACGTTCCTCCGCGCGGTCCAAGCGGCGGACGGTCCTCACGAGGTCTCCTTCGAGCTTCCGCCATCCTGGCCGGCGCTGGCCACCGGGCTGGACCCGGTCCAGGAGTCCGGGGCACATCGATACCGCGCTGCCGACTACGACGAGCTGGCCGACGGACCCTTCCTGGCCGGGGACCTGGAGATCCACGAGTTCCGGGTCGAGGGCGTACCCCATCTCCTCGTCGACGTCGGAGAGCGAGGATCCTGGGACGGCGAGAGGGTGGCCGAGGATCTCCGGCGGATGGTCCAGCAGTCGCTGCCCCTCTGGGGGCGACTCCCATACCGTCGCTACGTGTTCCTCAACGTCTTCCGCCGGGGCGGTGGAGGCCTGGAGCACGCGAGCTCCTCGCTCCTCACCACGAACGCGGAGGGAGTCGCCACCGATGAGGGCTACCGCCGTTGGCTCTCCTTCGCGGCCCACGAGTACTTTCACGCCTTCAACGTGAAGCGGCTCCGACCCGTGGAGCTGGGGCCCTTCGACTACGACGCGCCCCCCATGACCGCGAGCCTCTGGCTGGCCGAGGGCGTCACTTCGTACTACGGCGACCTCTTTCTCGTCCGGGCAGGACTCCTCGAGCCGGACGACTTCCTTCGTTCCGTGTCCTCCGCCATCAGTCAGCTCCAGAACGCTCCGGGCCGGCTGCGCCAGACCCTCGAGCAGTCATCGCTCGGGGTCTGGAACAACAGTAATTCAGGCGTCGCTCCCGCTGAGTCGACGGTGAGCTACTACGTGAAAGGACAGGTGGTGGGCTTCCTGCTCGATGCGGAGATCCGACGCCGCACCGACGGCGGACGCTCCCTGGACGACTTCATGAGGACGGCCTCCCAACGCTATGGAGGAGAGCGGGGGTTCACCCCCGAAGACATCGTCCGGACCGCCGGCGAGGTGTCCGGCTCTGACATGGAGGAGTGGTTTCTTCGAGCCCTGCGATCCACCGAGGAGCTGGATTATGGCCCGGCCCTCGAGTGGTACGGGCTGACCCTGAACCCCGATGCTGGCTGGGCCCTCCAGATCGACCCCGACACGTCCGCGGCGCAGGCGCGTCACTTCCGAGCGCTCACGGTGCCCGCTGGGGGCCGGTAGGGCACGACCCGTTCATCCTCCGCCCGGCTACACGAGCCGGGGGAGCGGCGGAGGTCGATCGGCGAAGAGGCATCCCCGCAAGTGAGCCAGCGGGGGATGGCGCGGCTCCGACCGTCAGTTCCGGATAGCCTCCAGGAGGAGCTCGCCCACACGCCGATTCTCCTTGAGGCCCCCGAAGCGCTCGGCACCCGGTCCGATGGCGAAGAGCGGCACGAGCGCAGCGGTGTGCTCCCCGGTCGCGTACCTCAGCTGCGGAGTGGAGTAGGCGCGCATGAGGCGCGCCAGCCGGTCGGCGTCCTCCCTTACGAACTCCCGCATTCGCACGCTGTCCGTCACGGTCGGGGCGCCGGAACCGCCGCGGGCCGTCACGAGGCTGTCGAGCAGGGCGTCGATGACCCCTCGGGGCAGCGCCGTGTCGGCCGGGAGGGTGAGCCCACCCGTCTCGTGGTCGGCCGTGACGAGCACCAGCGTCCGCGGGTTCGCTCTCTGAAAAGTCAAGGCCACGCGCACGGCGTCGTCGAACTCGAGCATCTCGGCCGCCAGCGCGTCTGCCGGTACGTTGCGGTGCGCCGGGTCGTCCGAGCCTTCGTTCTCCACCATCAGGAAGAACCCCTCGGGATCGCGCGCCAGGATCTCCAGGGCGGCGGAGGTCATCTGTGGCAACGTGGGCGACCGCTCGCCCGCGTCGGGCGTGGACCCCTCGGCGAACAGCCCGAGGAGATGTGTCACGCTGCCGAGGTCCATGCCCGACAACTCGCCCGCGCTCCCGACGTATACATACTCCTCGGCCTGCTCCGCCACGAGGTCGACGGCGCCTCCCTCCGATACCGTCTCGAAGAACCGGCGTCCGCCCCCCATCAGAACGTTGATGCGCTGCCCCAGCATCTGCCGCTTGATGTCCAGGAACCCTCCCCGATGCGCGTGGGCGCCGAAGGCCGCCGGGGTGGCGTCCACGATCGCCGTCGTGGTGACGAGCCCCGCCGCCTTGCCTGCCCGCATCGCGGCCTCGAGGACCGTTTCACGGGGAAGGCTGTCGGGGCCGAGGCCGGCCCAACCCTGCCGCGTGCGCACCCCCGTGGACAGTGCCGTCGCCCCCGCCGCGCTTTCGGTCAACGCGTGCTCGTAGCCGCCCGTCTGCACGAGTCCCCCGACCGGGAACGAGTCGACCGCAAGCTCGGCGCGAGCCAACTTGGCCAGAGTCCAGTGACCGACACCGGCCCCGTCGGAGATGAAGACGATCACGTTCCGGGGCGCGCGGGGCGACCCCGGCGAACAGGAGGCGGCGAGGAGCGCCAGCGGGACGAGCAGGCCTCGAGGCCCGATCAAGACGTGGCGACGGCCGCCGGGCTGGGGCCTCACTCGAGTCCGTCGAAAAGACGTCGGTCCCATGTGTCCCCTGGCCTCGCGGAGTGTGGCGAGCCCCACGGGCGTCGCGCACGCCGGGCCGTGGGCGGCATGGTAGCGCGTGCGGCGTGTCCCCGCACCGGTCCTGGGCGAGCGTGCCGGCGCCTCGGTCGTTCACGATGGCGATTCGTCCTCTTATGCTTCCCCGGGGCACGTGAGGCGGAATCCAACGGGATGGGGGGAGATGGACCAGCCACTGGACGAGATTGCGGTACGGGTGCTCGGATGCTTGATGGAGAAGGAGCTCACGACCCCGGACAACTACCCGCTCACGCTGAACGCGCTCACCGCGGCGTGCAACCAGACGTCGAGCCGGGATCCGGTCATGGAGCTCGACCAGGCGACGGTGTCCCGGGGCCTCACGGACCTCGCCGCGCGCTCCCTGGCGCGCGGTATCCACCGCGGTGACGCCCGGGTCATGCGCTACCGCCAGGAGATCGGCGAGCGGCTGCACCTCCACGCGCCCGAGCGTGCCGTCCTCTCCGTCCTGATGTTGCGCGGCGCCCAGACGCCCGGGGAGATCAAGTCGAGGACGGGGAGAGCGTTCGAGTTCGTGGACCCGAGCCACGTCGAGGTCACGCTCGAGGCGCTGTCGTCGCTGAGCACACCTCTGGTCATGGCTTTGCCCAGGCGGCCGGGGCATAAGGAGGTGCGCTACGCACACCTCCTAGCCGGACCGCCGCCGGACGACCCCGCCGAGGAAGAGCCGACGCCGAGAGCGGTGCGACACTCGGAATCAGCGGACCGGACCGCAGCGCTCGAGCGCGAGGTCGCGCTGCTCAGGGAGGAGGTTTCCGGGCTGCGCGCGGAGCTCGAGGCATTCCGGCGCCAGTTCGAGTGACCTGAAGTCACCGGACCGAGCCGCCTACTCCTCGGTCAGGGTTTCGACCGGATCTACGCGCAGCGCACGCCATCCGGGCACGACGCACGCGAGCAGACCTACCATGAAGAGCAGGGCGGGTACGGAGAGGTGCGTGGCGACGTCGAGCGGGGAGACGCCGAACAAGAGGCTGCGGATCGCCCTCCCGACGAGCAGCGATGCCAGGAGCCCGGCGGCGACGCCGACCGCCAGAAGCGTGACTCCCTGCCGGACGACCAGCCCGAGGATCGACTCCGCGCGGGCGCCCAGCGCGACGCGGATGCCGATCTCCCTTGTTCGGCGGGCGACCATGAAGCCAAGAACGCCGTAGAGGCCCACGCCGGCCAGCGTGACTGCGATCAGGGCGAAGGCGCCCAGGAGGGCCGCCAGGAAGCGCCGGTCGCGATTGGCGTCGACGAGCTTCTCCTCCAGCGTGGTGATCTGGAAGACCGGGAGCGTGGGGTCGACGTCGGCCACGATCCGGCGAATCTCCTCGACGAAGGCCGTAGGCTCCCCCTGGGTGCGGACGAGCAGGGCCACCTCCTTGACGGGCTGTTGCGGATGCGGGAAGTAGATCGCGGGAGGCACATCCGCGTCACGCCCGGAGAAGCGGACGTCCCCCACCACCCCCACGATCTCGACGTCGGGGTCACCCATGCCCCAGAAGCTGCCGTAGCGTAGGCGCTCTCCCAGAGGCTCGATCTGGGACATGTAGCGCCGCACGAACGCCTGGTTGACGACGGCCACCCGGGGCGCGCTCTCGTCGTCGTCGGCCCCGAAGTCCCGGCCATCGAGCAGGGGGACTCCCAACGCGGCGAAGTAGCCGGGTGACACCGGTCGGTAGATGGCCCCGCGCGTCGGCGCGTCGACGCCATCCCGGACGATCGTGAAGCCGTTGTTCCAGCCGGGGTCGGTGGGATCCTGGTAGGCGGCGGCCGCCGCCGCCACGCCGGGGGTCCCGCGGAGCCGCTCCACGACGTCGCGCACGAAGGCGACGTGGCTCGGCCAATTGTCCGAGACGAACGCGGTGGGATGATCGACGCGCGCGCTCACCACGTGGTGGGGGTCGAAGCCCGGCTCGATGCGCAGCACCCGGTCGAGGCTGCGGGTAAGGAGCCCCGCGCCTGTCAGCAGCACGGTGGCCAGCGCGACCTGGGTCACGACGAGCGTGGGCCGCAGGCGACCGAGCCTCCGGGACCCGTTATGGGCGCCCCGGAGCGATCCGGCGACTCTGGCGCGCACGGCCCCCAAGACCGGTATCAGACCGAGGATCAGCGCCACGAGGGCGGTCGTGGCCACGAGGAAGGCCACCGTGGCGCCATCCACGCTGGTCTCGGCGAAGCGGGGAAACGGGTCGGGCTGAAGCCCCACCATCGCCCGTAGGCCCCCGGCGCCCAGGAGGAACCCCAGCACACCGCCCAGCCCCGCAAGGATCGCCGACTCGGACAGTAGCTGACGGAGAACGCGGCCTCGTCCGGCCCCGAGCGCACGCCGGAGCGAGAGCTCGTGGCCGCGGTTCTCGGTGCGCTCGAGGATCAGGTTGGCAGCGTTCACACAGGCGAGGAGCAGCACGAAGATGACGGCGCCCCAGAGCAGCGCCATCGGGGTGCGCGCGCCGGCCGTCAACGCGTCGCGGGCGGGCACGTAGACGGTGTGGCTGCCGTCGAGCGCCTCATGGCGCCGAGCCACCTCCACCATGGCGGCATCCAGCTCCGCCTGCGCAACCTCCAGGGACACGCCGTCGTCGAGGCGCGCGACGGGGTTCACGTTGGTGAGCCCTGGCAGTGCACGGCCCTCGGCGGCCGGGGAGTTGAGGTAGGGTAGCCAAACCTCGACGCTCGCGGGCGGGAGCACCCCGCCTCCGTCGGTGTCGCCGGAGAACGCGCGCGGAAGCACGCCCACCACGGTGTATCCCTCTCCGTCGAGGCGTAGCTCGCGGCCCACCGCGGCCGTGTCGGCGGCGAGGCGGCTTCGCCAGAACCCGTAGCTTACCATGGCGACGCGCGGTGCTCCGGGCTCGTCGTCCGCCGGGCCGAACCCCCTTCCCAGAGATGGCTCGATTCCCAGCATCGGGAAGAGCCTGGCCGTGGCGCCAGCGCTCACGACGCGGGCGGGCGGACGGCCGTCGTCGAACGTCTGGGCCGTGGGTACGGAGCGCCATGCAGCCATGTCGCTGACGCTGCCAAGCGAGCGGCGCAGCTCTTCGAACTGGGGGAAAGAGAGCGCCCACGTGGCACCCTGCTGGTTGCCGTAGTTGCGAAGCGCCACGACCTCCGTGGGCCGCTCGTACGGGAGGGGCGTGAGGATCACGGCCCGGATCGTCGCGAAGATGGCCGTGTTGGCGCCCAGCCCGAGCGCCAGCGTCACGACGGTCACCAGCGTGAAGCCCGGCGCCCGCAGAAGGCCGCGGGCCGCGAGGCGCAGGTCGTGCGGGATGCCCCCGATCATTCCAGCGCCCGTTCCCGTCCCGCCCAGCTCCAGCCGGAGCCGCAGCACCTCCCACCAGTACCAGGCGTTCGCGAGCCACCGCGGCCGCCGCGCCGCCAGCTCGACGTACTCCTCCCGCAGGTCACCCCGGATCGCGCGGCCCGCGGCGTCGGCCGACAGGAAGCGGCGAAGCCACCGCTCGGCAAGGCGCGGCGGTCCCGGGTCCGGACGACGCTCACCCAAGTTGCCCCTCCAGACCCGACCAGAAATAGAGCAGCGTCTCGCGGGCGGAGCGGAGCGCATCGACCCCGGCCGGCGTCACCACGAAGCGGCGCCGGGGAAGGCCTCCCCGCGCCGGTGTGGACTCGCTGACCTCCCAGGTCAGGAGCCCCTTCACCTCCAGCCGCTCCAACGTCTTGTAGAGCGCGCCGCGGGACACGGGTCGGCCGCCTTGGTTCAGCTCGCGCCGCACGACGATCGCCGTTGCGTCGGGCTTCATGCGGAGCACGGAGAGAAGGACGAGCTGCTCGAACTCGCCAAGGGTTGTGGCGTCGTTCACGGTGGCCCCATCGGTGTCTACGTCGTCTACGGTGACGGCAATGTAGGCATCGATGGGTCGGTAATCAAGAACCGTGGTCGCTTCAAACCGTCTCGCCGCGCTCAGCCGTTGCGAGCGGGGCCTCCGAGGCTTATCTGCGCCGGGTGGGGCGGACCTCGCCCGGACGGGCGCGCCCCCTGGTCTCCGACACGCGGAAGGACGCAGCATGCTGATCAGCAACACGCAGGAGATCCCCGGGAAGTCGATCGTCAAGTTCCACGGGGTGGTGAGCGGGAGCACGGTGCGCGCGAAGCACATCGGCAAGGACATCATGGCGGGGCTCAAGAACGTCGTCGGCGGTGAGCTACGTGGATACACCGAGCTGCTCACCGAGGCTCGCGGTGAGGCGATCCGGCGGATGAGCTATCAGGCCGAGAGCATGGGCGCCAACGCGATCGTGAACGTGCGCTTCGCCACGAGTAGCGTCGCACAGGGCGCCGCGGAGCTCTTCGCGTACGGCACAGCGGTCACGGTGGAGTAACCCGATGGAGCTGCTGATCTACGCGATCACCCCGGCGATGCTGCTGGGAGCATGGATCACCGGCACGATCATCGAACGTCGGCACTTCGCGCGGCTCGCACTGCTCGAGAGTGGATCGAGCGACATCCTCGCGCTGACGATCGAGGACATCCCTGCCGAGTGGCAGGTGGTGTCCAGCGACCTCGTGCTCGGCAACGTCGTGATCTCCCAGGACTACTTCAAGCGCGTCGCGGCCTCCCTCAAGGGCATCGTGGGCGGCACGATCGGCGTCTACGAGCCGCTGCTCGAGCGGGCCCGACGCGAGGCCCTGGTCCGCATGAAGGGCGAGGCTCGCGCCCGCGGGCACGACACGATCATCAACGTGAGGATCGAGACATCGCGCCTCGCGAGCCAGCGTCCGGACGGCAAGGGCACCGCGGGCGTGGAGATCCTGGCGTACGGGACGGCGATCTCACGAAATGTCGTCGGCGATTGACAAAGATTCGATGTTTCGCTAAACATCGAATTATCATGGAACCCCAGACTCCGGTAATCGCGCATGTCGGTCGTCGGCGCGAATCTGCCACCCTGATCGTCCTTCTGGTTGCGCTCCTGGCGGGCGTGAACTGGATCCTGAGCCCGGAGCAGGCGCTGCGTTGGCTCCGGGGCCTGCTCATCCTGCCCCTGCTCTGGTTCGGCCCGACGCTCTGGAACGCTTGGCGTCGATCACGTCGTGGTCCGAGCGAGGCCGGGGAAACGGCCACCGAGCGCTACTTCCTCTCCGCGCTCACGCTGATCGTGCTCGCGCTCGGGATCGTGCAGGCCACGCGCTTCGGTTTCGAGCTCTGGGTTCGGCTCGGGGATCATCGCCCGAACCTCGACGGGGAGCGCCGCGTCCTGGGCCTCGCGGCGAGCGCGGTCTTCATCGTCATCGGCAACGCGGTGCCCAAGATCCTGACGCCGCTGTCCCTGCTTCCCGTTCATCTCGCCGAACGGGTGACCTCCGCCCGTCGGTTCCTGGGCAGGGCGATGGTGATCGAGGGCCTCGTGCTCGCGCTGGCCTTCCTGACGCTACCCGTCGGCGTCGCACGCACGCTCGCTCGCTGGGTGACTGTGGGTCTCTTGCTGATCGTGCTGGGCGCGATCGTCTGGATGAACGCCGGCCCCACCGCGCGGACACCATGACGAGCAACCGGGTGTTCAAGGCGCTCGCAGACCCGACGCGGCGGCGCGTGCTGGAGCTGCTCCGCGGCGGCGCCATGACGGCCGGGGAGCTGGCCGATCGGTTCCCGCTCTCGAAGCCCACCATGTCGGCCCACTTCTCCGTGCTTCAGGAGGCGGGACTCGTCGAGGCGGAGAAGAGCGGGCGGGTGATTCTCTACCGGGTGAAGATGTCGGTCCTCGAGGACGCACTGCTGGGCTTCGCCAACGCGCTCGGCATCGAGACGACCAGGGAGCCCGCGGAGCTTGGGGATCGCCCGCTCCGCGGCCGGGAGGCCTGACCCGCATCCGAGTGGGGAATGCCCACCGCCAGCGGGCGCCCGTCCTTCAGGTCACCCGGTCCGCGCTGCTGGCTCAAATCCACCACATCGGCCCACATGGGCCGGCCTCTTCCGCCCAAACTCCACAGAATCTGCGGCGGTTCGCACGGCACGTCCGTTGCCCTCCTACTCCGTCGACTCGGCCGCATTTGGCCGAATCTGGACAGAGAAGAGAATCCGAACCGTCTCGTGTGCGCCCGGCCGTGCGGCGTGACGGTGTGAGTCTTCCACGGCTGAAGGGGGCGCTCATGCGCTACGCTGCAATGCTGGGAATCGCTCTGCTGGGACTCGGTGCCTGCGCCAGGAAGGACGAATCCGCGTCCAAGGCGGAGGGTACGATGGCCTCGTCGGCCGCGACCCCTCCCGAGGTGCACTTCACGGCGAAGGACTTCTCCTTCGAAGGCCCGGCGACGATCTCCTCGGGATGGACCACGATCGTGCTCCACAACGATGGGCCGACGCTCCACCACCTCATGCTCCTCCGCCTCACGGACGGGAAGACGGTGGGCGACCTGGAGGCGGCTGCGGCCGCCATGAAGCCGGGTGAGATGATGCCGCCCACGTGGGCCGTGCCGGCCGGGGGCGTCAACCCGCCGGACCCCGGCGCGGACACGCGGGCAACGCTGGACATCCAGCCCGGAGACTACGCGGTGGTGTGCGTCGTCGACATCCCGGATCACGTCCCCCACATGATGAAGGGCATGATCTCGGCGCTCACCGTCAGGTCCGCCTCGGGACCCGCCGCGCCGGAGCCCACCGCGGATGTGACGATCAACCAGGTCGACTTCGCCTTTGCCCCGTCGGCTCCGCTCACCGCGGGACACCACGTCATCAAAGTGGTGAACCTGGGGACGCAGCCCCACGAGCTCGAGGTCATCAAGCTCGCCGAAGGCAAGACCATGGACGACCTGGCCCAGTGGGGCCAGACCTTCCAGGGGCCCCTGCCGGGGTCGTCACTGGGCGGAGCCGCCCCGATGGCACCGGGCCAGGTGGAGTACTTCCCCCTGGACCTCACGCCGGGCAACTACGCCATCCTGTGCTTCGTGCCGGATCCCACGAAGAACAACATGCCCCACCTGGCGGAAGGAATGGTGCTGCCCTTCACCATCAGCTGACGGTGGTCGCGGGCTCTCCGTCCGCAACAGGTTGGCCATCGCCGCGCCGCCATCGCGAAAGACGGGGCGCGTCTGACGCCCCGTCCTCCATGGTCCGACAGGCTTGCCGCTCCGAGACGCGTCGGCCTACCGTTGGCCTCGGTCCCGCCGCAAGTACCGTCCACCGGGAGCACGGAGACCATGCGTAGAGCGATTCCAATCACCGGCGCGCTGGCGATGACCATGATGAGCCTCCCCGACGGAGCCCGGGGGCAACTCTGGGACCAGGTCGAGCACGGGTACGCGACGAACGGGGACGTGAGGATCCACTACGCCTCGGTGGGAGAGGGCCCCCTGGTCGTCATGATCCACGGCTTCCCGGACTTCTGGTACTCGTGGCGTCACCAGATGGAGGGGCTTCGGGACACGTTCAAGGTCGTCGCCATCGACCAACGCGGCTACAACCTGTCCGACCATCCCGAGGGAGTCGAGCAGTACGACATGAGCCTCCTGGTCGGCGACGTGGCGGCCGTCATCGAGCAGCTGGGCTACGCGCAGGCCACGATCGTGGGCCACGACTGGGGTGGCGTCGTGGCGTGGAACCTGGCGTTCTCACGACCCGAGCTCGTGCACAACCTGGTGATCCTCGACCTGCCCCATCCCACCGGACTCGCGCGGGCGTGGGCGTCCAACGCAGAGGCCCTCGCGAACACCGCGTATGCCCGGGCGTTTCGGGAGGGGAGCCCCAGCGATCCCGACATCTTCTTCGGCCGACCCATGACGCCGCAGACGCTGTCGGGGTGGGTGCGGGATCCCGAGGCCCGGGCGAAGTACGTCGAAGCCTTCGAGCGCTCCGACTTCGGCGCGATGCTCAATTACTACAAGCGCAACTATCCGGACCTGTGGAGCGCGGATGCATCCAGGAAGACGTTCGCGGCCGCCCCTCCACCGTCCCTGGAGATCCCCACCCTCATCTTCCACGGGCTGGAGGACCAGGCGCTCCACTCCGACGGCCTCAACAACACGTGGGACTGGATCGACCGGGATCTGACGATCGTCACGGTCCCCGGCGCCGGCCACTTCGTGCAGCAGGACGCGGCCGCCCTGGTCACGGAGACGATGCGCTGGTGGCTCCTGATGCGTCGCGCGGAGGGCTGACCGGCCCGGGGGATGACCGTCGGGTGATCCCGACGTGGGGTCCATCGCACTCTTGCCCCCGACCCACCGCCGCGACACCCTCCGGCTCATGATCTCGTGGTTCGGCCGCCTTCGGGAGCGGAAGCTCGTCCAGTGGGCCCTGGCCTATCTCGCCGCAGCCTGGCTCGCCCTCGAGGTATTCAGCACGCTGCGCGAGAACCTCGGCTGGTCGACCGCCTTCTTTCCGGTGCTCGTCGCGATTCTGGCCTTCGGGCTGCCGGCCACGCTCACCCTGGCCTGGTACCACGGCGAAAAAGGCCATCAGCGCGTGAGCGGCGCCGAGCTCTCGATCCTCGCCGTGCTGCTCGTGATCGCCGCGGTCGTCGTGCCGAGGTTCCTTCCGGGCGCCACTGGAGGGGAGGCGGCTTCCCGAGAGCGTGGGGAGGGGGCCCGGAGGACCGCGAGTCCGGCGGCAGGAGCGGACCCGCGCGCCATCGCCGTCCTTCCCTTCGAGAACTTCTCGCCGGACCCGAACGATGCCTACTTCGCGAACGGGATGACGGAGGAGATCACCAGCCAGGTTGCCCGGGTGGGTGAGCTATCCGTGGTGAGCCGGACCGCGGTGAGCCGCGCGTTGGAGAGCGACCTCTCGCTTCGGGACATCGGCCGGGAGCTGGCGGTCGGGACGATCCTGGAGGGAAGCGTGCGTAAGGCGGCGCAGCGCGTGCGCATCAGCGCGAAGCTGAGCGACGCCGCGACGAGCGAGCAGCTCTGGTCGCAGGACTACGATCGCGACCTCTCGGACGTCTTCGCCCTTCAGGCGGAGGTCGCCATAGCGATCGCTGACGCGCTCCGTGCCGAGCTCACGGAGGCCGAGAGGAATTGGCTGGACGTCGCGCCGACCGAGAACCTGGAAGCCTACGACCTTTATCTTCAGCAGACGGCGCTCTCGTCTCTCGTTGCGGACGAGAATCGGCGCGGCATTGCGCTCCTGCGACGGGCGGTATCGATCGATCCGGACTTCGAGGCCGCCTGGCTGCGGCTTTCGCACCGCTATCAATGGCTGGGGTTGAACGCGGGCGACGAGGCCGCGGCTGATTCCGCCTACGTCGTCGCCCGGCGCGTGCTGGAGATGAATTCCGGTTCGCCCGACGCCCACTACGTGCTCGGTACCTCGCGGATGCCGTCGGGAAGGCTGGGCGAGGCTTCCATGGCCTTCGAGGACGCGATCGCCCTCGATCCGAAGCACGCGGACGCCCTCGAGGACGAGAGCTATCTGCTGTCGGTGCTCGGCGAGCCGGCCACGGCGCTCGAATACGCGTCCAGGGCGCTGGCGCTGCGACGGAACCTCGCCAACACGCGCTTCCACGTCTTCTGGCCGCTCCAGATGCTCGGCGACAGCGCGCGCGCCCGGGCGTGGCTCGACCTGGCCGCATCGGAGGGGATGGAGGAGGCCCGTCTCGATCTGGCGCGCACCCGGCTCGCGCTGCTCCAGGCCGATACGGCCCGAGCGATCGAGCTGGCCCGGAGCGGGCTCGACCGGTGGGGCGAGGGGACCGAGTTCGAGCGCTTCGCCCTGGACGTCCTGCTCTTTCTGGGCCAGCCCGGAGTGATCCGGGGAGACCTCGAGCGCGCCGCGCGTGTGACGCCCGATGCGGTGCTCCTCCCCAACGCCTCCTACCGCACGCCGCGGGCCAACTATGCCCTCCTGCTCCATCGGGCGGGTGACCCAGATTCCTCAGACCTGCTTTTTGCAGAGGCCCTGGAATCGGCGAGGGTCGCCGTCGTCGCGGGCAGCGAGTGGCCGGCGCACACGCTCGAGATGGCCGCGATCCATGCCTTCCAGGGCCGTCCCGAAGCGGCGCTCGAATGGCTCGACGAGTCGTACGCCCGCGGCTACCGTGAGCACTGGCTGCTGGAGCAGGACCCGATGTTCGAGCCGCTGCGGGGGAATCCCGGCTTCGAGGCCCTGCTGGCGCGCATGGAGGCGGCCCTGCGCCGTGAGCGCGCCCGGGTGGAGGCCGAGGGGATCGCGGCCCTGGTGGACGCCATGATCGCGGCAGGAGCCGCCGAACGGGACGCCGAAGGAATGTCCTAGCGCCTGATTGAGGCCCGGGCCCTGGGTCCCTTCTGGGTCCTACTGCTCGGTACCGCTCTTCAGCCGCTCCACGGCCTCACGGGCCAGCCGGACGCGGGGTTGGAGCTCGGGGTCCGAATCCCCCCACAGGGCGAGGAAGCGCTCATAGTCCTCCAACGCCCCTTCCGTCTCCCCGCGGCGTTCCTGGAGCTGGGCGCCCGCGAGGTAGCCCACGGCCTCGAGCGAGGGAGTCCAGAAGAGGGACTCGTAGGTCCGAAGTGCCCCCGACTCGCCGCCACGACTCTCCTGCAAGGTGGCCAGCAGGTATCGCGCGTAGTCGCGCCCGTCCGCCCAGGCGGGCATCATCGAGAGGCCGCGCCGGAGCTGATCGATGGCTGCGTCGACGCTGTCCTGGGCGGCGGCGAGCTGTCCCCTCACCGCGAGGGCGAGCCCCCGGTGCGCCCCGGCCTCGGCGGTGTCGGCCGTCGCCTGGAGGCTGTCCGCCCGGTGGTCGAACCACTCGATGCCGCCCCGGGCATCGGCGGCGCGGCCGTCCTTGGCGTAGAGGAAGGCGAGATAGGGAGCCTCCTCGGGGTAGCGGGTTCCCGCGGTCAGCCGCTCGAACTCGGCGTTCGAGACCGAGTCCTGCGCGACTTCGGCCAGACGAGCCATCGCCAGGGTGTACAGGTCGCCCTGCGAGCCTCGGAGCGTCGCCGCCCGACGAGCCTGCTCGTGCCACCGGGCGAGCTGACCGTGTCGGAGGTATTGGTCCGACAGGCCGTAGTGGGCATTGGACCGGAACCGGTCGGGGAAGCGTGTATCGCTGGCAGCGCCGTACACGGCCTCGAAGTAGCCGAGCCCGGTCACGCCGGAGAACGCGAAGGATCCACCCATCTCGCCCAGCACCCGCTGGCTGGCGGTATCGAGGGCGGCTGCCGCCGCGGACGAATCGGAGGGGGATCCGAAGCGGAGCGCGGCGGCGAGGCGGAACGCCTCCGCCGGCTCCGAGGTGGAGTCGATCGCGAGGTACCGAGCGGTCCAGGTTCGCACCAGGTCCGGGTCGCCGACGGCGTTCGCGGACTGCACGAGGTGGATGAGCGACGGAGCCATGGTGGAGTCCACGGCATATCCGCGGGCGAGCGCCTCCACCACGTCACGGGGGCCGAATCCAGCCTGCGCGCCCAGGTGCCAATAGGCCTCGCCCTCTCCGTCCCACGCCTCGAAGTCGTCCGGGTACGAGGAGGTCAGCCTCTGGTAGATGGGGATGACGTCCAGGTCCCCGTCGAAGTCGACGAGCTTGTGACCGAGGATGAGTAGGCTGTCGCGGACGGGAAGGCCGGAGAGATGCCGGGCCGCCATCGCCGCGTAGCGGAGGTGCTCCTGGGCGTAGGCCCCGGCCGACCACCCGTAGGCGATTGAGAGACGATGCGCGGCGATGGCGAAGGTCGAGTCGATCTCCACCGCGCGCGTGAAGGCGTCGCGGGCCTGCACGAACTCAGACCGGCGGAAATGCTGCTCCCCCTCCAGGTACGCGCGCAACGCTGGAACCGAGTTCGTGGTCACCGACGAGACCCGGATCTCGGGAACCTCCTCGGATCGCCAGATGGACTTGAGGAGGTCGACGCTCAGCCTGTCCACCAGGCTGGCCATGTCTCCCTCGGGCCCATCCGCGACGACCGAGCCTTCCTTGCGCAGCCATTTCACGTTGAAGATGTCCGCGGTCACCCGGACCTCCCCCGGCCCGGTGGAGACCGCGCTTCCCTGGATCATCAACCCCGCCTGGAGCGCCCTCGCCACCTCGACCGCCACGTCGGGCTCGGGAAGACGCGCGTCGTCGCCGAAGGTCCTGTGCCAGGCGTTCATCACGGCACGCGGATCCGACGCCCGAAGACGCCCCGTGCCGTCCAGGGCCGTGGAGAGCAGGTCGACGAGCCCCTCCCTCCAGAGGTCGATGTCGGCGCCGACGACCCGGAATGGGAGCACCGCCACGATGTCCGGCTCCAGGGAATGTCCCTGGTTCCGCTTCCACACCACGCTGGCGCCCACCGCGCCGAGCGCGGAGAAGGCCAGCACCCCGCCCAGGATCGCGCGGGGCCAGGTGAACCACCGTCGGGTTCGCCGCAGCGGTGCGGGAACGGCGACGGGCGCCGTGGCCTGGGTGGACACCCCGGCGGCGTTCAGCAACGCCGTGGCGAAGATGATCGGCATGCCCATGAGCAGGAGGATCACCCCCGCGTCCAGGAACCAACGGGGCAGACCGAGCTGGCCCATCACGAAGGTCACCGTCTGCAGGACCGCGAGGGCAGCGATCAGATACAAGCCCAAAGTACGACCCAATCGCCTCCAGCCCACGCGGCGCACCAAGGCGGGAAGACCCACCGACCCCACGGCCTCGATCGGCCGGGTACCGGTGGGCGTGACGCCCCCACTGGGTGCGGTGAGGGACTCCAGGGCCGGGACCAGCTCCTCGGCGCGTTGCCAACGGTCCGCCGCCTTCTTCTCCAGGCAGCGGGCGATGACCTGCTCCAGGGCCGGGGGGACGTTGGAGCGCCAGCGCGTGACCGGATCGGGGGTCTGGGTCACGTGCGCGGTCAGCACCTGCTGGGGTGTCCCGCCGGCGAAGGGAGGCCTACCGGTCAGCAGCTCGTAGCCCATGGCACCGAGCGCGTAGATGTCGGCTCGGTGATCGACGTGCGGGTCGGCCACGGCCTGCTCGGGTGCCATGTAGTGGGGCGTCCCCAGCGCGACGCCGACCGTGGTGGCCTGCTGGTTGCCACCGGCTTCGCTGACCGCCTTGGCCACGCCGAAGTCCATGACGAGGGCATGCCTGCCCGACAGCATGATGTTGTCCGGTTTGATGTCCCGGTGCACCACCCCGGCGGCGTGGGCAGCGGCGAGCGCGTCCGCGACGTCCCTCAGGATTCGGACGGCCTCCGGGATGGGTAGCTCGCCCTCGCGCTGCAGCTTCTCCCGCAGCGATTCCCCCTGGATGTACGGCATCACGTAGTAGAGGAATCCGCCGGCCTCCCCCGAGTCGTGCATCGGCAGGATGTGAGGGTGGGCCAGGTTGGCCGCGATCCGGATCTCGTTCAGGAACCGCTCGGGACCGAGCGTGGTGGCCAGGTCGGGGCGCAGGACCTTCAGGGCCACGTTGCGGTCGTGCCTAACATCCCGCGCCAGGTACACCGTCGCCATGCCACCCGCGCCGAGCTCCTCGAGGATCTCGTAGCGGCCACTCAGTGCGGTTGCGAGGGTCTTCAGGGGCTCGGTCATTCGTCCTTCGGAGGAGGGCGTTCGGGGCGGCAGGATCGTCGCACGGGACCGGGTCTCCCGCAAGCGGCCACTTCCCCGCCGGACGGGCAGCCCGACGTGTGGAACTCCTGTCCGTGTCTATTCCGCGGCCCGCTCCAGAAACGCGTCCCGGTACCGTCGGCTCAGCGGCACCGTCGCGCCGCTCCGAAGCGTGATCCGCCAATCTCCGGTGCCCATCGCTTCGATCTCGACCACACGGTCCAGTCGTACGATCACCGACCGGTGCACCCGGGTGAAGGTCGCGGGATCGAGCCGTGCCTCGGCGGCCGTCAGGGTCTCCCGCACCAGGTGGAACCTCCCTCCCTCCTGGCCGTGCAGGCGTAGGTAGTTCCCGTCGGCTTCGATCCATTCCACCTCGTCCAACGGCACGAAGTGGATGCGCGAGCCCGAGCGTGCCAGGAAACGACGCAGGGGGCGCGGCGAGCCGACCGCATCCAGGACCCGGTCGATGGCGGTTCCGGTGGCCCCGCTGGCGCCCTCCGCGAGCCGCTCGCGGGTCCGCTCGAGCGCGGCGACGATGCGTGCGTCGTCGAAGGGCTTGAGGACGTAGTCCACCGCATGGACCTCGAACGCCTCCACGGCGTGCTGGTCGTGGGCGGTGACGAAGACGACCAGGGGGCGCTCCTCGGGCTCCAGGGCGCGGAGCACGCCGAAGCCATCCAGCTCGGGCATGTGCACGTCGAGAAAGACCACGTCGGGCGCGAGCTCGAGGATCCGCTCGACGGCCTCCGCACCGTCGTGCGCTCGGCCCACGACGTCGATCCCGGGCCGCCCCGACAGGGCGCGAGCCACGCCGCGGACGACGACGGGCTCGTCGTCGACCACCAGGACACGAACCGCCCTCATCGCGTCGCAGCGCCGTCGGCTGGAAGCGGAATCCACACTTTGGCTTCGGTGCCTCCATGATCCCTGGAGCACAGGGAAAGTGATCCGGGGGAGGGCGGGCCCGGAAAGAGGCGTGCAAGGCGCTCTCGCGTCACCGAAATACCGAGCCCTTCCGTAGCGTCGTCGCCCACACCGAGCCCGTTGTCGCTCACGGTGATGACGAGGGCGTCCGACTCGAGGGCGGCGCGGATGTCGAGGCTCCCCGGCGTGGAGCGGGGTCCGAGCCCGTGGCGCAGCGCGTTCTCCACGAGCGGCTGGAGCACGAACGGAGGCACGGGGCGCTCGGCCGCCCCCGGGTCCACGTGGATGGTGACGTGGAGCCGATCCTCGAACCGTGCACCCTCCAGCGCCAGGTACCGGCGCACGAAATCGATCTCGGTACCCAGGGGCACCAGGTGGTCGTGCTCGCCCAGGGTCGTGCGCAGGAGATCTCCGAGCTGGGCGATCATGCGTCGCGCCGTCGACGGACTCTCGTCGACCATCACCGAGATATTTTGCAGCGCGTTGAAGATGAAGTGCGGATCGAGCTGCGTGCGGAGTGCCCTGAGCTGGGCATTGGCGAGCTCGGCCTCGAGCTCGGCCGCCGCGCGAGCCCGTTGTTGGACCTCGTCGCGAAGTTGCACCGCCGAGAGTGCCGCCAGGAGCCCGACGTAGAGGAGCGCGACGATGGAAAGGTCATACGGGATCAGCTCCACCGTGATGAAGCGAAAACGGAGTGGGGTGACGCCGGCCGGGGCGAGCCTGGTGAGGGCTGGGAGCCGGAGAAGCGAGGCGCTGATCGTCAGGGCGCCCGCCAGCGCCAGGTGCGCGAGGACCGCCCTCAGCCTCGATCCCGGCCGGAACGGGACGCGATTCAGAAGGGCCACCATGGCGGGCACGGCCACGATCCACACCAGCCAGGGGGGGAGCTCGAGAAGGAGGAGGGCTCCGAGGGGGGCCGGCGTCCGCTCGCCCTGCTGTGCCCACTGGAGCCTCAGAGTCCACAGGGCGCCGCCCACCAGCGCGAGGCCGACACCCCATCCCCATCGAGGCGGTGCGGCACGTGGCTCGTCGGACACCGGGATTGGACCGGACATCGCCCTTCTCGAATCCTGTGGGGGTCAGCGGGCTCCCGTGGCTCCCTCCGCCTTGGCGATGGCCTCCCGGATCCGCGTGCTCGCGCCAAGGTAGCCGCCGTCGTGATTGCTGAGCACCACCACAGTATACCCCAGGTCCGGGTAGTGCTCGATGAGCGTGCTCATGCCGGGGGCGCCTCCGATGTGGCCCACCGACGCGACCCCGTCCGACGTCCAGCGCATGAAGCCCAGTCCGTACCACTGATCGAGCTGCGGAATGATGGCGATCTGACGGCTCGTCATCTCCTCGACCAGCTCCCGCGAGAGGAGCGTTCCGGCGAACAAGGCGTCCATGAAACGGGCCGCATCGCCCGCGGTGGCTACGGAGGACCCGGCCGGACGGTAGCGCAGCTCCTCCATCGGCGGAGCCGGACGCCAGCTGGGCCGGGGGACGACGCGGCCGTCCACCACCACCCGGAAGGTGTATCCGTGCACCAGGTCCGGAACGGACTCGAGCAGGTCGGAGGCGGTGGCGCTCATCCCGGCGGGCTCGAAGACGCGACGATGCAGGTATTCGTGCCAAGGGACTCCGCTCGCCCGCTCGACGATGAGCCCCAGAAGGTCGATCCCCTCGTTGGTGTAGTCGTAGTGATCGAGTGGATGGAAGTCCTGGAACCGGCCCTCGTTCATCCGGGGCAGGTATCGCAGGTGCGCGGCGAGGATGTCCTCCATCGAGCGCGCGCTCCGGAGGGCCGCGTGGAAGCCGGGATCGTCGTCCATCTCGATCCCCGACGTGTGCGTGAGGAGATGCCGCACGGTGACCTGGTCTCCGACCTGGGCGGGGTACTCTGGCACCCACTTGCTCAGCCGATCGTCGAAGGAGACGACACCCTCCTGGACGAGCTGGCCGATGGCCACCGCGGTGAACATCTTCGCCGCGGAGGCGAGCGGGATGCGTGTTCCGAGGGCCATGGCCCTCCCCGCCCCCTCGTCCGCCATGCCGTAGGCGCCCTGGAAGAGGGCCTCCCCGCCGCGCGTCACCACCACGACCCCCGAGAACAGCTTCGCCTCGGCGGCGCGCCTGAGCGACGACTCCAGGTACGCCGGGATTCCCGCCGGTTCAGAGGGCGCGTCCACCGGGAGGATGCCCGGCGTCGGACCTCGTTGCACGCCGAAGCGACGGATCCCGTCGCTACCGAGGTCGATTGTGAGACCGAGCCAGGCCCCGGAGAGGTCTCCATAGGCCCACTGCATCGGCATGGTCATGGGACCCATCGTCCTCATGGCGGAGGCACGGACCTCCAGTGGGCCGTGCTCGATGAAGAGCGAGCCCAGATAATCCGTCATCAAGTCGGCGCCGCCCTGGCGGCGAAGCGCCTCGGCCGAGAACCGCTCCTCGACGAAACGGCGGATACGGTCCGCGTCACCGGTCGAGAGTGCAGCCACGAGGGCCTCGGCCGCCTGCCTGAGCGCGACCGAGTCCGTGACGCTGGCCGTCGCCTGCGCCTCCACGACGGGTGCCTCCATCAGCGAGAGGGCCAGCGCGACCGTGGGCGCTGACCGCCTCCATCCCCTCCACCCGGCTCTCATCGGCCCTCCCGTTTCGAGCGTCCATTCGCGCAGGGCGGGGCCACCCCTCGGGTGGTCCACCCGCGTCTCGGCACACGCCGGAGGATGAGCTAGGGCTGGTTCACGCGTGAGGGGCCGGGGGGCGAGCGGTGGAGGGCGGTGGCGCGCGGTGTCTCCGCGGGGAGGGACGCCCGGACGACGGCAGTCCGCGATGATGCGACCAGCGGGGTGAGGGCCGCCAACAGAACGGACTCGGCCGACCGGACCGACGTGGTGCTGCGAACGCATATCGCGGGTGCGTGAGCCGCGCAATTTGGTGGCGAACGGCCGGGCCGTGCCTATCTTCGCACCCATGACGCACCCTCCCGTGCTGGAACGGCTGAAGCGAAGCTCCGTCGTCCAAGCCGTTCTGATCTTCGTCGGTGCCTCCTGGGTCGTGCTCCAGGTGGTCGACATGCTCACGGAGCGGCTCAGCCTTCCGGAATGGGTCTTCCCGGTCACGCTGATCCTGCTCGCCGTCGGGTTCTTGATCGTGCTGGCCACGGCGTGGGTGCAGTCGAAGGCGGAGACGACGGCGGCCGAGGAGGCGGGCGAGATCCCGACGGACTGGCAGGTTGCGCCGGCCGACGTGATCGCGAGCCTCAGGGCGGGGAGGCTCCCGCACCTGACGTGGGGTCGGGCGATCGTGGGCGGCTTCGTCTCTCTGTCGCTGCTCCTCGGAGTGGCCGGCGCCTACGTGCTCCTCACAGGTCGGGGAAGCGGACTGGGCCCCGCCGAGGTCGGAGCCGACGAGGCCGCGACGGATATCGCGATCCTGCCCTTCTCGGTCGGCAACCCCGACCTCGAGCCCTGGGCGGAGGGAATCGTCGACCTCCTGACGCCCGGTCTGGACGGCCTGGCCGGCTTTCACACGATTTCGAGCCGTACCGTCCTGGCCCAATGGAGGCGGAGGGTCGGAGACGGTCTCGCGGACGAGCGCACCGCGCTGTCCGTCGCCGGATCGACGGGGGCCCGGTATGGCGTGCTCGGCGCCGTGGTGGCACTCGGCGACGACGTCCGTCTTTCGGCCGAGGTCTTCGACCTGGCCGACGCCTCCAAGGTCGCGGAGGCGTCCGTAGAGGGGTCACAAGGCGACTTTCTCACCTTGGTGGACGCCCTCGGGATCGCGCTCCTGCGCGACCTCATCCGCGAGGTGGGAGCCGCTGGCGCAGCCCGGCAGCTCCCGGCCCGGCTGACGACGAGCTCGCTGGAGGCAGCGCGCGCGTTCCTCGAGGGGGAGGAGCAGTACCGGGCGGGTCGTTTCGACGAGGCGCTGGAGGCCTACCGGATCGCGGCGGAGGCCGACACGACGTTCGGGCTGCCGGTGCTCCGGACGCGGCAGGCACTGGGATACCACCAAGGCCCGGGCGAACGGCGCGACAGCGCCGACCGTCGCCTCGAGCGCGTGCTGCCCTACCTGTCCGCGAAGGACCGCGCGCTCGCGCTCGTGAGCCTGCAGGTCGGCGGAGACACCCTCCAGTCGATCCGGCCGGCGCTCGCGGCGGTGACCCAGTATCCCGACGATCCCGAGGCCTGGTACATGCTCGGAGAGGTGCGCTACCACGAGCCCGGTCTCGCCGGCGGCGGCAACCGTCCCGCTCGTGAAGCGTTCGAGAAGGCCCTGGAGCTCGCTCCCGGATTCGTGCCCTACATCTTCCACGCTCTGGAATATGCGATGGGCGCCGGGGACACGTTGCGCAGCCGCGAGCTGGCGACCCAGCTGCGGACGTCGCTTCCCGACGACCCCAGGACCGCCGCATTCGAAGTCCTTTCCACGTTGCTCGACGCGGACCCGGAGCAGGCGAGGGCGGCCTTCCAGGAAGCTTTTGGAGATTTTCGAAGAGGCGTTGGCCAGCTTCGGACGATCCGGCTCGAGCCGAAGTATCTGCCCCGCATGGCCGACCTCATCGGTACGATCCCGGCAGGAGGGCAGTTCATCGTGATCGACCTGCAGTCCACTTACGCGATGGCGGCGGGTCGTCAAGCGCAGGCGCTGGCGCTCCTCGCTCAGATCCCGAGAGGCAACGGGGTCCGCCTGTCCCTCGCGCGTCACCACCAGGACCTCATCGGCCCCCTCCCCGGCTTCGATCCCGACGCCGAATACGCGATCGACAACTGCGGTGGGATCTCCTCGGTGACCTGCCGGGAGAAGGTCGGGATCCACGCGGTCGACGCGGGCCGCTTGGATGCGGCTCGCGAGATCATCGCGTGGGCGGATTCCCTCGCGGCCGAGCTCACGGTGCCTTCGCAAGCGCTCCTCCGGCGACGGCTCGCCCGTACGGTCGAAGGGTACATGCACTGGAAGACTGGGGACATCGACAGCGCGCTCCGGTCCTTCGGTCAGGCGCGTAGGCTTGACCACTTCGCGGTCAGCGCACGCTGGTACCACGCCGAGGTGCTCGCCGAGGCGGGATCCCCCGCCGAAGCCGTGGACCTCTTCCTCTCGATGGACGACCAGCCGACGTGGATGCCCTTCGCGCGTACCCGCGCCGCCGAGGTCCTGGAGCGCATGGGGAATCGGGAGCGCGCCGCCGAGCTGTACCGGTCGTCGCTGGGCGCGTGGGTAGACGCCGACCCCGGCTTCGAGTGGAAGGCGCGCGCGGAGGCGGGACTCGCGAGGGTGGGCGGCTAAGACGCGGCCAGCTAGCGCCTGCTCCTCCGCAGGGTCAGGAGCCATCGCTCCTCGCGCTCGAGGTCGCCCAGGGACGCATAGCCCATCGTGCGGATGGGTCTTCCTTCCAGGAGCACACGCGTTCCGTGGTTCAACACGGCTTCGGGGGAAGCCGAGACGAGATCTCCGAGCAGGACCTTCAGGTTGGCCTGAGCCTGGAAGAGCATCCGCGCGCCGAGGCAGGAAAAATCGAAGCCGGACGCGGCGATTCGGATGCGCCTCGCCGGAGACGTGTACAGCAGGTCGGCATAGAAGACGAGCCTGTCGGTCCTCACTTCTTTTTCCACCGCCCGCTTCCTTCCGCCGACCTTGATCGGGAGGCCCGTGGCCATCATGACCGCCGCGCTGGCGATGTTGTGGCCGGTGCCCGGGCCCGCCCGCAGCTTGGTGGTGGTCGTCTGGGTGATGGTGAGCGCGGCCGCGGCGATCAGGACGGGATCGAGCGGCAGCTCGTCGAACGCCGATGCCTCCTCCACCTCGGGAAGCGTCGCGAGCGCGGATTGTGCGCCGACGGCGCAGGGAACGCCTGCCTCGATGAGTGCTTTGGCGAGCGCGCGTGCGTCCTCCTCAGTGAGCCCCTCACCCACGATGCCCCATGCC